>JANLSO010000126.1:0-16627 GCA_031362405.1 Thermoleophilia bacterium | reverse complement strand
CTGCGTTGAGCGGTCTCGACGATCGACGCCGCGCTCTTGTCGATCTGCTCGTGGTCGTAGGCCTTGAGCCTGATCCTGATCTTGTTCTGCTGCAACTCACTGCCCTTCGTGGACGTCCGCCGGGAAAGAAAACCCCGCCGTCTCCCCTCTTCAGGGGAGACGGCGGGGCGAGAACCCGCCAGAGTGCTACTCGACGATCGTTTCCACCACTCCAGCGCCAACCGTGCGGCCGCCTTCGCGAATTGCGAAGCGCAGGCCCTCCTCCATGGCGATCGGCTGAATCAGCTCGACATCCATCATGGCGTTGTCGCCCGGCATCACCATCTCGACACTCTCCTGGAGAGTAACGACGCCGGTGACGTCCGTGGTGCGGAAATAGAACTGCGGGCGGTAGCCCGGGAAGAACGGCGTGTGCCGGCCGCCCTCGTCCTTGGAAAGGACGTAGACCTGCGCCTTGAACTTGGTGTGCGGCGTGATCGACTTCGGTGCGGCAAGCACCTGACCGCGCTGGATGTCTTCGCGCTTCATGCCGCGCAACAGACAGCCGACGTTGTCGCCTGCCTGACCCTGGTCGAGCAGCTTACGGAACATCTCGACACCGGTCACAACCGTCGAGGTCGTCTGCGGCGTCATGCCCACGATCTCGATGGTGTCGCCCACGTTGACGATGCCACGCTCGACGCGACCCGTGGCAACCGTGCCACGACCGGTGATCGTGAAGACGTCCTCGACCGGCATCAGGAAGGGCTTGTCGACGTCACGGACGGGCATCTCGATGAACGAGTCGACCGCCTCCATGAGCGACAGGATGCCTTCGGCGGCCTCTGCGTCGCCGTTCAGTGCATTCAGCGCCGAGCCGGTGATGATCGGGACGTCGTCGCCGGGAAACTCGTACATGCTCAGCAGCTCGCGGACCTCAAGCTCGACCAATTCGAGCAGCTCGGGGTCGTCGACTTGGTCGGCCTTGTTCAGGAAGACCACGATCGACGGTACGCCCACCTGGCGGGCGAGCAGGATGTGCTCACGCGTCTGGGGCATGGGGCCGTCGGCGGCCGACACCACGAGGATCGCGCCGTCCATCTGCGCGGCACCCGTGATCATGTTCTTGATGTAGTCGGCGTGGCCCGGGCAGTCGACGTGGGCGTAGTGCCGGTTGCCCGTCTCGTACTCGACGTGAGCCGTGGCGATGGTGATGCCGCGCTCGCGCTCTTCCGGGGCCTTGTCGATCTGGTCGAAAGCCACCGCCTGGCCGTTACCGAAGCGCTCTGAGAGAACCTTCGTGATGGCCGCAGTAAGGGTGGTCTTGCCATGATCGACGTGGCCGATGGTGCCCACGTTCACGTGGGGCTTTGACCTGTCGAACTTCTCTTTGGCCATCAATCGCTCCTCTGGGGCACGAGAACACGCAACCGGCGGATACCGGGCACGCGTCTTTCGGTCCGGGTCAAAAAGGGAACCCGACGCAAAAATGCGCGGCCGGTTAGGCCGCGCGGATGAGCCGGTGCTCCGTAAAGCCCGGGTAGAGTAGCGAGGGCCGGTGGGGGTAGCAAGGCAACCGACGAAGAACCTCGCTCGAGACGCCCGATCTGGGCGGCGAACGGTGCTGCAACGGCCTAGCATCGAGGCATGCAGGGCTCCGAACTCCACCGTCGGCTGACCGGAGAGGTCGTGGGAAGTCTCCGGGTCGATATGGGTACCCGGGAGCTCTACTCCTGCGACGCCAGCCTCTACCGGCGACGACCCCGCGGGGTCTTGAGGGCCGGGCGGGCCGACGACCTCGAAGCGGCGGTGAAGGTCTGCGGCGATCTCGGAATGCCTTTGACGATGCGGGGCGCCGGAACGAGTCTCGCCGGACAGACGGTGGGAACCGGTCTCGTGGTCGATTGCTCGGCCCTCGACGAGATCGAGATCGATCCCGGAAGGCGGGTCGCTCGGGTCGGGCCGGGGGTCGTGCTCGACCACCTCAACGCGCGCGCCGCCGCGAGCGGTCTGATCTTCGGTCCCGATGTCGCCACGGCGAGCCGGGCGACCCTCGGCGGAATGATCTCCAACAACTCCGCCGGGGCGCGCTCGGTGGTCCACGGCCTTACCGCCGACCACGTGCTGTCGCTGGACGTCGTGCTGGCCGACGGCACCCGAGCGACGCTGCGACGCGGTGATGCCGCCCCGGCAGCCCTCGCGGCGTGCGCGGCGTTGGCAGACTCGGTCGAGGTGCCCACGCTTCTGCGGCGGGTCTCGGGCTACGCGCTCGACGCGCTGCGGGGCGACGCGCCCGACTGGCCGCGGCTGATCTGCGGCTCGGAGGGCACGCTCGCGGTGATCACCCGCGCCGAGCTGCGGCTCGTCGAGCTGCCTGCGTGTCGTGGCCTGGTCGTCGTGGGATTCGACGACGTGAACGCCGCACTGGCTGCCGTCGTGCCCCTTCTGGCGACGCATCCCTCGGCGATCGAACTGCTCGACGGCGCGATGGTCGACCCGGCCAACCGCCCGCGGGCCACCGCGGGCCTCGTTGGGGTGTTCTCGGGCTCCCCGGCAATGCTCGTCGTCGAGTTCAGTGGATCCGCCGAGCAGGTGGCCTGCGCCCTTCGGGATCTGCCGAAGGTGGGCGAGACCTTCCGGGACGTCATCACCGACGACGCTCAGCAGGCGGCCGTGTGGGCGGTGCGTCGGGCGGGTATCGCGCGGGCTCTGCGCGGCGGTGACGAGATCGGGCGTGACGCCAAACCGATCGCGATCATCGAAGACCCCGCGGTTGCGCCCGAGCATCTGGTGAGCTTCGCGGGCGAGGTCCGGCGACTGCTCGTCGACGAAGGGGTTCCGGCCGTTTGGTACGGCCACGCCAGCGTCGGATGCCTGCACATCCGCCCGCTGATGGATCTTCGCGCCGACGGAGCCATCGCCCGTCTTCGGCGCCTCGCCGAGAGCGTCGCCGATCTGGTCGCCGCGCACGATGGTTCGCTGTCGGGCGAGCATGGCGACGGACGCTCCCGGGGGGAACTCCTGCCTCGGATGTTCACTCCACGAACGATGGATGCTTTTCGTGACGTCAAACGACACCTCGACCCGAACGGCCTTCTCAATCCGGGTGTGCTGATTGACGCCGATCCCCTCGACTCGGGGTTGCGAATTGTCGCGTCCCCGCCTCGGCGCCGTTGGCCAACCTCCGTCGCCTTCGACTCCGAGGGTGGCCTGGCCCGGGCCGCCGAGGCCTGCAACGGCAACGGGGCGTGCCGATCGGCGGCGGGCACGATGTGCCCAAGCTTCCAAGCACTCGGCGACGAACGCCACTCCACGCGCGGCCGTGCAGTGCTCTTGCGTGCCGCATTGGAAGGACGCTTACCCGACGGGCTCGCCGACGACGCCCTCCACGAGGCGATGGAGCTGTGCCTCGGCTGTAAGGCGTGTTTGTCCGAGTGCCCGGCGTCGGTCGACATGGCGCGGATGAAAGTTGAGGCCCTCGCCCACCGCGCAGCGCGCCACGGTCTCTCGCTCACACAGCGCGCTGCCGGACGCGCCCACGAGGCGCTCGCGCTGGGAAGCCGAGCCCCTGCGCTCGCGGGTATCGGGGCGGCGATCGGCAGTCGAGTGGTCGGTCGCACGCTGCCGCGACCTCGACAAGCGTGGCAGCCGGCTCCGGCAACGGGCTCCGGGCCGACGGTGGTGCTCATGGCAGATACCTTCACCCGGTTTCTCCATCCGGAGATCGGGACGGCCGCGCAGGCGGTGCTCACTGCGTGCGGGGCGCGAGTCGAGGTCGTCACGCCGGGCTGCTGCGGACGCCCGCTGCTGTCGGCCGGGATGGTCGACGCGGCGCGGCGGCGGGCCCGCGGCGCGCTCGATCGGCTGGCCCCCTCTGCCATCGCCGGCACACCAATCGTTGTGCTGGAACCATCGTGCGAGTCGATGTTCACCGACGATCTCGCAAAGCTCCTGCCATCCGATCCGCGGGTTGGTTGGGTGGCGGCTGCCACCGTCAGCTTCTCGCGGGCCGTACTCGATCTCGGCGGCCCCGCACTACGCGCCGCCGAGGCGCCGATTGACGTCGCGGTACACGAGCATTGCCATGCCCGCGCCCTTGGCACGGCCGGACCGGCGGCGGCGCTCGTCGGCATGGTGGAGGGTGCCACGGCCCACGATTCGGGCGCAGGATGTTGCGGAATGGCGGGCGCCTTCGGGTTTCTGCATCCCGAGCTTTCCCGCCAGATCGGGGAGGACCGACTCCTTCCCGCTGCCCGACGGCACGGACGGGTCGTGGCGACCGGAACCTCGTGCCGCCAACAGGTGGCCGAGCTCGCCGGGGTACCCGTCGAGCATCCCGCTGAGTTCCTCGCCAGGCACCTGTTGTGACGCGGTTCTCATTCTCGGCGGATCGGCGTGGCTCGGCGACGATGTTGCGGCTACGGCGCTCACGCGCGGCCACGAGGTCACATGTCTCGCGCGTGGTTCGGCAGTGCCCCGGCGGGACCCTGATCCGCGCCGACCCCGCCGGATCCGACGCGTAGAACCAGGTGGCACGCCGGCTGTGGGACGCCGTCGTTGATGTCTCACGACAGCCAGGGCACGTCGATGGCGCCGTGAGGGCGCTCACCGATTGCACCTCCTTCGTGTTCGTTTCCTCCGGCAAACAGCCCCGTCCTGCCGCCAGTCGACGGAGACGTTATGCACGGCATGGACACCTACGGGCAGGCGAAGGTCGCGTGCGAGCAACCTGTCCAGCGCCAACTTTGGCCCGAGCCGCGTCGATCGCCCGGGTCGGATTGATCGCCGGCCCCGGCGAGATTTGACCGCTCCGGGTATTGGCCGCTGGGTTCGCGCGACCCGCAACCGAAGATGGCACCGTCCTGGTGCCGGATGCGCCCACCCTTTCCACGCAGGTGATTGATGTGCGCGATCTGGCAGCCTGGCTCGTCGACGCCGGCAGCCCTGCCACGGCCGGAACCTTAAATGCCACGGGCACGGCCGTCCCGCTGGACGAGCACCTCCACGTCGCACGAAGCGTGTCAGGGCACACCGGCCCCGTCGTGCGCGCTGCCCCGCAGTGGCTGGTGGATCAGGAGGGTCGAAGATGGATGGGCGAGCGGTCTTCCTCTCTAGCTCGTCGATCCCGACTGGTTCGGCGTCAACGCCCGCGACAACACGAAGGCGCTCGGGCCGGTCTCATCCTCCGCCCACTCGAACGCACCCACCCTCGCCCGGGAAAGCGGCCGCGACCGGCACGGACCGCGGCGCGCGGGCCTGTCCGATGACGACGAGCGCGCGTTGATCGCGGCGCTGTCAGCCGGCCACCGCGGCGGCGGGGCCGCCTGGCACGAGGCCGGGTCTCACAACACCCATGGGGCGAGGCCACCGATGAGCGTAACCGCCTGGTCGTCGCCGATATCGACTGCCGACCGCGTGCCTGCTCCGACGCCGAGGTGCACGTCCACGGAGCAGAGGCCGTGCCGACGCTGCCACGGGGAGCGGCGAATGACGTAAGCGACGGGTGCACCGGGCGCGATCACCGAGCGCCGACGGGCCAACGACCCTGAGCGCAGCACCAACTGGCGGCCGAGTGCGTGGCCGAGATTGCGATGCCGATCGATCGCAACGACGAGCATGACGAGCGTCGCGAGGACTGCCACGACCGCAAGCCAGGGCTCGCCCGCCGTGAGGGCGGCAATCGCTCCAATCAATGGGAGTACACACGCGCGAACGATCCGGCGTACAAGCCCGGCTCGAGGATGTCTGTGCAGAGCCGGTGCCCCGGGAGCTAACCTCGTCTCGAGCGCGGCCAACGAGTCGCGGCGGGCCAGGGGGACGAGCCGCACGCGGCCGACGCCCCACTCCCCGGCAGCCGCACCGAGCCCGCCGACAGGCGCGACCAGCGACGCGACACCCAGCAGTCGCCGCCACGGCGAATCGACGGTTTCGACGCCAAGGAGGCGGCGGCGCTCAACCGTCGTCTGACGGCGTGCCAGAAGGCCGTGGGCGGTGATGACGCGGGTGTCGTCGGCCCGCAATCGGAATGCCCAGTCGACAACGAGGCTTCCCAGCCCGGCAACGACGACGGCGCCAACGAGGACGGCCAGGGACAACCCGGCCCAGCCGGCCACATCCCCGGGCGCCGCCGCCCCGAGGCGATCGACCGCGCGCCCGACTCCGCCGAGCACGAAGTCCGACACGCCACCGTCATGCGACCGGGCGAGGCCAAGGTCGTCGACGAAGTTGATCGCGCCGAAGGCCAGACCTGCGGGGACCAGAACGTACCGCGGCGAGGTCGCACCAGAGAGAAAGAGCATTTTTGCACCCATATGGGCAAGCGGCGCCGAGTCGATCTCGACGGCCGGGCCCTGCGCCGCGGCCGCGACCGGTTCACCGACGACCGCGTCACGAAGGCGTTCGGCGTCGCCGCGGCTGATTGCGCCGAGTACGAGCTCCCCCGCGACATCGCCTGCGGCGGCGGCATCGACGCGCGCGCGCACCAGGCCGAACACGCGGTGAGCCAGGGGCTCATCCAGAGCGACCCCGCGAATCCGTTCGATCGGCACGACGCGCTCGCGCCGCACGAAGACGCCCCGCGAAACTTCGAGTCGTCCATCGCTCACGCGATAGTGAAACCGCCACCACGCGAAAGCCGCAAACACCCCACCGGCGAGCAGAGCGACGACCACAACGGGCACGGCTATCGCAAGGGAGACGTCGAACACGAAGATGCCGACGAGCGCCGTGGGCCCGAATCCGCGCACGAACTTCCCGACGCCCAGCAGGGCGGCCAAGGGGTGCAGCCGCCCCTCGACCGGGTCGATCACGTCCCGTCCTCTGCTCCGGCCCGACGGGCGATATCAGCGGCCAACGCCTCGGCCACGGCGCGGTCGAGCCCGGGTATGCGAGGGCTCCCGGTCGCCGATGCAGTGCGCAGGTGAAGGGTCGCAAGCCCTTGGGCCCGCTCGAGCGGGCCGCTTCGCGCATCGACCGCCTGGATTCGGGTGTGGGGAACGATGTGCAGCACCTCCCACACCCAGCCGCGCCGCACAAGGACACCGTCGTCGGTGACGTCCCAGCGGAAACGCGCAAAACGGCGACGCGGCACAACGGTCGCAAGCGAACCGCCGACCACGGCGACCAGAGCGGCGGCCACTGCCGCCCCGATCGCGGCTCCCCCGACGTCGGCGATCCCGAAGACGGCGGCCGCCGCGCATGCGCCGGCGACCACGACCGCGGTGGCGATCACGGCCGCGGTAGTCCACACCCGCACCACCCGGGGATCAAGCGTCCGCCCCGGGGTGATCCAGTTGGTCTTCGCGGGCTCCGTCACCGCACCGATAATGCACCTCGGCCCGCCTCACGAACGTCAGACGGGCCGAGGATTAACCCAACCTGAAGGCGCGTAGGACGATCAGCCCCCGCCGACCCGCTTCTTGATCTCCTCGGAGATCGAGTTCGGGACCTCCGCGTACTTATCGAACTGCATGGTGAACGTGGCGCGACCTTGGGTCGCGGAACGAACCGACGTGGCGTAACCGAACATTTCCGAGAGCGGAACCACGGCGTTGACCACCTCGGTGCCACCGGGGCGCTGCTCGGTGCCGCCGATGCGACCGCGACGACGGTTGAGGTCGCCGACGACCGGGCCCACGTACTCCTTCGGCGCCACGACCTCGACGGCCATGACCGGCTCGAGCAGGCCGGGGTTCGCCCGGCGTACGGCCTCCTTGAAGCCCATCGAGCCGGCAATCTTGAAGGCCATCTCCGAGGAGTCGACGTCGTGGTACGAACCTTCGACGAGCTGCACCTTGATGTCGACCAGCGGGTACCCGGCGATGACGCCGCCGAGCATGGCCTCGCGAATGCCTTGATCGACCGCCGGGATGTACTCCTTCGGAATCGCGCCACCGACGATCTTGCTCTCGAACAGGTAGCCGGCCCCGGGCTCGTTGGGCTCGACGTTCAGCACGACGTGGCCGAACTGGCCGCGGCCTCCAGTCTGGCGGACGAACTTGCCCTCGACCTTCTGGACAGCCTTGCGGATCGTCTCGCGGTAGGCGACCTGGGGTGCGCCCACGTTGGCGTCGACGCTGAACTCGCGCCGAAGCCGGTCGACGATGATCTCGAGGTGCAGCTCGCCCATGCCGGAGACGACGGTCTGCCCCGTCTCGTCATCGGTGTGGACGCGGAACGTCGGGTCCTCGTCAGACAGACGGCCGAGCGCGACGCTGAGCTTCTCCTGATCCTGCTTGGTCTTCGGCTCGATCGCCAGTCCGATCACCGGCTCGGGGAAGTCCATCTTCTCGAGCACGATCTGATGGGCGGGGTCACAGAGCGTGTCGCCGGTTGTCGTCGACTTGAGACCCACGGCGGCGACGATGTCACCGGCCGAGATGCTGGTGACGTCCTCACGGTGATTCGCGTGCATGAGAAGGAGGCGGCCGATCCGCTCTTTGCGGTCCTTCGTCGCATTGATGACGCCGGAGCCGGTGTCGAGCGAACCCGAGTAGACGCGCAAGTAGGTGAGGCGTCCGACGAACGGGTCGCTCATGACCTTGAAGGCCAGCGCGGCGAATGGCTCGGTCGCGTCGGAGTGCCGCACGATGGCCGAATCGTCTTTCGGGTCGGTGCCCTCCGCGGGCGGCACATCGAGCGGCGACGGCATCAGATCGACGATCGCGTCGAGCAGCGGCTGAACGCCCTTGTTCTTGAACGAGGACCCACACAGCACCGGGGTGATGTTGTTCGCGAGCACCGCCGCGCGGATCGAGGTGTGCAGCGTGTCGTTGGCGATCTTCTCACCGTTGAGATACGCCTCGGCGACCGCATCATCGTGGTCGGCGAGGGCCGCGACGAGAACCTCGCGGGCGGCCTCGGCCTCGGCCATCATGGCCTCGGGAATCGCGCCGACATCGCTCGTCGTTCCGAGGTCGTCGGTGTAGATGATCGACTCCATGCGGACCAAATCGACGAGCCCGGCGAAGTCGCCCTCGGCGCCGATCGGTAGCTGGATCGGTATCGCGTTCGCGCCAAGCCGGTCGATCATCGTCTGGACGGCCTTGCCGAAGTCGGCACCAAGGCGATCCATCTTGTTCACGTAGGCGATCCGGGGAACGCCGTACCGGTCGGCCTGGCGCCACACGGTCTCACTCTGCGGCTCGACACCGGCGACGGAGTCAAACACCGCAACCGCGCCATCGAGCACGCGCAACGACCGCTCGACCTCGATCGTGAAGTCGACGTGGCCCGGCGTGTCGATGATGTTGATGCGGTGGTCACGCCATGAGCAGGTGGTCGCGGCCGACGTGATGGTGATCCCGCGCTCTTGCTCCTGGGCCATCCAGTCCATCGTGGCCGCGCCCTCGTGGACCTCACCCATCCGGTGCAGACGCCCCGTGTAGTAGAGGATCCGCTCGGTGGTGGTCGTCTTGCCGGCATCGATGTGAGCCATGATGCCGATGTTGCGCGTCCGCTCGAGAGGGACTGCCGTCGTGGTGGCCACGCGTTCTCACCTGATCTTCGGTCGGCGTGCGTCCGCCGCTCGGACGCACGCGGGTATTCGGCTCTCGTCGGCGCTTCACCTGGGGCCCTGAGCCCCGCGGCACTACCAGCGGTAGTGGGCGAACGCCTTGTTGGCCTGGGCCATGCGGTAGAGGTCGTCCTTGCGCTTGAAGGCCCCACCCTGGGAACCGAGCGCGTCGAGCAGCTCGTTGGCGAGTCGCTCGCTCATCTGCTTCTCGCGTCGTTCACGCGAAAAGCGGACGATCCAACGGATCGCAAGCGTGCGCCCACGGCGCGGCAGAACCTCGAGCGGAACCTGATACGTGGCACCGCCGACGCGACGTGACTTCACCTCGAGTGCCGGGGTGACATTGCGAATCGCCTCTTCCATCACGGAAACCGGGTCGCGACCCGTGCGGTCACGAATGGCGTCGAGGGCGCCGTACACAACGTGCTCGGCGGTCGACTTCTTCCCGTCCTTCAAAACTTTGTTGACGAGCTGGGTGACCAGCTCGCTGTTGTACACGGGGTCCGCATCGAGCGGACGGCGGGTGATGACAGCGCGACGAGGCATCTACTTCGGCGCCTTTGCGCCGTACTTCGAACGCCCCTTGCGGCGGTCGTTGACGCCGGCGGCGTCGAGCGCGGCCCGAATCACCTTGTAACGAACACCCGGCACGTCCTTCACGCGGCCGCCACGCACGAGCACAACCGAGTGCTCCTGCAGGTTGTGGCCTTCGCCGGGAATGTAGCTCGTGACTTCCATGCCGTTGGTGAGCCGCACGCGGCACACCTTTCGCAGCGCGGAGTTCGGCTTCTTCGGCGTAGTGGTGTAGACCCGAGTGCACACGCCGCGCTTTTGCGGCGCGCCCTTGAGGGCAGGCGTCGAGGTCTTGGTGACTTTCGGCTTTCGTCCCTTACGGACGAGCTGATTAATCGTGGGCACAGGTGCCTTTGTTCGAGCAGTACGAAACGGGCCGCTCTGGTGAGCAGCCCGGGGACATTACCACCGTGGCAACCCCCCCGCCACCGGCATGCGTCACACCGGCGCGAGCGCCCGCAGGTCAATACGAAGGCGCGTCCGAAACCCGTCCGCTCCCGCCCGCTGGGCGCTGAGCAGCACCCGCACGGGAAGCGATCGAGCGGAGTCCCACCAGATCACCTCGCGCCGGCGTCCCGGGTTCGCTGCGGTCATCGTGGTGCGCAGAATGATCACCGCGACGTCCACGGACGTACCGGCGACCGTCAGCCGCTCCGTGCGAAGAACACGCCCGGAACCGCGTTCGCGAGATCCACGAAAACGATAGTCAAAGGGCCAGGAGGCCCCGACGGTCAACACCTGCGGGATGTGCAGTGGCGGCGGTCGCAGGCGGATATCGAACCCGCTACGGGCGGCGCGACCGATCGTGATCCGTCGACTCACTTCCCAGGCCCCGTCGAAATCAACGCGGAACCGCGACGCCTCGAGAT
This sequence comes from Thermoleophilia bacterium, assembly GCA_031362405.1. Taxonomy (GTDB): domain Bacteria; phylum Actinomycetota; class Thermoleophilia; order Miltoncostaeales; family Miltoncostaeaceae; genus JANLSO01. The sequence goes on along the minus strand of JANLSO010000126.1, from coordinate 5,692 downwards.
GGCGGGGGCCGATCTGAAGAGTGGCCGCGTAGCCGGCGGCGGTTGGGGCCACCACGTACCGCGCCCGCGCAGGAAGCCGCTCGGACACTCCCGTCGCGGGGCGATCCGCGCCGGACGCGTCGTAGAGGTAGGTGCCGACCTCAGGTACTCCGGCGCGTGCGTGCGCAGAACCGGCAAGCGCAGCGCCGCCGGCCAGCAGGCCAAGGAACGCACGCCGCATTGCACGCGATTTAGAGGAGGTGCCCATACCGGCAATCAGAGTTGCACGTCCACGCGCCGCGTGCTGCTAGCGTCGCCCGACCGTGCCGAACGAGACCGCCCTCGTCGAACTCGACGACATCACCTGGGACGATTTCCCGTCACTGCGGCCGACGCCGCCGACGGTATGGAGATCGCGGTGACGTTCACCGAGGATGTCCCGCGCGAGGCGCATGCCATCTCGCCCGTCGCGCCGCCGCGACGCGTGGACCGCGCCAAACGCCCCATCTGGCCATGGGTGACGTTGATGACCGTCGCCGTCAGCGTGCTGGGCGTTGCCGCCCTCGACGGACGAGGCCCGGCCGCGGCCGCCCCGGCGTCGGAGTCGGCGGTGATCGAGGACTCGGGCGCGGAACTTCCGATCGCGGTGCCGACACGCGTCGGTCGCAGCGAGCGCGCCGGGCCGATCCTCGACCTCAACGATTCGAGCATCGCCTCGGGCGGCCCGAACAGTGGCCGCCTGATCAACGGCGAGCGCCTTCCGATGCGCGGGCTCGGCTACTACACCTACGACCCGTCCACGCAGGTCAGCCCCCAGTCGCCCGAACGTCGTTGGGGCACGGCAGCACTGATCAGCCAGCTCACCAGCCTCGGCGAGTGGTTCGATCGCGCCCACCCGAATCGCCCCCGCCTGGGCATCGGCGACCTGTCGCTCGAGAGTGGCGGCGTCTTCGGCGGTCCCGGAGTCGGCCACGCGTCACATCAGAACGGCACCGACGTCGATATCCGCCTTCCACGGGCCGATGGAGTCGAGGGCCCCGCGAATCCCGGGAACTACGACCGTGCCCTCACACAAGAAATCGTCGACCGTCTTGTCGCCCAAGGCGCGTCCCTCGTGCTGATCGGCCCGAGCCTCGATCTCCACGGCCCCGCGGGAATCGTCGTCCGCTGGCCGAACCACGATGACCACCTGCACGTCCGCTTCCCCGACCCGGACGGTTCGGGGAACTAGACCCGGATCAGTCGGACGGAGGGATCGAGCTTTCTCAGGTCATCGGGATCTGATGTGACGACTGCGGCTTTGTGGGCGCGTGCCGCGCAGATGACGGACGCGTCGATGACGTCGGCCGTACCGGTGACACCGCAGAGCTGACCTGCTTCTCGGGCGTGGCGATCATCAAGCGGGACGACGGCAACCTGGGGCGACGACAAAAGACGGGCGACTCGTGCCTGACGGCGACCATCGCGCCACACCTGACCGATGACACCGGCAGGCACGAGGAAGCGCTGGCCACCTTTGACCGCCTCGTTGAGCAGCAGAAGCATCCCTCGGTCATAGCGCTCAAATGCGATCAGCGCGCCCGCATCGAGCACCACGCTCTGAGTCAACCGAGTTGTTCTCGAGCCCACGCTCGCTCTTCGTCGGTGGGGGGCCCACCCGCTTCCTCGAGCATCTCCTCAAGGAGAAGCTCGAGTTTTTCGTGCCGCATTCGCTCGGTCATCGCCGCGCAAACAAACGCGCTGACGCTCTTGGCTCGTCCCTCCCGGACCTCTCGTCGAGCATGTTCGACGATTTCGTCCGGCAGGCTGATCGCGATCTTGGTGGTCATACCGAAGAGAATACCACTAGTCCGCGGTGGCGACTCCGATCGGGCAGGTGACACCGGTGCCGCCGAGGCCGCAGTAGCCGTTCGGCTCCTTGGCCAGGTACTGCTGGTGGTAGTCCTCCGCGTAGTAGAAATCGGGCGCGGCAATGATCTCAGTGGTGATCGGCCCGAGACCGACTTTCGCGAGCTCAGTTTCGAACATGGCGCGTGAGCGTTCGGCCGTCGCCTGCTGCGCGTCGGAGTACGTGTAGACGCCCGAGCGGTACTGGGTACCGGCGTCGTTTCCCTGGCGCATCCCCTGGGTCGGGTTATGCCCCTCCCAGAAGCCCTTCAGAAGCTCCTCGTAGCTGACCTTCGTCGGGTCGAACACCACACGGACCACCTCGTTGTGGCCGGTGCGTCCGCTGCAGACCTCGTTGTAGGTCGGATTCGGAGTCGCGCCGGCCGCATAGCCCACGGAGGTCGAGTAGACACCGTCGATCTGCCAGAAGATCCGCTCGGCCCCCCAGAAGCACCCGAGGCCGAAGAGTGCGAGCTCCATCTGCTCCGGAAACGGCGGCTCGAGCGGCGTGCCCAGCACGAAGTGGGTCGCGGGAACAGGCACCTTTGCGTCGCGTCCCCGGAGGGCCTCTTCCGGTGTGGGCAGTGCCGCAGACTTACGGGAGAACAGAGCCATCGGATCCCTCACAGACGTGGAGTTCGTTCCTCCACGGTAGCGCGATCAACAAGGTCAACGAAAGCGGACCGTCGTCGTCAAGACGACGACCCGGTTCCCCTGACGGATCCGGACTTTCACGCGATAGCGGCCCGCTGCCGCGCCGTAGGGGAAGAGGCGCAGGTAGCTTGTCCCCCTCGGTGCCGCCACCTTCAGTGGGGTGGACCCACGTACCGCGAAGTCGGGCGTGCCGGGGAGGTTTTTGGCGATCACCGACACCATGCCTGCCCGCGGAAGCGAGACACCGAGGATGGTCGCGCGGGACGGGTCCAAAGAGCATGGCTCCGTCTCACGGCACGCCCCCAGAAGCGGCCGAATGAACGACCGCGAGAGGGCGATCGCCGGCCGCGTGGGTAGGCCGGCGGCTCGCGACGGGTCGATGACCGTGAGAATTCCCGTGTCCGCGAACTCGGCCCCCTCACTGAGAGCAACGCGGCCGTTCGCAAGCTCACGAGCACTGAAGATCGCCATCGTCGTCGGATAGCTCCAGCGGGTGCGGCCGCGAGCGTCGATGGCACGAAGGAGCCGTCCGCTGCGGACGTACCAGAGGCCTCGCGAGCCACCCGCGAGCACCGTGCTCGCCGCGCGAGACCAGACCGAACGCCCGGTTCGCGCGTCGACGATCTGCGCGGTCCGATATCGGTCGGCGCCGTAAGCACCACGGGGATCGGCGAACCGGGTGAGACCGATGAGCATGCCTGCGCCATCCCGTGTGACGGTGTTCGCGGTGCCTCCGGGCAGGCGCCAGAGTTCGTGGCCGGCGCGGTCGACGGCAACGGTTTCGCCCGCCGTGTCAGCGAGCACTCCCCCGCCGGGAAGCTCGGTCTTCACCTCCGTCGCCGCCGCGCCGGGAGCCGCAAACCGCCAGCGCTCTGTGCCCGTGGCCAGATCGATCGCAACGATCGCCGGGCCTCGAGAAACACCGACGAAGGCGAGTTCGCCGTCGGCGACGATCGACGCCGGGCGGTCTCGGTCGGTGAGGTCGAGCCCCGCGAGCGGCAGGCGCCAGAGCGGTGCGCCATCGGGCGTGGTCCGCGCAACGGCAGAGTCGTACTCGGAATCGACACAATCCGTGCCGACAAACGCCCCTCGGCACCCGCGAACGATGTGGCCGGAACGATCGACGCCCCACCAGTCGTCGCCCCTGACCCCGAGGGAGGCGTAGACCCCGTTCGGCCACAGCCGCGCGGGAAGACCGCCGCCGTCGCAGTTGCCGCATCCAAAGGGCCGCCCTGCCTGCCAGGAGATCCGGCCGGCCGCCGTGAAGCTCGCCGTGACCTCACCCGGCAGGAAGTCCGTTCCGAATGACGTCGTCGCGGTGAGAACCGGCCCGCCACCGGCGACCGCCGCCGGAAGCAGCGTCCCGGCGGGCGCGGGAACCGGCCATCCGGGAACCACCCGAGGGGTCGCGGCGGCCGTCGCCGCACCGACGGTGAGGATCGCGAGAACGCCGAACAGAACGGGTCGAAGACGGGTCATCGCGCGAAGTTAGAGGCGTGCGTGGTCACACGCACCCGCCGAAGGTCGAGGCGCGACGCAACTGTTCACGTTGCGCGGCGAGCGGTGAGTCTGTTCCTTTAGCGGCGGTCCGGCTTACGGTCGTCCTGCCACTCACGCGTACCCGCTCGAAAGGCTTCGCCGATGTTCGCTCGTACCCGGTCTGTCTGGGAGCTGCTTCTCGTTGTCGCGCTGGTGCTCGTCGCATCACCGGTCGCACTCGCTACCGAGGAGGTCCGCATCGGCGGCGTCGACCCCACCAAGGAGCCGATCGTCGCGACGTTCTCCTGCTACGCCAAGGTCGACGGCGACCAGTACACGCAGCCCAGCTCGGTGATGCAGATCCTGCCCGGTCGCCGCTACGTGCTGGGCGGTCAGGAGGGGACGTTCACGATCGACCCGGAGGAGACCCTGTCGATCACCTGGCAGACCGGGCCGCTGGCGGACGCTCCCTACGGGTCAGCGGTCCTCTTCGGCGACTGGGGACAGAGGATCTCCATCACCCCACCCGGGGATCAGCCGAGGTTCAACTGCTACCAGCAGGGGGCACGGGAGCAGCTGGCCCAACAGGATTTCCAGATCAAGGACCCGGGCACTGCGACGTATGGCTGCGTCGACGACGGCACCAAGGCGGTGGCGCCCGCCCTCGAGTTCCTGCCCGGGCGGACCTATCGCGTCGACGGGGCGACGGGTACGTATTCGATCGACCTGCTTCGGGCTCAGGACGATAGGTCGGCGGCGATCACGTTCGCCTCGGGTCCGTTGCTCGATGTCAACGCCTTCAGCCGGGGCGACGCGATGACCGGTCTTCGGACCATCAACGTCTACGGAACGCCCAAGCGTGAGTGCACCGTGCTCGGACCTGCCCTTCTCCCCGCCCGATACGGGCCCGGAAAGGTCGGGCGCGGACCGAAGGGCCCGGCACTAGAGGGACCTACGCCCGCTTCCAGGTCGACGTGACGGGCTTCTGCGGTGGCCTCTGCTGGGACTTCTACACGTTCACCGATACGGGTCGGGTCTACACCCGCGACCCGGAGATCAGCCTCGCGGATGCCGCGTGCACACGGCGCCTTCCCAACGGCCTGCCGGTATGCACCACCTACACGCTGGGCCGCCGCAACCTGCGGATCGGGACCGGACCGCCGGAGTCGTTCCGCATCACGCGCAAGCGCATCAAGGTCGGTAGCAGCGAGTACCTGAAGGTCTCGCCCGTTACGGCCAAGCGCCTTCGCGGACAGTACATCTCCACGACGTCCATCACGACCCCGGGTGTGGGCGCGGTCTTCGCGCAGCGAAAGTTCATCTTCGCCGAAACGGCACCTTCACCCGCGAGGGCCTCGCCGGGGGCTCTGCCACAAACCCCGACGGGAGTCCCTCAGCCGTCGTCGGACCGGCGCAGTCGAGCAACGCCGGGACCTACCGCGTCGCGGGCAACACCCTCACGCTGCGCTTCGACAACGGCGCGGTATCGCGTGTATTCATCTGGGCGTTCAGCGGCGACGGCAACCGGGCGAACCCGAAGAGCCTTCGGATCGGGACCTCCGACTACATCCCGCAGTAGACATCGCTCGGGGTCGGCGGGCGATCCCCCGACCCCCACGCCCATGGTGAAGGCCAGCCCCCCCGCGGGCGCGAACGAGTAGGGGGCGACCCCCCCCACCGCCCAGCCCGGGCG
>JANLSO010000173.1:0-21972 GCA_031362405.1 Thermoleophilia bacterium | reverse complement strand
CGTCCCGGGCACCGGGGTTGTCGGTCATGCCGAAACCTGCGCCGCGGCGATGAGTTCTTGGCCGCGGCGCTTCTTTTCTTCAGCGGTCAGATGGCAGGCGTTCAGGTGCCCGCCGCCATCGTCGGCGAGCTCTGGGCGCGTCCTATCACAGGGCTCGAAACGGTAGGCGCAGCGGGGATGGAACGCGCAGCCCGGAGGCAGGTGGATGAGCGACGGGGGGGCGCCGGTGATCGGCACCAACCGCTCCATCGCGGCGTCGACCTGGGGAATCGAGCCGAGCAGGCCCCATGTGTAGGGGTGCGTCGGCCCTGAGAAGACCTCGTCGCGGCTGCCGCGCTCGACGGCGCGGCCGGCGTACATGACCATCACCTTCTGGGAGACTTCGGCGATCGCGGCCAGGTTATGGCTGATGAGGATCACCCCCACCCCGAGACGTTGTTTGAGCTCGTCGATCAGCTCGAGGATCTGCGCCTGGACGGTCACGTCGAGGGCGGTGGTCGGCTCGTCGGCGATGAGGAGTTCCGGGTCGAGAACCAGCGACATGGCGATCATCGCCCGCTGGCGCATGCCGCCCGAGTACTCGTGGGGGAACTGGCGGGCCCGCTCGTCAGGAAGCGGAATGCCGACGGTGCGAAGTGCTTCCACCGCGAGGCGGTTGGCCTCGCTCTTACTGACATCGCGATGTGCGCGCACCGCCTCGGCGATCTGATCACCGACGCGAAACAGAGGATGCATCGAGGTCATCGGGTCTTGGAAGACCATGCCGATCCGCGAACCACGAAACCGCCGCATCTCCTTCGACGACATTGCCAGCAGGTCGTCGCCGCAAAACAGAACCTCACCCGAGACGTGGGCGCTCTTGCGGTTCACGAGCCCCATGATGGTCATGGCGGTGATGCTCTTGCCCGAGCCCGACTCGCCGACGACACCGAGCGTCTCGCCCTTCTCGACCGTGAACGAGACCCCGTCGACGGCCTTCACCACGCCGTCGTCGGTCGGGAAGTGCACGACCAGATCGCGCACGTCGAGCAGCGGTGCGTCAGGGCTCATTTGTACCGGACCCGCGGGTCGAGGTAGGCGTAGACGATGTCGCCCAGAAGGCTCATGAGGCTGACGACGATGGCGACGAGCGTCGTGACCGCCAGCGTCACCGGAAGGTCCTGATCGGTGGTGCCTACGAGGACCCACTGGCCGAGGCCCTGCAGGTTGAAGACCGACTCGGTGACGATCGTGCCACCGACCAGGACTCCGAGGTCGACCGCCAGCAGCGAGATCACCGGGGTCAGGCTCGACCGAAGAGCATGTCGGTAGATGACGCGCCTCTCCGAGAGACCTTTGGCACGTGCCGTGCGGATGTAGTCCTCACTCAAGGTGTCGACCATGTTGCCGCGCACCAACCGCGCGTAGATCGCTGCGAACAGCAACGCAAGCACGAACCACGGTTGAAGCAGATGCAGGAACCAGTCTTTCGGGCTTGTTCCGAACGAAACGTAGCCGGTTCCCGGCAGCCAGCCGAGCTTGTTCCAGAAGAGGTAGAGCGAAAGAAGGCCCAGCCAGAAAACCGGCGCTGAAACGAAGAACAGAGCGACGCCCATCGTGAGGCGATCGGTGATCGAGCGACGCTTCACGGCAGAGATCACGCCGACGGGAATGCCCATCGCGAGCCACAGGATCGCCCCGCCGGCAATGAGGCTCAGGGTGACCTTCGAGCGTTCGATCAGCTCGGGGAGGATCGGCACGCTCTGGTTGAAGCTATAGCCGAAGCCCGGCCAGCCGTACTCGTCGCCGAAGATCAAGTTCTTCAGGTAGTAGACGTACTGGAGCGGCCATGGTTCGTCGAGGTTGAGCTGTCGACGGACCTCGGCGATCAACTCGGGCGTCGGCTGGCGACCCGCAAAACGCGTCGCCGGATCGCCCGAGGGCATGAGGAAGAAAATGACGTACGAAAGGAACGTGACGACCACCACCACGAGGATGGTCCACAGAAGTCGACGTATGACGTAGCGGCCCAACAGCGTTCCTCTCGCTCGCAAACTTATCGGGGCGGGCGCCGAACGGCCCCCGCCCCGATAAGTTCAGCTACTTCTGCTTCGACGGGTCGACTGCGACCTTCGAGTAGGCGGTCTCGCCTGCGCTCTGGTCGAAGTCCCACTTGGTGACCGCCGGCCCGAGCAGATCGGTGTTCTTGCTCGCGAAGTAGGGCACCCACGGAACGACCTCTTCCATGAGCTTCTTGTCGAACGCGAACCAGCACTCCAAACGCTCATCGCCGGCCGGCAGGGCGTTGCACTTGTCGATGTCCGCATCGACGTTCGGCACGCCGCCCGCGGGGTACGAGGCCCCGATCTCCTTCGCCTTCGCTGCGGTGATGCCCACCAGCGAATAGTTGCTGTTGTTCGTCGGGGCGAGGTTGCGCCCGTCGAACAGCACCGCGAACGTCGACGCGTCAGAGTAGTCCTTACCCCAAATCGGGTTCGCGCCGATCGGGATCTTTTTCGCCACCGTCTGGATCAGCGTGTAGGCCGACCCGGTCGGGAGCGAGCGTACCGTCGGGGTGATGCCGATCTTCTTCAGCGACTCAACGAGGATCGGCTCCATCTTGGGGTAAGGGTCGACGTTGCGGTTGATGAGCAACGTTCCCTTGCACGGGCCAGCGTCGCAGAGGCCGTCCTTGTCCTTGTCGTAGGCCGAGAGCTTCATCTCTGCCATCGCCGCAGCAAGGTCGCCGGCGCCATCGGGAGACGGGTAAGGGTCGTAGTTGGCAACCTCGTCGGTCGCCGGCAGCAGCGACGACGGGATGATGTGCGTGCCGACCTCACCGTAGGTGGTGCCACCCCAGGCGCGCAGCAGGCCACCCTTGTCCATCACGAGGTTCACAGCTTTGCGGACGTGAATGTCATCGAAGGGAGCCTCGGTGAGGTTCATGGTGATGTACCGCGTACCGTCGTCGACGCGCGGCTTGACGCGATCCTTGAGAGCGTCGTCTCGCAGGTAGCGGCGAGCGACATCGGCGGGAATCGCGTCTTGCGAGCCCTCGAGTTCACCGGCGTCGATCTTGTCGAAGATGTCCTTACTGTTCGTGTTGACGGTCCACGTGAACCTGTCGGGATTCGACTCGCGGGTCGTCTCGACGTCGGTCGCGGCGTCGTACATCGGGTTGCGTACGAGCGACAGACTGCGGACGGGGTTGAAGCCCGAGATCGGCTTCATCGTGGCGCAGCTCGCCGGGTTCAGCTTGTCGGCTCCTTCGATCTGGTAAGGCCCAGAGCTGATCACGTAGCGGCCGTAACGGCCGGATTGCTCGAAACACTTGCCGACCTCGCGCGGAATCGGTCCGGTCGCCGGCATGGTGAGGCGGTAGATGAAGTCACCCAACGGCTTTGTAAGGTTGAAAACGATGGTCTTGGCGTTGGGCGTGGTAATACCCGAGATCGTCTTTGCCTTGCCGTCGGCGAAGGCCTGAAAGCCGACGATGTCTGTGTAGTAGAACGCGTAGCCCGCGGCCACCTTCGGGTTCGCCAGGCGCTCGAACGAGTAGGCGATGTCCTTCGATGTGATCGCCCGGTTCAGTGGAGCACCGAACTTGACGTTGTCCTTCAGGGTGAAGGTCCACGTCTTGCCACCGTTAGTTGGCGTGGGGATCTCCGTCGCGAGGTCCGGGACCGGCTCGTTTCCCGTGGGGCCCTCGGTGAATCGATAGCCGAGCAACGTGCGCACCATGAGGTTGCGCTGGATCTGCCACGAGACCGCCGTGTACTCGGCGCTCGGGTCAAACCCGTTGCTGTAGCCAAGGTCAGAGACACCCACACGGTAGGTGCCACCCTTCGTGGCGGTCCCGCCGTCGGTTGTTGCCCCGCCTCCACCGCTTGTCGTGCCTGCCGCTTTGTTGTCGTCGCCGCCGCAACCGGCGACTACTACGCCACCTGCAACGAGAGCGAGGGCGGATGCGAGGGCCAGAGCCCTGCGCCGTCGTCGTGTCATGTCGTGCCTTTCTCGGGTTGTCTCATCGGTCGGACTTGGGATCGAGGGCGTCGCGCAACCCGTCTCCCAGGAGGTTGAAGGCCAGAACGGTCAGCAGAAGAAGAACGCCCGGAAAGAGCATCAGCCACCAGGCCACGTCGAAGATGCCGGAGGCGTCGCTGATCATGCGCCCCCAGGACGGCGTCGAGTCGGGCACGCCGAGCCCGAGGAATGACAGGTAGGCCTCGAGCAGGATGTTGCTCGGGATCAGCAGCGACGCGTAGACGATGATCGGCGAGATCAGATTCGGGAGGATCTCGCGGAACATGATTCCGACGTTGCTCTCCCCGAGAGATCGGCTGGCCTCGACGAACTCGCGCTCCCGCAGCGACAGCGTCGCACCGCGCACGATCCGCGTCATGTAGGGCCAGGTGAACACTGAGATCACCACGATCACCAGGCCGAGACCGGGCTTCAGGGCGCCACCGAAGCACCCTTCCTTCGTGCTCGAACACGCGGTCACGATGCCGATTGCGAAGAGGAGCAGCGGCAGCGACAGCACGATCTCGGAGATGCGGGAGATGATCGTGTCGACCCAGCCCCCGAAGTATCCGGCCAGCACCCCGAGAATCACGCCGACGATCACCGAGATTGCCGTGGAGGCGATTCCGATGATGAGAGACACACGCGTGCCGTAGACCACCCGCACGAAGGCATCACGCCCCGCGGCGTCGGCCCCGAACCAGAAATCGCCGTTCGGGCCCTTGGGCAGGCCGAACTCGTCGGTCATCTGGCGCTGGAAGAGCTCGTTGGGGCCGTGGCCGGTGATCGCCGCCACGAGCGGGGCGCCGAGGGCCAGGAGAATCAGGAAGCCGATCAGGATAACGCTGAACAGGGCGACGCGGTCACGGCGAATACGCGTCGAGAAAAGCTGCCAGGGCGTGCGGCCCCGCACATCGATGGTCGCCGAGAGCATCTCCGGAGCGAGGGGATCCGGTGCTGCGGTGCTCACGTCGGCCCCGTGGGCACGGGGGAACATCGGTGAGGTGTGCGCTTGCGCGTTGCGAACTCCAGGGGTTGTCGATGCGCCAATGCGACGCACGACGGCGAATGTTGCGATGGCGTTACGGCCTGCGTGCATTCTTACGGTACGGAGGTACGCCTGTCACCCCCCCTGTGGCAGTCGACCGCCGCAGACAGGTCGTCGAGAAGGAACGTCGCGCGGCACGTAGAATGCCGAGGTCATGCGCACTGTTTTCGTCGTCATCGGGTTCTTCGTGGTCCTCATCCTGCTCGTATCGAACGGGATCGTCGGGGCAGGTCTCTGTGTGCGTGGCGTCGGCTGTATCGCGTCGACCGGTAACGGTGCGGTGCTGGACGACCGACAAACGGTGTCGATCTCCACGCAGCGATGAGCTCGCGCGCCCGGCCCCCTGAGGGCCCGGACGCCAAAACCCCCGCGTGGCGGGCCGGATCGTTCTTCCTCGCCTGGGGAGTTTTGCTCTTTGCCGGCCAGGTTCTGTCCGGTGGATTCCTTCGCGTTCCGATGCTGCTGCTTCTGATGCTCCTGATACTGGGCCTGGCCCTGTCGATGGGCTACGGGCTCGCCTGGCTGGGCGGCACGACGAAGGATGTTTCGAAGAACCAGTATCTGGCCCATGAGCTGCCCGGCCAGCAGGCCGCGACGTACATCGTCTTGCAAAAAGACGCCGTCAAGCCGAAGAACCCCCGGCGCGACTACTCCGGCGGCTGGCTGGTGGCCCACTCGCTGCTGTGGCGCGTACCGGTCACGATGGGCGACTCGATTCTCGCCTTCGGCTGGAGCTTTGCCGGGCGGGTCCAGGGCCGCGACAAGACCCTTGTGCGCTACCAGGACGAGCTCGACGCGTTCAACGCCGAAGAAGAACGCGAGAAGGGCACCGGCCCCGGGCGGGGGTTCTCCTAGCCGCGCGAAATCGCGGCGCGGATCGTCTTTAATCCCGGGTCGACGCGTCTGGGCGCGCCACGCCTGACTGACGCCGACCGGCGTCGTACTCAACCACTCGGCCCACGCTCCGATGGTTCACCCCGTAGCCCTCGCCACGCGAGCGGCCGAACATGTCTGAAAGAGCACGCATGAGACGCGCTGAGCTACGCCTGGAGACCTACCTCGCCGAGAGTCGCGGCGCGTGGGTGACGATGTGCGACATCAAGCGTGCCTGCCGCCTCGATTGGGAAGAGGCTCGGCATGTCTGGCGCACCGCCGTACCGCGGCTTGCCGCCAGCGGGCTTCTCCATGAGCGAACCCGCGACGGTCGGACGTCGCGGGAATTCAGCCCAACGCCGCAGATGGTTGCCGGTGTCGCCGATCTGCAGTGGCGCTGCGCGTCGGGTATCGCTACTCCCGCGGCCGTTGGGTAGCCGCCAGGCGTAGGCTCGCGGGGTGCTGCTCTACGACAACCCCTCCTCATCGAACGCCCTGAAGGTCCGCTTTCTTTTGGCCGAGTTGGGGCTCGACTACGAGCGAGAAACGATCCCGTTCACGCGGCCCCGGCCGGCGGCGTTTCTGGCGATGAACCCCCTCGGCGGCATCCCGACGCTCGATGACGACGGCTTTGTGCTGAGCGAGTCGAACACGATGCTGCGCTACCTCGCCGACCGAGAAGGTCGCGACGACCTCTACCCTCGCGAGCCTCGTCGCCGCGCCCAGGTCGACGAGCTGCTCGATCGCTGGGTGACCGGCCTGCGTTCGGCCCTGTTTCGCGTCGAGGAGCCCGCCCTCGGTTTCACACCGGGCGTCGGTTGGGACCCTTCTGCCGCCGACCCCGACGCTGCCCGGCGCGAAGCCCACGCAATCGCCCCACAGATCGAGATTCTCGAGGCGCTACTGCCCGACCACGGCTACGCCCTCGGAGCGTTCACGATCGCCGACTGCTCGCTCGCGCCGGCGCTCTACCGCACCACACATACAAAGATGGACCTCACGCCGTACCCGCGAATGCGGCGACTGCGCGACGACCTGATCGCCCGCCCCGCATTCATCGCGGCCGGGCCGGTGCTCTAGCGGCCGTCGTCGGGCAGGCTGCCGGGGACATCCCAGAACTTCTGGACGTCCTTGCGACGCGTGCCGCTGACCCAGAACATCGTCTTTCGGGAGACCTCCGAGGAGACGTACCAAATGTCGCCGTCGCTCTCCTTGAAGCACATCAGCCGCCCCTGCGTCTGTTTCGGCCGACTCTTGAGGAAGTAGTCATTTTCACGCGGCAGGCTCTCGCCCTGGAGGCATGATCCGCTGTCGAGGTCGATCCGGAACTGCTCGCGCAGCTTGCGGTAAACGCTCTGCATCGCCAACGTCGAGGGAAACGTCTCGTAGTAGGCGATGACCCTCTCGGTCTTCTTGACGTCGCAAAAAAGCGACGCGGAGGCACCCCGGCTGATGTTGTCGTTCGTCGCACGGGTGCAGCGATCAGCCACGCCGCGGGGAACCTCGGCCAAAAGTACGGCCTCGGCCGGGCGAGGGAATCCGTCGGGGCGATCGATCGTCTCGGTCGTGGATGTCGGCGTCGTCGGGGTGGTCGGTGCGGTGACGGTCGCGACCGTCGTCGTCGGCTGCACGGTCACGGCAACCGTCACGGTCGTGTCGCCGGCGCAGCCGGCTCCTGCGACGGCCGCGACGATGGCAAGGCAGGCGAGAGGGAGCGTGGTCTTCACACGGCCAATATCGCAGACCCCTCGGGTGGCGGAGCCCCTCATCCGGCGGGGAGCGTGGTGATCTTCCACCCGTCCGCCTGGCGAGCGAGCGAGACCGGCGACGCGCCACCGGCAACGGTGAGTGACGCCGAGGCGCTATCGCCAGAGACCTGGACATCTCCCACCACGGCGTTGCGGAACAGATCCCGCGTGGCGGAATCCTGGAGGGCGACGACCTTGGCGAAGGCCGTCGCGCAGGTATCGGACGATCCGATCGCGTCGAGGAACGTCTGGCGAACCTTCTCGGTAAGCAGGTCGCACGCCGTGGCCCCGTCGCCCGCCACGAAGGCGGCCACGTACCCGGTGACCACACCGCGTACCGCGGCTTCGTCGGCGGGCGATACCGTCGGGGTGCTGGCCGTCGGGGTGGTGGGAGCCTGGTCGACCGGGGCCGTCGCGGGAGCGGTGCTCGTCGGTACCGGCACCGCGGGAATCGGCTGGATCGTGACCGATGGAAGGCTCACGCTCGTGGGCGTCTGCGCGCCCTGCTTCACATCGGTCGACCCCCCGCAACCGATGAGCAGCGACGCGAGCATCACAAGCGCGGGCAGGGCGTACGGGCGGCTCACACGGCCGATGCTACCGCCCGGCCGGTTTCGCCGGCCGCGAACCGCGTTGCACACACCCCGGTGCCCGGGACGCAAAACAAAGAGCTTTAGATGTCGATCAGGCCATCGGCAAGATCGTCGTCGTCAACGGCGATCTCGCAACTCGGGCAGTACCAGCGGATCTCGAGCGGCGTGTCGCACGCCCCGTGGCGTCGGCCGGCCTGGGTGCCACTGCGGCGTTCGGCCCAGGCGGTCAGCGCGCGCAGCGGCGCGGCGAGTTCGCGCCCGGGAGATGTCAGGCCGTAGACCATGCGCGGCGGACGTGTCGAGTACGGCTCGGCGACGACGAGTCGGGCATCGACCAACCCGCGCAGCCGTTGAGTAAGGACGGTGGGGGCGATGCCGGTCACGGCCACCTGCAGATCTCCGAAGCGCAGCGGGCCGACCAAAAGCGCGTCGACGATGAGGATCGCCCATCGGTCGCCCACGACCTCCAGGGCATCGGCGAGCGGCGAATCGGCGCGATCTTCCACGGCGGGGCATGGTACTCGCCGCCGCGCTACTGTTGTCACTTGCAAATAGCTAGTGACTATCGGAGCGCGAATGCCATCCCATGAAACGTCTGAGGATCTCCGTCGAATCGCGGAGCACATCGGCACCGCCGTGGTCGGTCTCGGCCGAGGGTCCGGTGTGGTCGTCGCCGACGGCCTCGTGCTGACCATCCGGCCAGGCATGCCGGGCCGTGGGCCGCGTGGCCGGCGTGGGCCCCACCGTGACCTCGACCCCGACGGCTCCTTCCCGGTGGTGATGGCCGACGGCCGCGTCGCCGACGGCCGGTTCGCCGGCAGCGATCCTGTGTCGCCGCTGGCCGTAGTGACGGTCGATACCGCCGGCATCACCCCCGTCGCCCCCGCCGAGGGAACGCCGCCGGGCATCGGAACCGCCATCGTCGCTCTCGCCAACCCGGGAGGGCGGGGCCTGCGTGTCACGTCGGGCTTCGTCTGCGCCGAGCCGCGCCAGATGCCGACGCGCCGCATGACCAGCGAGGTCGTGGGGATCGAGCACACGGCCCCCCTTCCCCACGGCTCCAGCGGCGGACCGCTCGTCGATGTCGCCGGGCACTTGCTCGGCGTCCACCTCGTGCGTCCCGCGCCGGGTCTGCTCGTCAGCGTGGCGACCGGCGCCGACCTCGTCGAGCGCGCCCTGGCGATCGCCGCGGGGACGATCGTTCGCCCACGTGAACTCGGTGTGGCGGTCGCTCCCCCGCAGGTCGCGCGGCGGATGCGCCGCGCCGTCGGGCTGCCCGAGGTGACGGGCGTACTCGTGCGGGAGGTCGTCGAGGCGAGCACGGCCGCCCGAGCGGGAATCATCTCGGGCGATCTTCTGACCGCCGTTGCCGGCCACCCCGTCGACAGCATCCGCGGCCTTGCCGCCGCGGTCGCCGCCGCGACCCCCGGGCAGGAGTTCGACATCGCGGTGGTTCGCGGATCGCACACGGTGGGTCTGCGGGGCGTCTTCCTCGAGGAAACCCCATGACGAATCTCGACGCCCGCGAGGCGAGTGATCGCGCGTTGGATGCCTATTCGAGCGTTGTCGTTGGCGTCGCGGACCGTTTGGGCCCGAGCGTCGCCAGCCTGCGGGTGATGCGCGAGACCGGCGGCCGGTGGCGGCCGGCCGGCGCAGGGAGCGCCATCGTGCTGACCGCCGACGGGTTCCTTGTCACCTCAGCCCATGTGGTCGCCGGTGCCCAAAACGGCCGCGCCCGCTTTGCCGACGCGAGCGATCACGCCTTCGAGGTCGTCGGTCGTGATCCACTGACCGATCTGGCGATCGTACGCACCGACGTAAGCGGCCTCACGGCGGCGGAACTCGGCGACGCAGATGAACTACGGATCGGCCAACTGGTCGTCGCCATCGGAAATCCGAATGGATTCGGAGGATCTGTCAGCGCAGGCGTCGTCTCCGCCCTGCGCCGATCGCTCCCCGCGCGGGCCGGGGCCGCCATCCGCCTGATCGACGATGTGATCCAAACCGACGCCGCGCTGAATTCGGGCAGCTCCGGCGGAGCACTGGCCGACGGCGCGAGTCGTGTGGTGGGAGTGAACACCGCGGTCGCCGGCATCGGCGTCGGGCTGGCCGTCCCGATCAACGCGACCACCCGCCGGGTGATCGGTGCGCTGATGACCCACGGACGCGTGCGACGCGGCCACATCGGCATCGCCGCAGGAGTTCGCGCGCTCCCCTCGTGGGCACGCGCACGTCACGGCACGGGCGCCGGTCTCGAGGTCGTCGAGGTGGTTTCCGGCGGTCCTGCGGCAACGGCCGGCCTGCGGCCGGAAGACCTCGTCGTCGCGGTGGAAGGAGTTCGGGTCGAGACCATCTCGGCCCTCCAGGGGCACCTCGATGCCGAAGCAGTCGACCGCCAGGCGTCGCTCACGATCATCCGCGCCGACCGCGAGCTGACCGTGGCCGTCACGCCGAGAGAGCTCGTGGCGATCGGCGGCTGATTGGCCTTGGCCCATTGTCGCGCACCCTCGGAACGTGATGATGTACGGACGGCCCGTGACCACAGCGGTCGACCCGAACAGCGAGGCGATGGATGTCGCACACACACGCAGACGGAAAGCTCAGCGGCGAGGCCCTCGAGCACCGACTCGAAGAGCTTCTCGGGGTTCCGAGTTTCCCCCCGTCGCCGGAGTTCTCCGCACACGCCCTCTGGAACGACCCGGCCGTCTACGCCACCGCGGCCGCCGACACCGACGCCTGGTGGCGCGAGCACGCCGAAGCCCTGACGTGGCAGAAGCCGTTCGACGAGGTTCTCGACTGGAGCAACCCGCCGTTCTCCAAATGGTTCATCGGCGGTCGCATCAACGCCGCGGAGAACTGTCTTGACCGACACGTTGCGGCCGGTCGGGGCGAGCGTGTCGCCTTCCACTGGCGTGGGGAGCAGGGCGAAGAGCGCGACCTGACCTATGCGTACCTGCACGCCGAGGTGCAGCGCATGGCCAACGCCCTGACCGGCCTCGGAGTCGAGCCCGGCGATGTGGTCGGAATCTTCCTGCCGATGATCCCCGAAGTCGTCATCGCAATGCTGGCCTGCGCCCGTATCGGCGCCCCGCACAACGTCGTCTTCGGGGGTTTCGCACCGGAGGCCGTCCGCGAGCGGATGGAGTTCTCCGAGGCAAAGGTTTTGATCACCGTCGACGGAGCGCGCCGCAAGGGCACGACCAGCCCTGTGAAAGCGCGCGTCGACGCACATATGGGCGGCCTCGCACACCTGCGCACGGTGATCGTCGTCCGCAGCGCCGGGCTCGACACCCCGATGACCCCGGGCCGCGATGTCTGGTGGGACGAGATCCGCCACACGGCCGCACCCACACACGTCGCCCAGGGATTCGACTCGGAGCATCCCCTGTTCGTGCTCTACACATCGGGCTCGACGGCGAAGCCCAAGGGGATCCTGCACACGACCGGGGGGTACCTGACCGGCGCCGCGTTCACGCACCAGCACGTCTTCGACCTGCGCGCCGACACCGACGTCTTCTGGTGCTCGGCCGATGTCGGCTGGGTCACCGGGCATACCTACATCGTGTACGGGCCGCTTCTGAACGGCGCGACGAGCGTCATGTACGAGGGCGCCCCCGACTACCCGCACCGGGGTATTTGGTGGGAGCTCGTCGAGCGTTACAAAGCCACGATCTTCTACACGGCCCCCACCGCGATCCGCGCCTGCATGAGCTGGGGTCCGGAGCACCCGAACGCACACGATTTGTCGAGTCTGCGCCTCCTGGGTTCGGTCGGCGAGCCGATCAACCCGAAGGCGTGGCTCTGGTACCGGGAGGTCATCGGGGGCGGCACCTGCCCGGTGGTCGACACCTGGTGGCAGACCGAAACCGGCCACATCATGATCTCCCCCGTCCCCGGGATCACCGACGCAAAACCGGGTTCGGCGATGCGAACTCTGCCCGGCATCTCGGCCGCCGTCGTCGACAACGACGGGAACCCGATCACCGAGGGGCAGGGCCTGCTCGTTCTCACCCAGCCCTGGCCGGGGATGCTGCGCACCCTCTACAAGGACCCCGACCGGTTCGTGAAGACCTACTTTGAGCGTTTCGGCCCGACGACCTACCTG
This sequence comes from Thermoleophilia bacterium, assembly GCA_031362405.1. Taxonomy (GTDB): domain Bacteria; phylum Actinomycetota; class Thermoleophilia; order Miltoncostaeales; family Miltoncostaeaceae; genus JANLSO01. Next base: position 9,603 of record JANLSO010000173.1, on the reverse strand, counting down.
GTCGGCGACGCCGCCCGCATCGATGCCGACGGAAGCATCTGGATCCTCGGGCGCATCGACGACGTCATCAACGTCTCGGGCCATCGGCTGTCGACCGCCGAGGTCGAGTCGGCCCTTGTGAGCCACCCGAAGGTCGCCGAGTCGGCCGTCGTTGCCCAGGCCGACGACCTCACCGGCCAGGCCATCGTCGCCTTCGTGACCCCGGTGGAGGGCACCAACACCGACACCTTGGAGCACGAGCTTCGCGAGCACGTCGCCGTACGCATCGGAAAGCTCGCCCGGCCGAAGCGGATCATCTGGTCGGAGGATCTCCCAAAGACCCGCTCTGGCAAGATCATGCGTCGCCTGCTGCGTGACATCGCCGAGGGCCGCGCGCTGGGAGACGTCACAACGCTGCGCGACCCGACGATCATGGCGACCCTCTCCCAGCGCATCGCTGAGCGAGGTGACGACGAGGAGTAGGCGATGGGGTGAGATTCGGCCCGGAACCCCGCATCGCCGGGTCGGGGCCGAAAGGGTCGCAGAACCGGAGCCGGCGTGATCTTCGTCGCAGAAGGTGCAACATTCCCGATATCGACGTGACGACACCGGAGGGCTGAACCGTGGCCGAGCAACAACCGACCGACCAAGAATGGCGCGAACGGCTCACGCCCGAGCAGTACGAGGTCGCTCGCAAGGGCGGCACCGAGCGCGCCTTCACGGGCGAGTACTGGGACCACCACGCCGCCGGCGAATACGTCTGCGTGTGTTGCGGTACCCCCCTGTTCGAGGCCGACGACAAATTCGATTCGGGCACCGGCTGGCCGAGCTTCACGACCCCGGTGAGCGACGGCGCCGTGACGAACCACGAAGACCGCACCTTCGGAATGGTCCGCACCGAAGCCGTCTGCTCAACCTGCGACGCCCACCTGGGCCACGTCTTTCCCGACGGCCCCGCCCCGACCGGTCTGCGCTACTGCATCAACTCGGCGTCCTTGACCTTTGCCGAACGGCCCGATGGCCGCTGAGCGCAGTGCACGAATCACAATCGCGATGATCGCGGGTGTCGGGCACGTGACAAGACGTCATGTCACCTGCCCGGCACCCGTTTCCTATTTCCGGTTGGCGGCGCGGCGTAGCGTGGTCAGGCGGCGTTGAACGTCGGCAGCGAGGGAGCTCGCTCGGCTGCGGTCGCCGTCGCGGATGGCGTCGAGGAAGTCGCTCATCGAGCGGGCCAGCGGTGGCCCCTGAAGGCCCAGGCGAGCCCTTTGGGTATCGAGGACTTTGCTCGAGAGCTGATAGCCGCGCAGCCGGCGGATGGCCGCGTCGAAGATGCGTAGCTCGACGCGCAGCAGGGTGAGGCGCGACGAGAATTCGCCCGGCGCGTTGATCGATTGCAGGGTCGAGCTGAAAAGGCGCAATGCACGAAATGCCAACCGAGTGTCACTCAGGTAGCGCGTCGCGCTGACGACCGGCACGCCCGGGCGCAGGTGCGGTGGCCGCTGCGGGGGCGCAGGCGGGTCGGGCGTCGTGTCGAGGGTCGTTACGGGCGGTGCGGTGACCGGTTGGGTGCTGATCGTCGGCGCCACGACCGTCGTCACGACGGTGACCGGAGGCGGGGCGGTCGTCGACACCGACCGCACCGCAGAGGTGGTGACGCCGCATCCCACCAGAACCGCGGTCGCGACGATCGACGAAAGAGTGAGAGCAAGACGACGGGGCATGGTTGCGAGGATCCTCACCAGGAACGGCGACGGGCCGAGGAGAACCCCGGCCCGTCGAACTTCGTTACCGCGGATGGGTCAGCCGGTGACGGCGGGGATCCGCTGGGCCGGGAGGGCCCGAACCTGGGTCGCGGCGACGCCGGTCTTGTTCGCGCCACATGCGGCGGTGACCGTCGCCGAGTGGCGGCGGCCGCCCGAGATGGCGCGGTCGGCGCGCAGGGTGACCTTCGCGCGGCGGACGTCGCCGTTCGGGGCCATGTCGCCGAGCATGATGGTGACGACGCCATTCGCGACACGCGAGCCGGCGGGGCGCGACACCAACGAGAAGCCCGAGGGGATTCGGTAGCGAAGCTTCGTGCCATCGGCCGTCGCGGTACCCGTGTTACTGGACGTGATCCCCACCATGATCGTGTTTCCGGCACGGACACTCTTGGGTGCCGACACGTTGACCTTGAGGTTCGTGTTGATGCAGACGTTTGTGACCGTCGGGGAGACGACCGGGACAGTCGGCGCCGACGACGGCGGCGTCGCGGGTGTGCCGGGGGTTCCCGGGGTGCCGGGCGTGGTGCAGTTGGTGAAGTTGATGTTGGTGCTCGCCGTGTAGACGATCGGGCGAACGTGAGCGGTCTCCTGCGGGGTCGTGACGGTTGCGGTGGTGCGGCCCGCCTTGACCAGCTTCACGCCGGAGGCGCTTGCCGTGACCGTGACCGTGCCGGGAGACGCGCCGCTGACCGAGACCGAGGCGACGCCGGCCGCGTCGAATGTGACGCTCGGGGCGCTGAGCTTCGCCGTGCCGGCGGAGATCGCCACCGTGGCGGTCGTGCCCGGCGTGCCCTTCAGTGACAGCGGAACCGTCGTGGTCGAGCAGGTCGTCGTGACCGGCGCGGAGATCGTGATCGGCCCCGCCAGCTTTCCCGCGGAGGCCAGAGCGCGGACGGCCGTCACACGAGCGTTCAGCTGGGAGTCGTTGGTGACGTTGGGGACGTCACTGGCGCCGGCGACGAGCTGCCAGATCGCGATCTGGATCGCGCCCGCCTCGAGCGGCTTGTTGACCGAGTTGGCCACGAGCTGGGGAGCGTTGTCGATCAGCCAGGTGACCTGCGTGTAGGCCGCGTTGGTGAGGGTCGGGTCGTCGGTCGCATCCGAAAGGAGGACCGAGTAGTTGATGCCCTCGCTGATCGCGTGGTCGAGGTCGATGCAGAAGGCGGCCGACGGCGAGTAGAGGCCGAGGCCCGTCGGGGTGATGTTCATGTTGAACAGTGACGGGCGCGCCTGGACGGTGCCCCCGTTCGCCCGCTTGACGGTCACGAGGTTGTACTCGGGCGACGCGGTGTCGAGCAAGAGGTTCGCCGGGGTCGCGGCGCTGGCGAGCGCTGGTGCGGCCACCGTGGCGAGCGCTGCGCCGACGAGCGCCACGCGGCGGACGAGGGTGTTGCGACCGGACGTGGACACGGGAGCGATCTGGTTCATTCGAGCCTCCTTGCCGAAATCTGCGAGCGGCGAGCGCCGCGGGGGTTCATAGCTGCCTGATGAAAGGTAGGCGCCCAACGCGGTACCGGCTTCGGCGATCCGGTTAGTCCGCGCGGATAGGAGATGCTGCCCGACCTACCCCCTTTCGGGGGTGAGATCCGGCGCGAGGATACACCGTCCTTAGATTTTCGGCGTTTTTGCTAACCCTCCTGCAGACCGATGCGTTGATGCAGCCGTCGCAGCGGTGCCGGCGCCCACCAGTTCCAGCGGCCCATCAGGCCCATCAGCGCAGGCACCAGCAGCGCCCGGACGATCGTCGCATCGATCAAGACCGCCAGGGCCGTGCCGATGCCGATCTCCTTCAAGAGCACGATCTGCGAGGTGGCGAACGCACCCACCGCGACCGCGAAGAGAATCGCAGCAGACGAGACGATCCGGCCCGTGCGCTGAACTCCCAGCGCCACGGCCTCCTTGTTGTCGACACCCTGGTCGTGCAGCTCCTTGATGCGCGACAGCAGGAAGACCGAGTAGTCGGTGCTGAGCCCGAAGGCGATGGCTCCGATCAGGATCGGCTGCGTGAGATCCAGGGCCCCCTGGCTCGTGAAGTCGAGCAGGCCCTCCAAGCGGCCGTCCTGAAAGACGAGCTTCAAGATGCCCATGGTCGCGCCCAACGTGAGCAGGTTCATCACCACGGCCTTGATCGGCAGGAACAACGAGCCCGTCATCAGAAAGAGCGCCACGATCGTCGTGACCGAGATGAACGCGATCGCCCACGGAAGGTAGTGGCCGAGGCTGCTGCGCTGATCGACGAACTCGGCGGTCGCTCCACCGATGCGGCTCGGGTACGGGCTGCTGACCGCCCGCGCGTCGGCGAGCAGCGTTTGGGCCTGGTCACTGAGCGCCGGGTCACGCGGGATCACGTCGAGACGGTAGACGCCCGCGCCGACCGAAACCGGCGGCGAGACGGCGGCCGCCCCGGGCAGCTCCCGCAGTTGCCGGGAATAGTCGGCGAGCGTCTCGGCCGCGATGGCGGCGTCGCGATCGTCGCGCCCGGTCTGGACCGCGATCACCAGCGGGTTCGTTCGGCCCGCCGGAAAGTCGCGGGTCAGCGCGTCGGCGACCTGGCGGCTCGAGGCCGAGGTCGGAAGCACCGATGCGTCGACCGTCGTGAACCCGATCCCGAGAGCCGGGACGGTCATCAGCAGCATTGCGGCGCCGGCGACCACGGCGATCAGGCCGGGCCGGTTCATCACAAACCGCGACAGCCGGTACCAGCCGCCCGAGGTTGGTGTGAGATCGGCCTGCGAGGTGCCGCGCTTCCACGCTTTGGGAGCGAACGAATTGATGCGCTCACCTAGCAGCATGAGCACCGCGGGCAGCAGGATCACGGCCACCGCAGCCGCGATCAGAGCGGCCATCATGCCGCCGAGCCCCATCGAGAACAGGAAGTTCTGGGGAAAGATCATGAGGCCGGCCAACGCCGCCGCAACGGTCACGGCGCTGAAGACGACGCTACGTCCGGCGGTCGCCATCGTCGTGCGAATCGCGCCGGCTCCCGGCCCCTGCTTGGCGAGCTCTTCCCGATAGCGCGAGACGACCAACAGGCTGTAGTCGATGGCCAGACCGAGGCTCAGCGAGATCACGAGGTTCAAGGCGAACACCGACATCGTCGTGATGCTGTTCGCCACGGCAATCGCGAGGAACGAGATGAAGATCGACACCGCGCCCATCGCGACCGGCAAGACCGACGCGATCAGGCCGCGGAAGATCCAGAGCGACAGGATGATGAGCAGCGGAAACACCAACGCTTCCGCGCGCGCCAGATCCTCGCCCACGATCGTGGTCACTTGGTCGGCGACGACGCTCTCTCCGCCCAGCAGAACCGTTGTGTCGCCTTTGACCGCGGCCTCCAACCGTTTCGCCGTGTCGATCTTCGCGTCGTCATCCTGCGCGGTGAACGCCACGACGAGGTAGGCCGACTCCCCGTCAGCCGAGATCTGCTCCTTCCCACCGCCGCCCTCGTAGGGGCTCGCGACGTTGGCGACCCCGGCATCGGCCGCGAGCGTCGCGCGGACCTTCGCGATGGCGGTCTGCCCGGCGGCGGAGGTCACCGCCCCGCCCGGGCGCACCAGAGCGACCACGTTGGCCGCCGAGCTCGCGCCGGAGGCGTCTTCGATCAACGTGCGGGCCATGATGGCTTCGGAATCGTTGTCGGCGAACCCGCCTGCGCTGAGGTTGTCTGCGAGCCCGTTCGACCCCACCAGCGAGACGACGGTGAGGATGCCGATTGCGATTGCGACGAGGCCCGGGCGGCGGGTGGCCAGGCGGGTGAGGAACGCGAACATCATGTTCTCCTGGTGGGTGGGGGCACAGGAATCTGATCGGCTCGATCACGGCACCATGCGGCGATGAACGAGTGGAAGGCGAGGCCGTAATCGAGAACAAGGCGTGGATGGCCGCCGAGATCGGGTGATTTCCGTGCGTCGAGACGCCGGAGCTCGGCCAATCGAGCCTCGTGCTCGCGCGCCAGGTGCTCGAGGCGTTCACGCGTACCGGGCGGATCGTCAGACGACGACAGAAACAACTTCAGTACGTGCTCGTCGCGCACCTCGAGGCGTCCGGCGGGCTCGGCGAGCCACCGCTCGAAGCGCTCGACTCCGGGCGGGGTGATGCGATACGCGGTGCGCGAGCGATCTCCGCGCGGCGCAGCCTCGCCCTCGATGAGACCGGCGGCCTCCAGCCGGCGAAGCTCGGGATAGATCTGCCCGTAGCTGGCGGCCCAAAAAAACTTTGCGCTCTGGTCGACGGCGGTCTTCACGTCGTACCCCGACATCGGGCCCCAGCCACGCAGAAAGCCGAGCAGGACAACCGCCACCGATCCCAGCGGCGCATCTTTTGGCGGTCTTTGGCCAGAGCCCATCGCTCGACAAGATATATCGTCCCGTTATATCGCGGCAAGTGGGTCGGCGGGTGCCGATCGACCGCGCTAGGCTGCTCGGCCGTGCCCGACGCCACCATTGCCCTCTCATGTGACGCGGTCAGGAAGACTTTTCCGGGTGGCGTCGAGGCCCTCGCGGGCCTGAACCTGGAGGTCCGCGAGGGTGCGTTCCTCGGCCTGCTCGGGCCGAACGGCGCCGGTAAGACGACCCTCATCCGCAGCATCGTCGGGCTGACCCGGCCGTCGGGGGGCACCATCCGCGTCTTCGGGCTTCCCGCGGGATCCCCCGGCGACGTCGAGGGGCGACAGTTGATCGGCTATGCGCCGCAGGAGATCGCACTCGACCGGTTCGTGCCGGTACGCGACACCCTGACGCTGCACGGGCGCTACTTCGGCATGACGCGCGCCGATGCCCGCGCCCGAGCCGACGAGATGCTGCGCGTCTTCGATCTCACCGACAAGGCCGACGCGTTCTCGAATCGCCTGTCGGGCGGAATGCGTCGACGACTGCTGCTGGCACGGGCGCTGCTGCACCGCCCGCGACTGGTAATTCTCGACGAACCCACGGCGGGCGTCGACGTCGAGCTACGTCAAGATCTGTGGCAGTACATCACCCGCCTGCACGCCGACGGGACGACCATCCTGCTCACGACGCACTACCTGGAAGAGGCCGAGGCCCTGTGTGAGCGCGTCGCGTTCATCCGCGATGGGGCAGTCGTGGCCGACGGAGCGCCCGACGAGCTGCGCCAACGGTTCAACGCCGACAAACTCGAAGACGTCTACCTACGGCTGGTGGGGCGATGACCGCCGCAAAGACACTGCGCCGGGGCCAATGGCGGGGGGTCTTCGCGCTCTCCGAGCGGGAGGTGCTGCGCGTACTGCGGCTGTGGTCGCAGACGATCGCACCGCAGGTGATCGCCGCCGCCCTTTTCATCGTCGTCTTCGGAATTGGTCTCGGTGGGCAGATCCGCGTCATCGATGGCGTGCCGTACGACCGGTTCATCGTGCCTGGCCTTGTGCTGATGGGCGTCGGCACCGCGGCGTTCGCGAACAACGCCACCTCGCTCTACCAGGCACGCACCGAGGGCTTCATCGAGGATCCGGTCTCAAGCTCAATGACCGCCAGCCAGTTGGCCATCGGGTACACGATCGGCGGCGTTGTGCGCGGGCTGGCGATCGGAGTCGCGACGCTCGTCGTCGCGCGGATCTTCGTCGACTTCCCCGTCGAGCACCCGTTCTACATGGCGCTCATGCTCGTCATCGCTGCCGTCGGGTTCGCCGCGCTCGGCACGATCGTCGGCCTTTATTCGCGGGGATGGGAACTACAGGCGTTTGTCGGCAACCTGCTTTTGCAACCTCTCGCATTCCTGGGCGGGGTCTTCTACTCCGTCGACGCGCTCGACCAGCCGTGGCAGGGCATCACTCAGGCCGACCCGATCTTCTACATGGTCGACGGCACGCGATACGGCCTCCTGGGCGCAACGGATGTCAGCCCGTGGCTGTCGTTGGGCATCGCCACGAGCCTGGCGGCGGTGATACTCGTATGGTCGTGGAGCTTGTTTGTCCGCGGAGTCGGCCTGCGCACCTGAGCGGTCCGGGTGGTCTCGGCCGACCTCCCCGCTATGCTCGTCCAATGACGCGAACCCATCACCTAGACGACTATCTCGAGGCCATCTACTTCCTCTCGTTTCCGGTCGGGGAGTACGGCCCGGTCGTCGTGAACGAGGGTCCGGCGCCGGCGGCACGGGTCGCCGAGATGCTCCAGGTCACGGCTCCGACGGCCAGCGAGATGCTGAAGCGCCTGGAGGCCGACGGACTCATCGAGCGGACCGGGCGACGCGGGCCGTTGCTGACCGAAAAGGGCCGCGCCGAGGCGGAGCGAGTGGTACGCAACCACCGCATCATCGAGCGCTTCCTTACCGACTTCATGGGGTACTCGCCCGCCGAATCGCACGAACACGCCGAGCAGGTGGGCGACGCGTTCGACGACGACATGGTCGAGCGGCTGGCCGAACGGCTCGGGCATCCCGAGCGCTGCCCGCACGGCTGGCCCGTTGATCCCACCCACGAGCAGGCGGAGAACCGCGCCCTGCTGCCGCTGTCGAAGGTCGCGCCGGGTGAATCGGCCGTCATCGTACGCCTCGCAGAGCACGACGGCGATCTGCTTCACTGGTTCTACGACGAGGGCCTCATCCCGGGCACGGCCGTAGGTGTCGTACGTTCCTCGCATGCGGCGGGGCAACTCACCGTCACCGTCGACGGCGACGAGCGATCGATCGCCGAGAAGGCCGCCTCCGGCCTTTTCGTCCGCGTCAGCTAGGCGACCAGCGCCTCAAACACGCGTCGCAGGAGCCGCATTGCGAAACTCGGGCTTCTCGCAGTGGCCATGCGGCCGATGCTCGAAGGTGCGCTCGACCGCGCACCGACACACGGCATTCGGTTCGCGCCAGACACGCAGCGGCCCAAAGCCGACGCGCGAATGCTGCATTTCGCGAAAGCCGATTACGTCGATCTCGACCCGGAACACCTTGTCGAGGCATCCCATGACCTCGCGCCCCTCACGGTCATAGGTGTACAGACGCTCGCAGCCTGACTCAATGCAGCCCGACGGATAGACAAGGCGCTCGCAGGCCACCGGGCAGAGCCGGCACGAGCCAGCGGCCTCGGCTCGGCGGACTCCCCCGCCGAGGACGGCGGTCGTTCGCTCGTCGGTGTTGTCGTCGGGAATCATCGGTCCGTCGAAGGTAGCGGAATCCCGCAGCCTGAGTCCGCGACCAACGCGACACGTGTCACCCCCGGTGCCAGGCACCGATGGTGACACGCAACGGTCGCTCGAGCGCAAAGGCGGTGCGCTCCCTCTCGTCGTTGTTCCGATGGCCAACGCCTTCCGGCAGGCCCGCGTTCGCCTGCCACATGAGATGAGTTCGCCTCAGAGCTGGTCTCGCTATCGAAACCGGAGCCTGTCAAGTCGAATGAGACGGTCGATCCTCGCTTTTAGTGAGTGACCTCCTCGCTGTCAGGCTTGTTGATCCACGAGGCCGTGGGCACGGGGGCGGTGTGGGAGCGCGACGTATGAAGCGCTCGGGCGTCGCGGCGTAGGCGGCATCGAGCACGTGCTGGCGGTCGGTGTGTGTCTGCTCGGCCTGTCCGTAGTGGACGGTCGCCGGGGTCATCAGCCCGACACCTGAGTGGCGGCATAAGTGGTTGTACCAACCGAAGAACCCGCGGCAGAACGCTCTGGCGTGCTCGATCGAGTCGATCGTGCCGGGAACCCGGGCCGGTACGTGAGCGTCTTGAACTGGGCTTCGGAGTAAGGGTTGTCGGTGGAGGTGTAGGGGCGGTTGTGGGTCGTGAGTACGCCGAGATCGGCGAGCAGGAACGCGACCGGCTGTGAGGTCATCGCCGGGCCCCGGTCGGCATGCACGGTGAGCTGGTCGCGTCCGATCTGCTGCTGCTCGATGGCCTGGCCGATCAGTGCCGTGGCCAGCTCCG
>JANLSO010000023.1:0-5566 GCA_031362405.1 Thermoleophilia bacterium | reverse complement strand
CGCGTCCACGTCGCCCGTGGCCGTAGCGACGCACAGATCGGTGCCTGGCACCGCTCTGTGCGTCGCGGTGTTCAGCGGCCGAGAAAAGTGTCCAAGCGGCTACTCGGGCCTGACCAGATGTGGAAGGGCGACGAGGGCGTTGCCGGCGTGGTCGATGCGGGCCGGGTACGTCGTGATGTCGCAGTCACCTACCTCGGCGGCTCCCGTGGCCAGCGCGAACTTCCAGTTGTGAAGCGGGCAGACGATCGAGTTCATCCCGACGAGCCCGTCCGCGAGGGGACCGTCGCGGTGGGGACACCGCCCCTGGGTCGCGGCGATGCCGCCGCCGCGAAGGCGGAACACGGCGATGCGCAGGCCCGCGACGGTGAACTCGCGCCCCTCCCCCACAGCGATCTGATCGATCGGCCCCAGCTGATGCTCGGTCACGCTTTGGGTCGGGCTCACGGAGCCACCGCGATCGGGGCGGCGAACTGGTTGGCCGTCGCGGGGGCGGCGGCCTCGGTCTGCCAGGGCTCGACGTAGTCGTCGATCGAGGCCTGGATCGCGGCGTCGAGGCGTGCGGCGATGCCGTCGCGGTCGTCAATCACGATCGCCTTGAGCTCCTCGAGCCCGACGCGCGGCACGAACGCGTAGGTGCGCTCGAGCCAGCGGGCGTTCTCACGGTAGTACTGGATGAACCTGCCGGTGATCAGAAGCACCTCCTCGTGGGAGTCGACGGTGGCAAGGACATCGCCTTTACGCACATGGGCGCCCGCCGCCCCGCCGATGTAGATCTCCCAGCGGCCCCCCTCGATGGCGACGGCGCCGATGTCCTTGACCATCGCCTCCGAGCAGTTTCGCGGGCACCCCGCCGTGGCCAGCTTCAGCTTGGCGGGGGCTTCCAACCCCTTGAAGCGCTCCTCGATCTCCACACCCAGCGTCACGGCGTCGCCGACGCCGAAGCGGCAGAACTGGGTGCCGACGCACGACTTGACCGTACGGAACGACTTCCCGTAGGCGTGGCCGGATCGCATCCCGAGGTCCTTCCACATGCCGGGCAGATCGTCCTTCGCGATCCCGAGTAGGTCGATCCGTTGCCCGCCGGTGATCTTGATCATCGGGACCTCGTACTTGTCGGCCACGTCGGCGATCCGGCGCAGCTGATCGGCGGAGGTCACGCCCCCGCTGATACCGGGGACCACCGAGAACGTGCCGTCCTTCTGGATGTTCGCGTGTACGCGGTCGTTGATGTAGCGAGCGTCGCGTTCATCGCCGAGTTCGTCGACGCCCCAAATGGTGCGCAGCAGCGAGGTGAGGCCCATCTTGCTGGCCGGGTCGTCGCGGCCATCTGAGAGAGCGTTGAAGACGTCTGACACCGAGCGCAGATCACGGCGCGTGATCTCCTCGACCAGATCCGCCTTCGGATACGGCACCCCCGGCACGTAGTAGTGCGCCGACGGGTCTTCGACGAGTTCTCCACCCGCGGCCCACTCGACGATCTGCGCCACCTGGATCCTGCACGATCCGCAGCCGGTGCCGGCGCGAGTGCCCTTCATCACGGCGGTGACGCTCGTGGCGCCCCCGGCGCAGCAGCCGACGATGTCGCCCTTGCTGACCCCGTTGCAGTTACAGATCTGGTCGCTGTCGGGCATATCGGCGATCGACACCTCCGCGGGCGCGGCGCCGAGATCGAACATCAGCTCCTTGCGGTCTTCGGGAAGCAGCGTGCCCTTGTCGAAGGCCTGGGTCAGGAACGACACCTTGCTGACGTCTCCGAGCAACGTCGCGCCGACGAGACGCCCGTCGCGGATGATCACCGACTTGTAGATGCCCTTCGACGGTTCGCTGAATTGCAGCACCTCGTCCTCGTCGGACTCGGGCTCCTTGAGGCCCATTACCGCGAGTTCGACCCCCATGACCTTCAGCTTCGTCGCGAGCTTCGATCCCTCATAGGCCGAGGTCTCGTTGGCGCCGGTGATGTGATCGGCCAGGACTTCGGCCTGCTCCCACAAAGGTGCCACGAGGCCGTAGACCTGGTCGCGGTGCTGGGCGCATTCGCCGACCGCGTAGATGTCGGGATCGTCGGTGAGCATCTGGTCGTCGACGACCACCGCGCGCCCGACCGCCAGACCGATGTCGCTCGCAAGTTGGGAGTTCGGCCGGATGCCGGCCGCCACCACGACCATGTCGCACTCCAGATGGGCGCCGTCTTTGAACTGAAGACCCGTGATGCGGTCATCGCCGGTGACCGCGGCCGTCGCGCTGGCCGTGTGAACTCCGATCCCCATCTCGCGGAGGGTCCGGGCCAGGATCCGCCCACCGTTGGCGTCGAGCTGCTGGAACATCAAGTGCGGGGCGGCCTCGACCACGTGGACCTCCACCCCGTGGGTCAAAAGCCCTCGGGCCGCCTCCAACCCGAGCAAACCGCCGCCGATCACGGCGGCCCGGCGGCACCCGGTCGCGTAGCTGGTGATCGCGTTGCAGTCGTCGAGGGTGCGGAACACGAACACGCCCTCGCGCGGTCCGAAGGCGTCCTTCAAGCCCTCGATCGGCGGCACGAACGGGCGGCTGCCGGTCGCGTAGATCAGTTTGTCGTAGGCGATCTGCGTGTCGTCGTCGCCGTAGACGAGGTGCGCCTCGCGGTCGACGTGGGTCACGCGCACCCCGGCACGCAACTCGATGTTGTTCTCGGTGTACCAATCGAGCGGGTTGATGAAGATGTCGGTGGGGTCAGACTCGCCCGCGAGCACCCCTGACAGCAGGATCCGGTTGTAGTTGCCGTACGGCTCGTCGCCGAAGACGGTGATGGCGAACTGCTCACCGCCACCACGGGCGAGGATCTCCTCGACGGTGCGCGCGCCGGCCATGCCGTTGCCGATCACCACGAGGCGCCGTCGAGTCTCGACCGAGGTGTCGGCGGAGAGGGCGTATCCCAACTGGGTGGTCGTCACGTGATGCCTCCTTGGGGGGTGGCGTTCGAGGGTGCAGGGGCGATGCGCACGGCGCAGGTCTTGAACTCGGGCATCCGTGAGTACGGGTCGAGAGCAGGGTTGGTCAGCAGATTCACCCGGCCCTCCCCGGCCCAGTGAAAGGGCATGAACAGGGTGTCGTGGCGGATCGTCGTGACCAGGCGAGCACGCGCGGTCGCGGTTCCGCGGCGGCTTTCCAGGGTGACCAGCGCCCCTTCGGCGATGCCGAAAAGGCGCGCCATCATCGGGTTGATCTCGACGAACGCCTCGGGGGAATCGGCGAGGAGCTCATCTACCCTGCGTGTCTGGGTGCCCGACTGGTAGTGGCCCATCACACGGCCGGTGGTGAGGTGCATCGGGAACTCCTGATCGGGCTCTTCTGCCGCCGCCGTGTGGGTCACGGCGTGAAACCGGGCTCGGCCATCGGGGGTGGCGAACCGGTCACTGAACATCCGCGGTGTGCCGGGGTGGTCCTGCGATGGACACGGCCAGAAGACACCGTCCTCGGCGGCGATGCGTTCGTAGGTGATCCCCGAGTAGTCAGCCGGGCCGCCCGCGCTCGCGCGGCGTAGCTCGTCGAAGATCTCCCGGGGCTCGGCGGTCGGAAACAGCGCACCGCGCCCGAGCGAAGCGGCCAGCCCGACGATGATCTCGGCGTCGCTGCGCACACCCTCGGGCGGCGCGACGGCCCGACGGCGCCAGAGCACCCGACCCTCGAGGTTGGTCATGGTGCCGTCCTCCTCGGCCCACTGGGTCGAGGGGAACCCGACATCCGCCCGGGCGGCCGTCTCTGACAGAAACGGATCGGCCACCGCCAGGAAGTCCAGCGCGTCGAAGCGCTCCTCGATGTGTCCGGCGCGGGGCGCCGAGACGACCGGGTTCGACCCCATCACCATGAGCGCCCGAACGCCGCCGGAAGTCCCGAGTCGGTCGAGCATCTCGTACGCCGACAGACCCGGGCCGGGCAGCTCGTCGGCATCGACCCCCCACACCCCGGCCACGTGCTCACGCGCGGCCGGGTCGTCGATGCGTCGATAGCCGGGGAGCTGATCGGCCTTCTGACCGTGCTCGCGCCCGCCTTGACCATTGCCCTGGCCAGTCAGGCAGCCGTAGCCGCCGCCGCGCCGCCCCACCTGGCCGAGCGCGAGCATGAGGTTGATGAAGGCGAGCACCGTCTCGGTGCCCGTGGAATGTTGCTCGGAGCCGCGGGCCGTCAGCACCATCGCGGTGCGGGCCTCACCGAGCATCAGGGCCGCCCGGCGGATGTCTTCGGCCGGCACCCCGGTCGTCCGCTCGACGCGGTCGGGCCAGTACGTCGCGACGCTCTGCAGCACCGCTCCGAAGCCGCTCGTGCGGGCGTGGATGTAGTCGCGATCGATCATTCGCTCGCGCACCAGGATGTGCAGAAGACCGTTGGCCAGGGCCATGTCGGTGCCCGGCTCGAGGCCGAGATGAACGTCTGCCGCGCGCGCCGTGGCCGTCACCCGTGGGTCGATCACGATCAGGCGTCCCCCCCGGCGGCGCTGCTCGTCGAAGAACCGCATGATCGGCGGCATTGTCTCGGCTGGATTGGCGCCCACCAAAACCACGACATCGGCGAGGGGAATGTCATCCAGCGGGAAGGGCAGCCCTCGGTCGAGCCCGAAGGCCCGCGTTCCCGCCGCCGCGGCCGACGACATGCAAAACCGGCCGTTGTAATCGATCGACGGCGTCCGCAGGCCGATACGGGCGAACTTTCCGAGCAGGTAGGCCTTTTCGTTCGTGAGACCGCCGCCGCCGAACACCCCGGCGGCCTCGGGCCCGTGCGTGCGCTGCGCCGCGACGAACGCCTGCGCCGTCCGCGCAATCGCCTTCGACCATGTGGTCGGTGCGAGTGGGCCGCCGCGACCGACACGCATGAGCGGGGTCGTCAGCCGCTCCGGGTGACGAAGGAGCGTCGCGGAGGTCCATCCCTTGCGGCACAGGCCACCTGCGTTTGTGGGGAACTCGCGCGCCGCAATGGTCGGGTCGCCTCCGCCTTCGGCGGCGACGACGACGGTCATCCCGCACTGCAGCGCACAGTAGGGGCAGTGGGTCGCTGTTCCGACCTCACGGTGCGGTACCGGTGCCGGCTCGGGGACGCGGCGGCGGCCGAAGAGGGGAGCGCGTGGTGTGCGAGTGGTCACCGGCCCGATGCTAAGAGCCGCCCCCGTGCGGATCTTCGGAGCCACCGTCCGATCTTCGGGCGGTCCGGTCCGGGTCAATCATCCGAAGACGTGTCACTAACCGGTGCCGGGCACCGGTTGGTGACATCGCCCCGCCCGCGGGGAAGAGGTTTCCCGTAGGCGTCCGGCGCTCAGGCGCCGATCTTCAGTGCGATCTTCTCGATGGATGCGGCGATCTGGGCGAGCATTGACGCATTTCCGGCCAGCAGTTCGTGGTTGGAATCCAGCTTTGCCGCGTTACCGGAGATGACATCGGCGTTGCCGACCAGGATGTCGTGGTTGGTATCGAGCGTGGCCTGGGACATGGTGGTTCCTTTTGCGGAGCGTTGATCGGGTCGGGGGCCGGGCTGTTCGCCCGCACAGGAAAAAGACCGAGGAGGCGATAGCCCCCGAGACCGCGCCCGGGGGGGCGGC
>JANLSO010000017.1:0-10986 GCA_031362405.1 Thermoleophilia bacterium | reverse complement strand
CGCGCGCGTCACAGCGAGCTCCGTGGGCGAGAATCAGCCGAGCATCGGGCACCGCGTCGAGAAGATCGACGAGAGGCGCGACCAGGCCACGCGCGCCGAAACCTGCATGAATCAGCACCGGCCAGCGCCGCTGGGTCGCCGCGGCGACCGCCTCAATGGCCGCCCGTGCGTCGGGTGAAAAGCGCTGCGCCACGGGGTGGAGCTTCAGGCCGCAGGCGCCGACTGCGTGGGCGGCCTCGAGATCGGCCCGCCACGCCGACGAGGTCGGGTCGACGCGACAGAACGCAACGATCCGCTCAGGGCTCGCGGCCGCCGCCGCGGTCACGGCGGCGTTCGCGCGCCCAAAGCTTCCGTCGGGATCGGGGTCATCAGGGGGGAAACACACCGCCCGCTGCACGCCGGCATTATCGAGATCTCCGATCAGGTCGAGGGTATCGAGGCGGTGGCCGTCACGATCGTGACCGAGATGGACGTGCGCGTCCCATACGGCGGTCTGCGCGTCTCGCCGTGGTCGACCCCGGCGTTCGAGGTCGGCGAGCAGCTCGATGTCGAGACCCGCCTGCGCCAGCATCGCCGCATTCTCACCCCAGACGCGCGTCTCGCTCAGGACAGTCCCTCAAAGTCGGTGATGACGTTGCGCATGGCCTCGGGTATCCGCGAGGGCCGGCCGGCCTGGTACGACGTGATGCCGACGACCGTCAGCTCGATCTCCGCGAGCAGTAGGCCGTCGCCGGCGGGCATGGCGCGCTCGATACGCGCCTCGTGGGTGTGGCTTGTGCGACCAAGTCGAGACGTTCTCACAAACACCTCGACCACATCGTCGAAGCGGGCCGACGACTGGTACGACACCGTCAGACTACGCACGACGAACAGGTGCCCCTGCGGCCCCAGCGGCGGGATGCCGAGGTGCCTGCGGTATTCGACGACGGCCCGGTCGACGTAGTGCACGTACCGGCCGTAGTAGACGACCGCACCGAGGTCGGTGTCGGCGATGTCGACGCGCTGGCGCATCGCGAACCGGAAGGGCGCAACGCGATCGGTGGGTCCGGCGGCCGGGGTGCTCAGCGCCGCCGCCCCAGCATCAGGTGGTGCCGGTCCTGCTGCACCTCGACGATCTGTTCGAGAGCGCACCCGGCGTCAGCCATCCATCCGCGATAGTCGTCGTCGGCGTACGCCTCCCCTGCCTCGGTGCCGAGCAGCATCGGCACCCCGAAGCGCGCCGCCACCGTCGCCAGGCCCAGCACGACTTCCTGGATCGCGAGCACCCCGCCCGGCGCAATCGCGGCTCCGGCACGGGCCACGATTGCAGCCGCGTGCTCGGGCCCGAACAGATGCACGACGTTGCCGAGGTAGACGGCGTCCCACGGGCTGTCGGGCAGCTCACCCCTCATGTCACCGACCACGGCCACAGCGCCGATGGCACGGAGATCTCCGCTTCGCTCTCGATCTGCGCGGCCTGGTCGACGACCGGCACCTCCCAGCCAACGGCCATGAAGGACGCGGCGCAGGTGCCGGGTCCCCCACCCACGTCGAGCAGCGTTGCTCCGGCGCGCGGCGCGGGCATGGCCGCCGCGGTGCGCTGTTCGCGAGGCGCGGCGACGTCACGCATCGCCCGCACGAAGCGCGCGCGGGCGGCATCGTCACCGTGAGAGAGGTCGTCCCGGGGCGTACCCGAGCGCATCACCTGCGGCAAATCGAGGTGCGCCCGCATGTCGCGCACCGACCGGGCAATTCCCCCGATCGGATCGCCGTGATCGGTGTTGATCAGTGCCCGGCCACGCTCGGACAGCTCGTAACGGCCATCGTCGTCGACGGTGAGGTGCCCGAGTTCTTCACGGGCCCGGCAAACGACTCGGGTCGCGCGAGCGTCAAGCTCACGTGCAACGGCGGCGTTCGCCGACGCGTCGGCGACGGCGAAGTGGTTCGGCAGCCCGGTATCGGCCGCCGCGGAAACCACGAGGATCTCCCGCCAGTCATCGAGGGTGATGGGCACGCGAGCGATGCCAGGACGCTAGTCCCCCGGAGTGCGACGTTCAACGGCCGACGGGGCTGCTAGCGTGGTGGTGGATGGCACGCGCAGCGAAAAAGACCACCACCGGCGGCCGGCGACGTAATTACGCTCCGAAGCCCGACGAGATCGGCACGCGCAAGTATCTGCCGATCGGCTGGGCGAACTGGCTCGGTTTCGTGCTGTTCGGCCTCATCACGCTCGCGATGGCGGCCGAGTTCGTCGCGTCAATCGTCGAGTCGCGTGGTGCTGATCCCATTGCCGCCGGCGTGATGACGTTCGGTCTGGGCTACATGGTCTACCTCTTCGGAACGGTCCGCCTGCGGGATTGATGGGGGACCGGGTGACGCGGTGACCGCGACCGCACCCCGACCCGCCCTCCTCGGCCCGACCATTGCTCTTCTGCTCGGCGTGTTTGCCGTCGGGTCGGAAGCCCTGGTCATCTCTCCGCTGCTTGAGGACATCGCCTCCGATCTGGCGACGTCGCTCGAGCGAGCCGGTCTGTCGGTCAGCGTCTACGGGCTGGCGGTCGCCACCGTCGCGCCGGGGGCGGGCCTCGTCGCCGACCGGATCGGTCGCCGCGCGACGATCCTCTTAGGACTGGCGATCTTCGCCGCGGCCGGCGTGCTGTGCGCGATCGCCCCGACGCTCGCCGTCCTGATCGGTGGCCGGGCTCTGTGCGGCGTTGGGGCGGGTCTTTTCCTGCCTGCGGCCTACACGTGGGTTGGCGATGAGGTGCCGTACGAGATCCGTGCCCAGGTGATGGGAAGGGTGATCGCCGGATGGGCCGCCGCACTGGTGCTCGGCGTTCCGCTGGGCGGGCTGATCGGGCAGTTCGCCGGATGGCGCGAGTCCCTTGCGGCGATGGCCCTGCTGGCCCTGGCCGCCGCGGGTGCGGCCGTGCGGCTGATACCGGCCGGCTCGGGTGCGGCGCGGCGCTCAGGCCCTCGCCCCGGGTTCAGCGACACGCTGCGCGTGCCAGGTGTGTCGCGGCTGCTGGTCGTGAACCTTCTCGACATGCTGGCGTTCTACGGTGCCTACACGTACCTCGGCAGCTACATCCGCGAAGAGCTGAACGTGAGGAGCGGCGTGGCCTCGGGACTGATCCTTCTGTACGGAATCGGGGTCGCGCTGACCTCGTTCAACGGACGCGTGCTCGACCGGCTCGGCAAAGAGCGCGCCCTCACGATCACCCTCGTCGCGCTGAGCATGATCCTCGTCTTTCTCCCTACGACCAGTGGCTCGGTGCTGCTGCTCGGCGCAGTGCTGTTGTTGTTCGGGACGCAGCAGTCGGCCTTCCTGACCTCCATGGCCACGGTCATGACCGAGCGCTCTCAGGAAGCCCGCGGCACCGCCGTCGCCCTGATGAGTTGCACCAGCTACATCGGTGTCACGCTGGGCGCCGCGATCATGGGGCCGATCTTCACGGGGCCGGGCTACTGGCTGGTGGGCCTGTCGTGCGGGGGCCTCTGCCTCGTGGCCGCGGCCGTCTCGGCTCGCACGACGGTGGTCAGCGCCCGAACATCCTCTTGAACCAGGGCTTCTTCGGGGCTTCCGGGGCTGTCCAGGGGGGCGGCAGCGGTGGGAAGCTATCGGCCCGCCGGGGCTGCTCATCGACCATCGGGGGTGGTGGAGGGCCGGGCGCGGCGGCGATCGCCGTTACCGGACCTTCGTCGGGGAGCGGAGGCGGCGGCGCGTCGATGGGTGTGACCTCTGCCATCGGTGGCGACGGCACCACGAGCGGCTCCAGACCACTCGGCAGCGGCGCCGGGATGGCCGTTGTCGCGGTGATCGGAGACGCATCCAGAAGCTCCGGCGGCACCACGCCCATCATGGTTGCGGCCGGCGCGGGAATCCATCTGACGGCGATCTCGGTCGTGCCGAGTTGGAGGCGATCCTCGACGCGCAACGGCACCGCCCGCTCGATCGGCGCGCCGTTGACCAGCGTGCCGGCGCTCGACTCGGCGTCTTCGATCAGCAGTAACCCAGATTCGACCCAGATCCGCGCATGCCGCCGCGACACGCGGGGGTCGGTCAGCACCAGATCGCAGTCGGGATCACGCCCCACCAGGATCTCGCCCGGGGCGAGGCTGCCGAACACCCCCTGCTCGCGTCCGGAGAGCACTTCGAGGGCGGTGTGCGAGGAGACGTCCACGGGACGAGTTTAGCCCCTCGGGCCTCGCGGATGACATTCCCGCGGGGACAGGCGGATATGCTCACGCTCGCGCGCAGGGACCGGGTGCGCGCCGGAAATCGGCGAATATCATCGTTTAAGGACCAGCGCGGACCTCATGAATTGCGCAAGCAGGAGGCCTCTCGGATGACGCCGTCGCATGCCGATGACGTGGCGTCCGCGTCACCCGAGACGCGCCGATTCATGCGCAACAGTCCTGCGCCGAGCACCGCGGAAATCCTCGACCGTCTTCCAGACGCCGTCGTGGTGACCGACGCCGAGGGCGTCATCACCTATCTCAACCCTGCGGCCCGGGATCTGCTGGCAACAGCGAACCCGCCCCGGGTGGGAGACCTCCTTGGTCTGCCTCTGGTCGCCGGCGAGGCATCTGATCTTGCGCCGGTGGCCGGAGAAGGCGACCCGACGACCGTTGAGCTGCGTGCCCATGACGCCGTCATCGACGGGGCCCCGTGCATCGTCGCGACCCTGCGCGATGTCACCGGCCAGCGGGCGGCTCAGCTGGAAGCCCGCGTCGCGTCGCTCCACGATGGGCTCACGGGGCTCCCCAACCGCGCCCTTCTGCTTGACCGTCTCGAACGCCTGGTGGCGAACCGCGTGCGCCACCCGGAGGCCCCAGGGTTCGCCGTGCTGTTCATGGACATCGATCGCTTCAAGTTGATCAACGATTCGCTCGGGCACATGGCCGCCGATCGACTGCTGACAATGGTCGCCGAGCGCCTTCGCGCCAGCCTGCGCCCCGCCGACACGATTGCCCGGGTCGGGGGCGATGAGTTCGTGATGCTGATCACCGACGCCGCGACGCCATCGGATGGGGTCAACGCCGCCGAGCGCATCCTGCGCACGCTGGAGGCGCCGTTTCGCGTCGGCAACAACGAGCTGACCGTGCGAGCGAGCGTCGGCATCTCGATGGCTTCGGCGGTCGACATCGACCCGGCCACCGTTCTCGAACAGGCAGACCAAGCCCTCTACATCGCCAAGTCACGTGGCCGCGGGACGTTCCAGGTCTACGATCGCGGCGTTCATGAGGAGAGCACGCGTCGGATCGAGACCGAGACCGGCCTACGCAACTCGATCGAGTCGGGTGACCTTGAGCTGATGTTCGAGCCAATCGTCGAGATCGCGACGGGCCACGTGCACGGCTATCACGCCCAAGTCGAGTGGAGCCCCGCGCCCGGCGTCACGGTGCCCGGGGTGACGCTCCGTCGCCTGGCTCGACAGGTCGGGCTGGTCGGCCCCATCGATCGCTGGACCCTCGATCGCGCCGCCGAGTTCGCCGCCGACTGGACGGGCTCCGGGGGCGCCCCGCCACGCCTGGCCGTGAACATCTCGGAGATGCAGTTCATCGACCCCTCGGAGGCCGACGACCTGCTCGATCGCGTAGCCCGCTGGCCGGCACACGCGCCCCCGCTGCGGATCGAGGTCAGTGAGGCCGCGTTGGAGGCCGACGAGCACCGTTCGCAGGTCATCCTCGATCGCCTCGCCTCGTTGGGCGCCGAGGTGGTCGTCAGCGGCTTCGGGGTCGGTCGCTCATCGCTGCGGCGCCTCACCCACCTGCCGGTCTCCGGAGTGATGCTCGATGCGAGCATCGTTTCCGATCGCGATTGGGATGTCGTGCGCCTCGCAATCGGTGTCGCGGGGATGCTCGGACTGCGCATCGGAGCCGATGGGGTGGCGAGCGCCGAGCAGGCCGAACAGCTCCGAGAATTGGGCTGCGAACTGGCCTCCGGTGCTCACATGGGGCCGCGTCTCACCCCCGACCAGCTTCGCCGGACCGCTACCCGGCGCGCGGGAGTCTGACCGCCTTCATTAGATTCACGGCCGCGCGTGAGGCACGAATGTAAGAAATCTCGGGGCAGGGCTCAAGTCTGGCGAATCACTGCCGATAGGTGCCCCGTCGACAAGGGCAAAGCCGTCGTGAGGCGGTGACGCAAAGCCAGGGGTCTCATCGAGATCGCCCAGCCGCCGACTTCCGTGTTCGTTGCTGCCTCGGCAGCTATTGGAGGTTCGCGCATGTCCCCCGTCCGGTCCGTTCGACGTCTCCGCGTCACCGCCCTCGCCGCCTTCGCAATGATCGCCGGCGCCGCCCTTCCCGCCGTGGCCGCGGCGGCGTGCGACCCGACGCCAACGAGCACGGTGTTCGCACCATGGGGCGACTGGTCCGACTACAGCCTGCTTCCCGGGGGAGACTTCGAGAGCCATGGCGACGGCTGGGAGCTCGGCGACGCATGGGCGACCGACGAGAACGAGCCGTGGCAGGTGGGTTCGTCCGATGACACGCAGGCGATGATGCTCGGCGCCGGTGGTTACGCCGCCTCACCATGGTTCTGCCTCGGTGAACAGCACCCCACCTTCCGTTTCTTCGCCCGCCGCGCGAGTTGGAACGCGCAGCTGAGCTACTCGGTGCGCTGGATCAATGTTGACGGTGACGTCGAGGAGATGCGGCTCGGCTCGGTTTCGCGCGGATTCCGAAGCTGGCGTGCCACGAACCAACTTCCTCTCGCCCAGGCTCTGAATCTCTGGGAGGCGGGCCACACGGTCGACGCCCAGCTGGTGTTTCGGTCGGATAGCGGATCTTGGGTGATCGATGACGTCTACGTGGATCCGTACCTGCGGGGATGAGCATGGACACCGCACCATCCACAACCGCGAACGGTGCTGGGGTCCTCGTCACGATGCGCGACGACGCCGAGCGCCTCCTGGAAGACTCCTGGGAGATGCGCGCGCGCCGCGTGTGTCGCCGCGAGCTCACCGCAGAGTCGACCGGCGCGGTGGTCTTTTTCGCCGTTGCAACGGGACTCGTGATCTTTGGCGGAGGCGTGGCAGGTTTGTCGGTACCGTTGGCGATCACCCTGACGGTGCTCTACGGGGCGCTGTCACGGATCCGGTTCGCGATCGGCATCGGGTCAGCGGCACCGCTCCAGCTTGGCCTGGTGCCGATGCTCCTGCTGTTACCCGTCCAGACGGTTCCGATGCTCGCGTTGGTCGGCATCGTGCTCGGTGCCGTCGGCGCCTACGCCGTACGCCGTACTCAGCCCGAACGCATCGTGTTCTCCGCCGGCGACAGCTGGTACACCCTCGGCCCCGTCGCGGTACTGCTCGCCGCCGGGACGGTTCCCGAGGTCACCCCGAGTGTCACGGTGCTGCTCCTCGCCTTCGTCGCAGGCCTGGGAGTGGACCTCGTATCGGGGACCCTGCGCGAAACCGTGGCGACCGGCGTTCGACCACAGCTGCAGGTGCGCGTCGTGGCCCTCGCGTGGGTCGCCGACCTCTGCCTGGCCCCCGTGGGACTCCTTGCCGCGACGGCCGCGGTCGACCACATCGCGGCGGGCGCTCTCGTGATCCCCTGCGCCGCGCTGTTGGCTCTTCTCAACCACGACCGTGGCGCGCGTATCCACGAGGCGCAGCAGCGCCTGGAACTTGTCCGGCATGAACGCTCCCGCCTGCAGTCGGCGGTTCGCCGGATGGGAGAGTCGTTCGCGGCCCGGCTCGACTTGGAGGCCTTGCTCGAGACCGTTCTCGTCGGCTCCATCGAAGCCCTCGACGCCGAGGGCGGCATGCTGGATCTGCGTCTGCCCACGGGCGCCCGGCACGTACTCGGTGCCACCTCCGCCGACCTCGAGCCGGCAATTGCCGCCGCCAGCGCCGCGGTCGCGCGAAGTGGCCAGCCAGAGCAGATGCAGCGAGGCGACGCGTGGGCGCTCGCCGTACCGTTCGGCGGAGAGGTCACGCTCCTGGGATCAGTAAGCCTCGTGCGCCGCGACCGCGAGTTCGGCAGCGACGAGATCGAGCTGCTCGCGGAACTCGTCCAGCGCGCCGGCAGCGCGGCGTGCGAGATCATGGCCCACCAGCAGCTACGTACCGAGGTGGCGACCGACCCGCTCACGCAGTTGGGTAACCGGCGACGTCTCCAAGCCGATCTGGACAGGTGCCTCGATGACGCGGCCGAGCAGCCGACCCTGCTGATGCTCTTCGATATGGACGGCTTCAAGAGCTACAACGATCGCTTCGGACACCCCGCCGGTGACGATCTTCTTTCGCGACTCGGAGGTCGACTCACCCAGGCCGCCGGCGATAACGGCCGCGCCTACCGTTTGGGCGGAGACGAGTTCTGTGTGCTCCTCACGGTCCCGACGGTCGGCCTCGACCGTGCCATCGACGACGTCGTCAAAGCCTGCAAGGAGTCGGGCGCCGAGTACGCGATCGACGCCTCGTGCGGCGCGGTGCTGCTTCCCCACGAAGCCGACGATCCCGGCGAGGCAATGCGGCTCGCCGACGAGCGGATGTACGCCCACAAAGCCGGCCGCCGCGCCCCCACCGGCCAAGTCGCCGGCCGCGTCAGAGAACTGATGGCCGCCGACCGCTGACCCGGTGCCCGGGACGCAAGAACAAACCACTGCAGAGATCGGTGCCGGGCACCGATCTCTGCAGTGTCGGTCTCCGACAGCTCCTCAGCTCGTCTCGTCGGGATCGGTCAGGGCACCGTTCACCGCGTGGGAAAGGTCGTCGTCCCGTCGCGCCCAGCTGAAGGCGATGCCGATCAGACCCGCGGCCACCACGATCACCGCAAGGAAGATCGTCGGGATCGGGCCAAGGGAGATCGCCCCGAGTTGGTGAGCGAGGAACACCGCCCC
Source organism: Thermoleophilia bacterium (assembly GCA_031362405.1). Taxonomy (GTDB): domain Bacteria; phylum Actinomycetota; class Thermoleophilia; order Miltoncostaeales; family Miltoncostaeaceae; genus JANLSO01. Next base: position 2,153 of record JANLSO010000017.1, on the reverse strand, counting down.
CATTGCCGTGAGAGCGCCGCCGGCAACGAGTGACGATGGCCGGAACGCGTGCGGGATCAGTAGGGGCTGGTCTGGCCATTCCACGTGTGGGTTCTCGTGGCGTTCGATGATCTGTTCGGTCATGGCGTTGCCCCCTTCACGAGTTGAGCGATCCGCCGCTCTTGCGCCGGAATGGCTGTGCGAATGGAGTTGACGCGCCACTCGGCGCGGAGGATGTCGAAGCGCAGCCGTTGGGCTTTCTCGACGCGCCGCTGCACGGCCGTCAGGCGGTCGAGGGCGGGGTCGCCGGCACGCAGGTCCGGGTCGTCGAGAGACTTCGCGTACCAGTCACCCTCATTGATCGCGAGGATCGTCTTGGAGACTGCTGACGGCAACCCAGAGACCGCGATGCTGCTCCCAAGGGCACGCGAGTACCGAGCGCGCAGACTCCGCAGCCCCGCGGTCTCACGCACAAGCAGAGCTCTTCTGGCCGTCAGATTGACGCGCGCGTCCTGCAGCAGAACCCGGCGCGGGACCACGGCCTGAAAGCTTCCCGTCGCCCGGCTGATGAAAACCCGGCCGAAGCCGCCGTCGATCCGGATCTTGAGGGGCTCTGCGGCGGCGTTGGCACCTGCGCCCGGCAGGTTGATCTCTCGACCTGTGCGGGCCAGGACACGCCTTACTCCGTAGACGCGATCGCTGAGGGACGGACTGAATTCGCCGCGATGGAAGGCCGTGTGAACCTCGAGCTGCACCGGAATACCCGGGGCGATCCGAAGGTCGATTCGTCCAATCGGCTTGCGAATCGTGAGCGACCGCAGGCCGGACGCGAACGCATCTCGGGAGACGGTGACCGGGCCTGATCCGCTGCCAAGGACGAATGTGAGCGGATCGCCGGAATCCGATAGCGCTCCGATGACGCCGGGGTCATCGAACCCGAGGTCCAGGCGGCTGTCCACGACCGCCGCCATCCCAAGGGGGATGACGAGCCCGAGGCCAAGGGGCACGAGGAGGGCGCTTCGCCCGCGCCACGCTCCGAGCATCTGGGCAAGCCCGATCACAACGAGTGCCGCCGCGCCGGCCGCGCCGAAAGCCTGGACATCGCCACTTCGGAGCGTGAAGAACCACACCCCAGCCGCGGCGATCACCGCGAGGCCGAGCGCCAGCAGAAAGAGGGTCGGCGGGGCCATGGGGGCGGGGCGGGCTCCGACGTTGACGACCGTCGGAGCCGATTCCGGGCGGCGGCTGCGTCCAAACAGCAACAGCGTGCCGACGCCGATGAGCGCGGCGACAACCATGAGGCCGCTTATGCCAAAGGGGAGGAGGGAGAGGCTGATCACCCACGTTCCGAGCGCGACAGCAATCGCCGCAACGAGCCGAAGCGACCCAACCGGGCGCGCGTCGCCCTGTGAGCGGATCGCGATCAGCGCCGCGAGGTAGAGCGGAAGACCGATGGTTGCGAGGCCGAGGATGACGAAACCGAGTCGCGCCGCGACCGGTGACAGTCCCAGCCTCGGGGCCAACCCGCCGGCGACACCGGCGATCGTACGATCGGAGCGGGAGCGACGGAAGCTGCGGGCGTTGGCCAGCCACGCGGGAATCGTGTGGGTGTCTGAGTTCATGCTGGCAACTCTGCGGGCGTGCCTCCCTCCCCGCAATCGGGGATGCCCCTGAGACCGACCGCGCCCTCAGATGGTCTCGGGGTTTCCCCCGATGGACCCTGGACCACCGGTTGCGGCAGACTCTCCGCCGTGGCGACCGAAGCTGTCCAACTGCGGCCTGGCCTCGCCGCCCCGGCACGCATCCTCCTCGGCGTTGCCAGCGGGTTCGCGACGCGTCTTTCGCTCGATGTCGCCGCCGTACGGCTCGCGATGATCGGGGCGGCGATCGTCGCGCCGCCGCTGATCGTCGCCTATCCCCTCGCGACCCCCGTTGCGACGCGAGCCCGCGGTGGCGGTATCGCGAAGCCATTTCGCGGCGTCGATCCGAACTCGGCCGCAGGTCTTCTCGGCGTCCTGCTCGTCGAGCTCGCCGCCGTGCTGGCCGTGCGCCATGTCGGGCTCACACTCCCCGACCAACTGCTGATCGCGGTCATCGTCGCCCAGGCCGCCCTGATGTTCGGCTGGCGGCGCCTGGCACGGGCCGACCGCTGGGGATGGCTGTTCGGCACCGCC
>JANLSO010000205.1:0-8588 GCA_031362405.1 Thermoleophilia bacterium | reverse complement strand
GAGCGCGGTCACCGCGGCTCTGGCGCTGGCAGGGTTTCCCGCCGACCGCTTCCTGTTCGTGGGCTTCTTCCCGCGAAAGGCCACCGAGCGGACGGAAATGATGGCGAGCATTGACCGACTGGGGGTGACCGTCGTCGGCTTCGAGAGCCCGAATCGAATCGCGGGCCTGCTCGCGCACCTGGCCAAAGACGCCCCCGACCGGCGGGCCTGCGTCGGTCGCGAGCTCACCAAGATGCATGAGGAAGCGCTCCACGGGACGCTCCGTGAGCTGGCCGAGCGGATCGTTGGCCCGGCACGGGGCGAGGTCACGCTGGTGCTCGCACCGGCACCGGTGGCCGCTCCCGATGGGGCCGATGTCATCCGTGCGGTGGAGATCCTCCTCGCGGCGGGCCTCAGCCCGGCGCGAGCCGCCGATGCCGCCCATGCCCTCGGGCTGGGTGCCCGGAATGCCGCCTACGCGGCGGCTCTCGCGGCGCGCAATCGCGACGACAGGTAGTCGGTCCGCACGACCCCGGCCAGCTTCTCGACGCGCGCGCGCGCGTCGGCAACGATCGCCCTGGCCAGCATCTCCTCGGGTGGTGCTACGTGGATCTTCCGCCGCGCCACCACCACACCGGTGGATGATCCCCACTGGAGATCGAAGTCGGCCTCGAGCCGACCACCCGGCCCGGTGACGGTCAGCCCGGCCGAGAGATCCACCTCGACCCCGGCGATCGCCCCAACGGCACGCCAGGACGTCCATCCAGCCGCCGACTCGATCGCGCCGACGAGGCCCAGCGCGGCGGCGGCCCTCTCGGCGACGCCCCTCGCCACCTCGAGATCGAGGTCACGGGGATGCACCGACGCACCCAAGAGACGCCGTCCCGCCGACCCGGTCAGCAGCCATGCGACATCGGCGCGGGCAAGGCGGTCGTGGATCGCCGCGAGAACCCCACCGATGCGGGGAGGAAGGGAACCCGTGCCGGTCCCTAAACTGCCCGACGGATGAGCACGAATCGCTTCTACGTCACCACCCCCATCTACTACGTCAACGCGGCGCCGCACGTCGGGCATGCGTACACGACGATCATGGCCGACATCCTGGCGCGCCATCACCGCCAGCGCGGCGACGACGTGTTCTTTCTGACCGGCACCGACGAGCACGGGGCGAAGATCGCGCAGTCAGCCGAGGCGGCCGGCCGCACCCCGCGCGACCACGCCGACGTACTTTCGGCCCGGTTTCGGGAGCTGGGCACTCAGCTGGAAGCGTCCAACGACTTCTTCATCCGCACCACCGACGCGGGCCACATCGCCGAGGTGCAGACGATCCTCACCCGCCTGCGCGACAGCGGCGACGTTTACAAGGGTTCGTACGGTGGCTGGTACTGCACAGCATCCGAGGCCTTCTATACCGAGGATGAACTCGGCCCCGACCACACCTGCCCGGTTCACCACACACCGGTTGAGTGGGTCGAAGAGGAAAACTGGTTCTTTCGCCTGTCGGCGTACCGCGACCGGCTGCTGGCCCTGTTCGACGCCGATCCCGGTTTCGTCGCCCCCAAGGCGCGCTTCAACGAGGCGCGGCGGATGATCGCCGACGGCCTCACCGACCTGTCGATCTCGCGCGCTCAGATCGACTGGGGAGTGCCCGTGCCGTGGGATCCGGCGCAGGTCGTCTACGTCTGGGTCGATGCGCTTTTGAACTACTGGACGGCCCTGGGCTCGGCGCGCCCGGGCGAGGATCTCACCGACCACTACTGGCCGCCCGACCTCCAGCTGATGGCGAAGGACATCCTCAAGTTCCACGCGGTGATCTGGCCGGCGCTGCTGATGGCCGCCGAGCTCGAGCTTCCCCGACGCCTCTTCGTGCACGGCTACGTGCTCAAAGGCGGCGAGAAGATGAGCAAGACCACCGGCAACATCGTCGACCCGTTCCCGTTCATCGAGGCATATGGGCTCGATGCCCTGCGCTACTACCTGGCCCGGGAGATCCGCTTCGGCGAAGACGGCACGTTCACGGCCGAGGGCTTCGAGGGCCGCTACACCAGCGAGCTGGCCAACGAGCTCGGCAACCTGCTGAACCGCACCGTCAACATGGTCGGCCGCTACCGCGACGGCGTCGTGCCCGCCGACCCCGGTGATGACGGCGAGCTTGCGGCGGAGGTCACCGCCATGCTGGACGCCGTGCACATGGCCTTCGATGCCGTCGATCTCAGCCGGGCGATCGACGAGGTGTGGGTGCTGGTGCGCCGCCTCAACCGCCTCGTCGAAGAGCGCGCGCCGTGGACGCTCGCCAAAGACCCATCGGCCGACAGAGCCCTCGACCAGGCGCTGTTTTCCCTCGTGGCCGGGCTGCGCTCGGTCGTGACGGTGCTCTGGCCGTACATGCCGGGCAGCTGCGAGACGGCCCTCACCGCGCTCGGGGCCGACCCGGGTGCCGTTGCTCTGGAGAACGCGACGTGGGGCGTCGATGTCGCCGGAGCCGTGCTCGCGCCCTGCCCGCCGCTGTTTCCCCGGGTGGAGGAGGGGCCGGCGTAGTCGACACCCATGCCCACCTGGAGTCATGCGACCTCCCGCCCGCGGAGCTCATCGAGCTCGCACGCGCGGCCGGCGTCGAGCGGGTCGTGACGATCGGCGGCGGGCGCGAGTCGAGCGAACGGGCCATCGCTTTGGCCGACATCCACCCCGAGGTCTACGCGGCGGTCGGGGTGCATCCTCACGACGCCGATGGATGGACCGACGCCGACGCCATCTGGATCCGCGAGCTGGCGGCGCACCCCAAGGTCGTGGCGATCGGCGAGTGCGGCCTCGACTACCATTACGACTACGCCGAGCGCTTGGCCCAAGAATGTGCCTTTCGCGGCCAGATCGCCGTCGCCCGCGAGGTTGGGCTGCCAATCGTCATCCACACCCGTGAGGCGTCGCCGCGGACGCTCGAGATCCTCGACGCCGACTCGGGCGGGCACCCGGTGATCCTCCACTGCTTCTCGATGCCCGACCACGTCGAGGCCGTCATCGAGCGCGGCTACATGACGAGCTTCGCCGGACCGCTGACCTTCCGCAAAGCGGACGACCTGCGTGTCGCCGCGGCGGCGCTCCCCGCCGACCGGCTGTTGGTCGAGACCGACAGCCCCTATCTGGCGCCGGTGCCTCGGCGCGGGCGACCGAACCAGCCCGCCAACGTCGCCTACACACTTGCCGCGTTGGCGGCCGTCCGCGACGTCCCCGTGGCCGAAATGGACGCGCTGACGACCGCCAACGCGGCCCGCGTCTTCGGCTGGTGACCGGGCCGACGCGTCTGGGTGTGCGCCGCCTGCTCGAAGCACACGGCCTGCGGCCTGACACGGATCTCGGCCAGCACTTCCTGCTTGACGAGAACCTGGTCGATCTCAGCCTGCGGGCCGTGGACGTCGCCGCCGACGACATCGTTCTGGAGATCGGGGCCGGCCCCGGGGTGCTCACGACCGCCCTCGCACGTACCGCGAAACATGTCCACGCGGTGGAGATCGATCGCCGCCTCGAGCCGGTGCTCACCGAGGCGTTGGAGGGCCACGACAACGTCGACGTCCACTGGGCCGATGCCATGAAGCTCGCGCTCGAAGGGCTGACGCCGGCTCCCACGGTGCTTGTGGCGAACCTGCCCTACTCGATCGCCACGCCGATCGTATTGGAGAGCATGTGGCGGCTGCCGGGCCTGCGTGCCTGGTGCGTGATGGTGCAACGCGAGGTCGGAGACCGCTGGCTGGCGGTGCCCGCGTCGGCCCTCTACGGCGCCCCCAGCGTGGTCGTACAGCTCGTCGCCGAGGCAATCCTGCGCCGACCCGTCGGGCGCGAGGTTTTCATGCCGCGCCCCCGCGTCGACTCGGCCTTGATCGCCCTGCGCCGGATCGCCCAGGCGCCCGACGCGGCGACGCGCGCGTTTATCCGGGCCGGGTTTGCGCAGCGCCGCAAGACCCTGTCGAACGCATTGGTCAGTGCCGGCGCAGACCGAGCGATGGTCGCCGCAGGCCTCACGGCGCTCGGCCTCTCGTCGACCGTGCGCGCCCAAGACCTCACGCCGGCGCAGTTTCTCGAACTCCGTGTGCAGGTGCCATGGACGATCTGACCCTCCCCGCACCCGCCAAGCTCAATCTGGTGCTGCGCGTCGGACCACGCCGGGCCGATGGCTTCCACCCGATTACCTCACTGATGGTCGCCGTGCACGGTTTGGAGGACACCGTCACGGTGCGCCGCAGCACGAGGCGCACCGTGACCTGCCCGGGCATCGACGGACCTGACAACCTCGCGTGGAAGGCCCTCGACGCTCTCGAACGGGAGGTCGATGGGCTCCCGACGCTCGCCGTCGACATCGATAAACGCATACCTCCTCAGGCCGGCTTGGGGGGAGGGTCAAGCGACGCGGCGGCGGTACTTCGTGCGGCCGACACGATCCTCGATCTGCGGCTCGGGTTCCGACGCCTCGAACAGATAGCGGCGCAGGTCGGCTCAGACGTCCCATTCTTTGTCCGCGGTGGCGCGCAGTGGGCGCGCGGGCGCGGCGAGCAGCTTTCTTCGGCGCAGATCCCGCCGCTTTTTGCCGTGATCACGCCACCGATCGTGCCGCTGTCGACCGCGGCGGTCTACGCGGAGTTCGACGCGGGCGATCCGCCGCCGGCCCCCGAACCGTGGCCCGAGGCGCCCGATGCCCATGATCTGCTTGATCTCGCCGCGAACGACCTGTGGCCTGCGGCCCGACGCATGGCCCCAGAACTCCAACGGGCCGCCTGCGTACTGAAGGCCAATGGCGCACGCGCGGTGATCCTGTGCGGCAGCGGCGGTTCGTTGGCGGCACTCTGGACCCACGAGGGCGCCGCACAGGAGGCGGCCGGGCAACTCGGCGCTCTCGCGGCGGCGGTGGTGCGCACCGACACCGGGGGCTAACCGGGCGGATATCGGCCTTATCGAGGGGCCGGGCTACAATCACCAGGAGGTGCCCATGCGCAACTACCCCATCGTGATCGACGAACCGCCGAAAGGCCCGCGCGAGAAAGCGAGCCGCTGGCTACGCCAGCGACGGCTGTCGGCATCCGCGGCGATCGCGCTCGTCGAGGTGCTCGCGGTTCTCGTGTGGCACCGCAACGCTCTTCTGGTGACTTCTCTGGTGGTCATCGTCGCGGTGGTCGCCGTGATGTTGGCGACTCGCGTGAAGCCCGGGCTGGTTCGCGACGTGCTCTGGATCGTGGCGATCTCGCAGGGCATGGTCGCATTCATCCCGCTGGTGCTCGGCGTCTCTTTCGCGCTCGCGACCATCGCCGCAGTGACGGTTCTCGTTATCCTCGTGGCCACGGCCTTTCGCCTGAAACTCTGATGTTCGTCGCCGCTCCACCGCCCCCACCGGCGATCGTGATCGCGCCGCCGGCGAAGGTTCGGATCGCCGGTGACCCGCTGCGCATCGACCAGCCGCACCTGACCTCCGTGGGATGGACGCCTCCGACCCCGGGCCCCGGAGAGATTCCCCTCGTGGCGGTGCTCGACACCGGGGTTGCCGGCGACGCGCCCGATCTCCAGACCGCCCTCGACACGCGGTTCGCGCGGTCGTTCGCACCGGGCAGCCGCGACGCGCTTGTCGATCTCGAGGGTCACGGCACGCACGTGGCGGGCATCATCGCCGCAGCGAGCGACAACGGCGTGGGCGTCAGCGGCCTGTCGGCCGCGCGCATCCTGCCGGTGAAGATCGGCGACTCGGCCGGCCAGGTGACGACCTCGGCATTGGTGCGGGGCATCCGCTATGCGGTGGCCCGCAAAGCCCGGGTGATCAACATCTCGATCGAGGGCGGTGGTTTCTCGCGGCTCGAGCAGGATGCGATTGATGATGCGGTGGGCCGCGGGGCGCTCATCGTCGTCGCCGTCGGCAATTCTGGAGCACGAGGGAACCGGCCGGAGTACCCCGGGTCCTACCAGCACGTGCTCGCGGTATCGGCGACGACCGATGCCGGGTTACCGCTCGCAAGCTCCACCCGCGGACCCCAGGTGGCGATTGCCGCGCCGGGCGAGAACGTGCTGTCGACACTGCCGGGCGGGGCCTACGGGCGCCTCTCGGGCAGCTCGATGGCCGCCGCCGTGGTCTCAGGCGTGGCGGCGCGACTCTGGGCGGCGCGGCCGGATTTCGACCGATCGCAGATCGAGGCACTGCTTGTCGGTACGGCGCACGATGTCGATGCCCCCGGTGTCGACATCGCGACGGGTGCGGGCATCGTCGATCTGCCCGCCGCGCTCGCGGCGCCCACCCCGACCAAGGACCCCGACGAACCGAACAACGATCCCCGCCGGGCCGCCCAACAACCGCCGTTGGCGGGGGGCGTGGGGCCGGTTGCAGGGTCCGTTCGCGGCCGCGTGGTGGTCGGGCGTGACCCGCGCGACGACTTCCGCGTCAGGCTCGCCGAGGGCGACCACCTGACCCTCACCCTGACGGCGCCGGTTGGCGCGACCGCCGACCTCGACCTCAAGCTCTGGCGGCCGCGAACCCCGGGCTTTCGTACCGGCTCGGCGTTCGCGCGGCTCTGGCTCGCGGCGGCGTCGCTCGGACGTTCATCGGATGAAAGCCTCGAGATCGTCGCCCAGTTCCCCGGGGTGTACACGGTGGAGGTCGGTGCGGCCCGTGGGGGCACCGACTACCGCCTGAGGGCGCAGCGCGAGCCGGCCCCGGTCGTGCCCGAGGCTCCTGCCGCGTAACACCCGCTTCCCTGTACGCCTCCCGGCGTTCACAATGCGCAGCGTGACGACAACCGACGACATCACGGCAGCGGCCGACCTCACCAACCCGCGGCTCTACCTGAATCGCGAGCTGAGCTGGCTGGCGTTCAATGCCCGCGTCGTCGCTTTGGCCCGCGACCCTCGTCAGCCGCTGCTCGAGCGCTGCAAGTTCCTCGCGATTGCGGGAAGCAACCTCGACGAGTTCTTCATGGTGCGCGTCGCCACCATGCAGGAGGCGATCGCCGCCGGCCGGCGGCCCTCCACTCCCGACCGGATGCCGCGCGAAGCGGTCCTCGACGCCATCTCCGATCGGGTCAGTGAGATGGTCGCCGAGCAGTCGCGGATCTGGCGCGACGAGCTGCACCCCGCGCTGGAAGCGGCGGACGTCTGCCTGCGGGGGGTCCACGACCTGCCAAAGGCCGCGCGCCGCGATGCTGACGAGCGCTTCGAGCGACAGGTCTTCCCGGTGCTCACGCCGCTCGCCGTCGGGCCGGGCCTGCCGTTCCCCTACATTTCCGGGCTTTCCCTGAACCTCGGGCTTTTGGTGCGTGACCCCACCGGCGGCGAATCGCGCTTCGCCCGCGTGAAAGTGCCGCCCGGGCTCCCCCGACTATTCCCCGCCGATGGCTTTCTGGTCCCGTTGGAGGATCTCATCCAGGAGCACGTTGGCCGTCTGTTTCCCGGGATGGAAATCGCCCGTTGCACACAGTTCCGCGTCACGCGCGATGCCGACTTCGATATCGACGACGACGCCAACGACCTGCTCGGTGCGGTTGAGGATCAGCTGCACCAGCGCCGCTTTGGCCATGTCGTGCGCCTCGAGGTCGCCGCCGACGCGCCCGCCGAGCTGATCGACACCCTCACCGAGGCGATGTCGATCGTCGAGCGCGACGTCTACCGGATCGAGGGCATGCTCGATCTCACCGCCCTCTGGGCCCTGGCAGACCTCGACCGGCCCGATCTGCGCGATGCCCAGTGGCGCCCGGTCACGGGGCCGCGCCTGCGGTCCCAAGACGACCAGCAGATCGATATCTTCGCCGCGATTCGCAGCGGCGACATCCTGGTGCACCACCCGTACGACGACTTCCACACCAGCGTCGAGCGCTTCGTCCAGCAGGCCGTCGACGATCCCGACGTGCTCGCCATCAAGCAGACGATGTACCGCACCAGCGGGGATTCGCCCCTCGTCACCGCCCTGCTCCATGCGGCAGAGGAGGGCAAGCAGACCGTCTGCCTGGTCGAGGTCAAGGCCCGCTTCGACGAAGAGCGCAACATCCGCTGGGCGCGCGACCTGGAGCGCTCGGGCGTACACGTCGTCTACGGAATCCCGGGTCTGAAGACCCACGCCAAGCTGGCGCTGGTTGTGCGCCGCGAAGGCGATGCGGTGCGCCGGTACGTGCACATCGGGACCGGCAACTACCACCCGCGCACCGCCCGTCTCTACACCGACTTCGGCCTTTTCACCTGCGACGACAACCTCACCGAGGACGTCGCCGACCTGTTCAACTACCTCACCGGGTTCGGTCGACCGCCCGAGTACCGCACGATTCTCGTCGCGCCGAACGATCTGCGCGTTGGTCTCATCGACGAAATCGAGCGCGTCATCGCCGCTCACCGCGACGGCACGCCGGGCCGGGTCGTACTGAAGATGAACTCCCTGGTCGACGGGCCGTGCATCGAGGCGATCTACCGGGCGTCGCAGGCCGGCGTTCCGGTCGACCTGATCGTCCGGGGGATCTGCGCGCTGCGGCCGGGGGTTCCGGGGGTCAGCGAGAACATCCGCGTTGTATCGCTGGTCGGTCGGTTCCTCGAACATGCGCGCGTGTTCGCGTTTTTCTCGGGTGAGGACACCCGCGTGTTCATGGGCTCAGCCGACA
>JANLSO010000163.1:0-8152 GCA_031362405.1 Thermoleophilia bacterium | reverse complement strand
CGCTCGAGGCCTTCCGCGCGGCAGGAGCCGCGACCCTGTCGAGTGACGAGGTCGTCCACGATCTCTACCGCCGACCCGAGGTCGTCGCGGCGGTCGCTGAGCGGTTCGGCGATGACGTGATCCGCGCGGATGGGAGCGTCGACAGGTCGCAGGTGGGCACGCGGGCCTTCGTCGGCGACGGGCTGCGCTTCCTCGAGCAGCTGCTACATCCATTGATCGCCACCGCGCGGCGTGAGTGGATCGCGCGCGAGCGCCGTCTCGACCCGCCACCGGCTCTGTTGGTCTGCGAGGTCCCCCTACTGTTAGAGGCCGGTCTGGTGGATGCCTTCGACGCGGTGGTGGTGATCACGGCCTCTGAGGACGTACGCCGGGCGCGCGTCGAGGCCCGCGGCCAGGATTTCGCCGCCCGAGCGGCCCACCAGGGGAGCGAGGCTGACAAGGTCGCACGGGCCGACCACGCGTATGTCAACGACGGTTCGCTCGACGACCTGCGCGCCTTCGTGACTTCCGTGGTGCAGGGGTACGCTTCGGTGCGATGAGCCGGCCTGCCGATCGACCGCGTCGCCGTCGTGCCTGGCCGCTGATCGCGACGGCCGTGCTGGCGGTGCTCGCGGTCGGGGCGATCGAAGTGCACCGCTCGATGCCGGCGTGGTACGCGCGCCTGTGGCACCCGCTCGAGTACGAGAACGCCATCCGGTCGGAGGCGACTCGTTACGGCCTCGACCCGGCGCTGGTCGCCGCGGTCGCGGAAGCCGAAAGCGGTTTCACCCCCGATTCGCGGTCATCGGAGGGTGCGGTCGGCGTGATGCAGATCCTCCCGGGAACCGCCCGGTTCATCGCCCGCCAGCCGACACGGCCGAGCCCCAGCCCCGAGCGGCTCACCGACCCCGCGGTCGGTTTCGCCTACGGGGCTTGGTACCTGCGCTATCTCATTGACCGGCACGGAAGCGTCCCGAGCGCCCTCGCGGCCTACAACGCGGGTGAATCGAACCTCAGCCGTTGGGAGGAGGCCGCCGAGAACCAGGGACGCAGCCTGCGGGTACCCGAGGACATCCCGTTCACCGAAACCCGCGAGTTCGTCTCCCGCGTCGAGGATCTCGCGAAGGTCTACCGACGCTCGTACGACGACCGGCTCGGCGCGGCCGTCCCGGGCCTCGCGCGGGTCACCGTACGCCGACGGATCGTCGCGACCGAGCGCTAACCCGCCCTCTCGACCAGCTCGATGCGGTAGCCGTCGGGATCACGGACGAAACAGATCTTCGATCCGCCGGGGCGACTTGCGTACGGAGGCTTCTCGGGCAGCACCCCGCGTTGGGCGTAGGTCGCGAGCTCGGCGTCCATGTTGTCGACCGCAAGGGCGATGTGGCCGTAAGCGTCACCCATCTCGTAGGGCTCGGTGCGCCCGTCGTTGAGGGTCAGCTCGAGTCTCGCACCGTCGCCGGGTAGGCCGAGGAAGATCACGGTCGCGGTGTCGCCGCCGACCCGTGCGCGGCCGCGCTCGTCGAAACCGAGCGCGGCGTAGAAGGCGAGCGAGCGCTCCTCATCCAGAACGCGGATCATCGTGTGAAACAGCTCTCGGGCCACGGGCACCTCCGGTCGCAGGGTGTGGGGAATGCTGGCACTTCATGGGTGGTGGCGCCCGCACTGCGGCACGACAACCGACAGGCGCGTTACCCTGATCTCATGAGTTCAAACGCCTTCGTCGTCCACGACGCCTACGTTCCCACGGGGGATCAACCACAGGCGATCTCCGAGCTCCATGCCGGACTCGATCGTGGAGAGCGCTTCCAGACGCTGCTTGGGGTCACGGGGTAGGGCAAGACCTTCACGATGGCGAACGTCATCGCCGATACCGGTCGTCCAGCGTTGGTGATCGCCCATAACAAGACGCTCGCGGCCCAGCTCTGCAACGAGTTCCGCGAGCTGCTGCCCGGCGCGGCGGTCGAGTACTTCGTCAGCTACTACGACTACTACCAGCCCGAGGCGTACATCGCCTCCAGCGACACGTACATCGAGAAAGACAGCTCGATCAACGATGAGATTGACCGGTTGCGGCACGCCGCCACGGCCTCGCTCCTCGCACGCAGGGACGTCGTGATCGTCGCGTCAGTCAGCTGTATCTACGGCGTCGGATCGCCGGAGATCTACCGCGATCGGCTCGTCCTGTTGACCGTTGGGGAGGAGTACCCACGCGAGACCGTGCTTCGGCGTCTGGTCGAGGTGCAGTACCAACGCAACGACATGGTCCTCGAGCGCGGTCGGTTCCGGGTCAAGGGGGATGTCCTCGAGATCCAACCGGCATATGCGCAAACGGCCTACCGGATCCAGTTCTTCGGCGATGAAATCGAGAGCATCACCGAGTACGACCCATTGACCGGCGAGGTCATCTCGACCCCCGGCCACGCGGCGATCTACCCGGCGACGCACTACATCACGCCCGCCGACACGATTGAGCGCTCGCTGAAGGTGATCCGGGCTGAGCTCGAGCAGCAGGTCGCGCTGTTCGAGGGTCAGGGCAAGCTCGTCGAGGCCCACCGCCTTCGCCAACGCACCGAGTACGACATGGAGATGATGCGCGAGCTCGGCTTCTGCTCGGGTATCGAGAACTACTCGCGAATTCTCGACGGCCGCGAACCCGGCAGCTCGCCGCACACGCTGATCGACTTCTTCCCTGACGACTTCGTCTGCTTCATCGACGAGTCGCACAACACCATGGGCCAGCTGCGGGGGATGTACGAGGGCGACCGTTCCCGCAAGCTGGCGCTGATCGACTACGGCTTTCGGCTGCCCTCCGCGCTCGACAATCGGCCGCTGCAGTTCGATGAGTTCCTCGAGCGCGTGAACCAGACGGTGTTCGTCTCGGCCACGCCAGGTGACTTCGAGCGGCGTAGCTCCGGCCATATCGTCGAGCAGATCATCCGCCCAACTGGCCTCGTCGACCCCGAGGTCGAGGTCCGGCCGACGAAGAACCAGATCGATGATCTGTTGTCGGAGATTCGGCTGCGGGTCGAAAAGAGCGAGCGTGTGCTGGTCACGACACTGACCAAGCGGATGGCGGAAGACCTCACCGAGTACCTGGCCGAGGCCGGCGTCAAGGCCCGGTACCTGCACTCCGAGGTCGACACGATCGAGCGCATCAAGATCGTCCGTGAGCTGCGCCTCGGACAGTTCGATGTGCTCGTCGGTGTGAACCTGCTGCGCGAAGGCCTCGACCTTCCGGAAGTGACGCTCGTGGCGATCATCGACGCCGACAAGGAAGGGTTTCTGCGCGGGAACACCGCGCTTGTGCAGACCATTGGCCGGGCCGCTCGTAATGTGAACGGCCGGGTGCTGATGTATGCCGACCGACGCACCGAGGCCATGGAGACCGCCATCGCCGAAACCGATCGACGGCGCGCGATCCAGGTCGCCTACAACACCGAACACGGCATCACGCCGCAGTCGATCGTCAAGGGCGTGTCGGACATCGCCGAGATGCTCGGCCTCGGTGAGACCACCGGCAAGGGCTCGCGACGGCGGGCCCGAGTCGAGCGGATCGTTGCCCCCGATGCCTCGATCTCGGAGATCGAGACCACGATCGTCGAGCTCGAGACCCAGATGTTCACCGCAGCCGAAGACCTCCACTTCGAAGCGGCCGCCGCCCTGCGCGATGAGATCGCCGAGTTGCGCGCGGAGATCACCCAGCGTCAGACGGCGCCGGCGGCGTGATCGACCCCGAGGACCACCGCGTGCCACCGGACGTGACGTTTCGTTCGGCGAGCGCCCCGGGCCTCGATGAAGACGATCTGTTTGCCGCGATCCTCGGGCTGCCCGGAACCGGTGCTCTGTGGGGCGACGGCCGGCCGGCTGCGACCTGCGACGACCTGCCGTGGGATGAGGAAGGTGAGCGCCGCCGCCGCCACGACGAGATCCTCCGGCGGTGGGACGGTTCGGGCAGCTAACACCGGTGCCCGGCGCCTGTGGTGCATCTGATCACGCCACGACCGTGCCCCAGAGGGCGCTCAGTGGAATCGCGCGCTCATCTCGTCGCCGAAGGACACGTGGCGGGGCCCCGCGTACAGAACAATCCCACGACAGAAGCGGTTCGGCTCAGCCGATCTGAGGGCGCGCAGTCCCCGGAAAGCATCGGTGCCGACTGTCGAGGAGATCGTGACCTCGACTCCCATGATCTGGTCCCCGCGCTCGATCACGAAATCCACCTTGGAGTTCGATGACCGCCAGTGATGCAACCGATACTCGCCGTCGGCCCACGACGCGAGTCTCAGGAGCTCCGTTCCCACGAACGTCTCGACGAGACGACCGAGGCGCGAAGGATCGCGGGCGAGCTGGTCGCCGTCGACGTCGACGAGATGACTCTGCAGGGCCGGGTCGACAATCAGCGTCTTGGGTGATCGGATTTGTTGCGTGCGAACGTTCGCGTGCCACGCGGGCACCCTGCGCAGGATGAAGGTTTGCTCCAGCAAACCGAGGTAGCGATCAATCGTGGCCCGGTTGAGGCCGATCTCGGTCGAGAGAGCTGAGGTGCTCAGATCTCCCGGCGACTGGGCCGCGACAATCGTCAGCAGCCGGGGAACCGCCGTCGCCTGACGGATTGCTCCGAGATCGCGAAGATCACGCTGAACGATCGCTGTGATGTAGCTGCCCAGCCACATCCGCCGCTCGCGCGGGTCAGCTTTGAGTCCGTCGGATCTCCGCCTGGGCGAGAGGGTGCAGGGTGTGAAACCGGGTCCGGCCGGCAAGCGACTCCGAGATCTGGGGATCGCGAGGACGTCGGCCGACCCCGTGATGAGAAACCTTCCTGGGCGACGGTCCTCGTCGACGACCAGCTTTACTGCGCGCAGAAGCGCAGGGCTGTGCTGGACCTCGTCGATGACGGTGGGATGGGGAAGCCCTCGCAGGAAGGTGAGCGGGTCGGCGGAGACTTCCTGGAGGGTCAGCGGATCGTCGAGCGTGCGGTATCCGTGGGTGCCGACGAGGTTCCGGGCGAGCGTGGTCTTGCCGGATTGCCGCGGGCCGACGATCGTGACGACCGGGGAGCGGGCACGCCCGCCGACGATTCGCTCGGACAGGAAGCGCGGGACAAGATCAGAGGCATTGCTCATCACGCTCAGCAGAATATGACCAGCACAGTGAGCAATAGACCTGACCTGGGACTAGCCGGTCAGGCCCTGCCCGGACGTGCCTCGGCGGTCGGCTCGCGCCCCGCGTATGCGTCGTTTCGGCCGGGCTCCCATGAGAGCGGCCGTCAGTGAGCCGGCCTTACGAAGGGCGGCGACGGGAATGGGGGGAAGGGGAACGCGGAGGCTCGGGCGCGGCACGCGCGCCCGGCGGCCCGACTCGGGCTCCGGCGGGGGCAGCTCGGTAACAACGGCGGGGATCCGGCGATCCGTCGGCAAGGCCCCCTGGCGGCGCGGGCGGCGCCGGTGATCGGAGGCCACGAGGGCTCCGAGGAGATCCTCGATTTCCGAACGGTCGATCTGCTCGCGTTCCAGCAGGGCGGCGGCAAGGGCCTCCAGCTCGTCGCGGTGCTCGCTCATCATCGCCACGGCGTCGCGGTAGGCGGCGTCGACCATCGCGGAGATCTCGATGTCGATAGCCCGGCGGGTGTCTTCCGACATCTGCATGGCGTTCGGGCCCTTCGTGACGGCGATCTGGCCGACGATGGGGGAGAAGCCCAGCTGCTCGACGGCACTTCGTGCGGCGGAGTTCGCCTGCTCGAGGTCGTTGGCGGCCCCGGAGGAGATCACCCCGAAGCCCACCTGCTCGGCCGCGCGGCCGGCCATGGCCACGACCATTCGTTCATGCAGCTGCTGCGGAGAGGTCAGCGTCCGGTCGTCGCTGCCGAAAAGGGCCAGCCCACCGGTGTCGCCGCGGGCCAGGATCGTCACCCGCTGGGTCTTCTGATGCGTGGGGCACAGCTCGGCGGCGAGGCAGTGGCCCGCCTCGTGCCAGGCGATGGTCTCAAGCTCGCCCGGGGCGATGCGGCGATCGCGCTTCTCGGGCCCGGCGATCGCACGCAGCATTCCCTCGTCGAGGTCGGCCGAGGTGATCTGCGTCCGGCCGGCGCGGCCGGTCATGATCGCGGCCTCGTTGAGCAGGTTCGCGAGATCCGCACCGGCAAAGCCTGCGGTGATCGTCGCTACGTGGGCGAGATCCTCCACGTCTTCAAAGGGCTTGTTCTCGGCGTAGAGGCCGAGGATCGCCAAGCGCCCGGCCTCGGCCGGCAGCCCCACCTGCACGCGACGGTCGAAGCGGCCGGGGCGGGTGAGGGCTTGGTCGAGCATGTCGATCCGGTTCGTCGCGGCCATCACGACAACGCGGTCGGTCGTTCCGAAGCCGTCGAGCTCGACGAGGAGCTGGTTCAGGGTGGCTTCACGCTCGGAATCGGCGCCGGAGGGGCCACCGCTGCGGGCCTTGCCGATCGCGTCGATCTCGTCGAAGAAGATGATCGCGCCGTTCTCCTGCTTGCGGGCCTCAGCAAACAGGTCTCGGACCCGAGCCGAACCCACGCCGACGAACGTGTCGACGAAGTCGGATCCCGACAGGGCGTAGAAGGGCACCCCGGCCTCACCGGCGACGGCCTTGGCAAGAAGCGTCTTGCCGGTTCCGGGAGGGCCGAACAGGATCACGCCGCGCGGCATCCGGGCGCCGACGGCGGCGAAGCGCTCGGGCTCTTTCAGAAACGTCACAACTTCGCGAAGTTCTTCAACGCACTCGTCGCAACCGGCGACATCGTCGAAACGTGTCGCGGGAGCTTCGATGAGGGCGGTCTTGCGGATTCGGCCATGCCCCTGGGCTCCTCCACCCCTACGGCCGGCAGGGTTGCGTCCACGGATTACCAGCATCACGCCGATGATGAACGCAAACGCAACGCCGATCCCCAACGGCAGCACGAGGAAGCGCATCAGCGGGCTGAGGCCGCTTTTCTCCGCAGGCGCGGAGGCGGCCACGACCGCCACACCCTTCGTGCGCAACCAGTCGGCAAGCGTGAAGATGCCGGGACGGCCCGTGGGAGTCTCGCTGCTGGTGGTACCGAAGTCGGCGCCTGACTTGGGGCGCGGCACTTCAGCCGCCACAACATGGCCCTTTCGGTCGATGCCTGCCACCCAATAGGCGGAACCGTCAACGACCGCGGCATTGAGGTTGCCGGTACCCGCCGCGCGCAAGAACTGGATGTACGGCACCACCGCCGGCGAGGAGTCGACCCCGAGAGGTGCGACGAGCGCTGCGGGGGCGACGGCGGTCGGCGCGCCGAGCGCGGGTAGGCAGAACGCACCAAGGAGGGGAACGAGCGCGACCGCGCTACGGAGAGTCGCAGAGAGCTTCATGGATTCCGACGCCTTGCATGTCGTGGGGCGGCCGTCCGGGGCCCGGTAATCGCGTAGGCCCCTGTCATCGGTCGGTCCGCCCTGAACCTGAGTGAACCGGCAGCCGATGATAGGCAGGCATTCGAGAATCCTGCGGGGGACCGGTTCCGCACCAGGTCTACCCGCCCGACCCGGTCTCTACACTTGACCCGTGGCGCGTCAACCAATCTCGACATCGTCGTCCGCGGCGCACCGCAGCAGCTCTGTCATTCGTGTCGTGGGTGCCCGCGAGCACAATCTTCGCGACATCACGGTCGAGATGCCCCGCGACGCGCTCGTGGTCGTGACCGGCCTGTCGGGCAGTGGAAAGTCGAGCCTCGCGTTCGACACGCTTTACGCGGAGGGCCAGCGCAGGTACGTCGAGAGCCTCTCGACCTACGCACGGCAGTTCCTCGGGCAGATGAACAAGCCCGACGTCGATCACATCGACGGCCTGTCGCCGGCGATCTCGATCGACCAGAAGACCACGAGCCGCAACCCCCGCTCGACCGTGGCGACCGTGACCGAGGTCTACGACTACCTGCGGCTGCTCTACGCACGCGTCGGGGAACCCCACTGCGCGGTGTGCGGCCGGCCGATCTCGGGCCAGAGTGTCGAGCAGATCGTCGACCGTGTGTTGGAGCTCGACGAGGGCACCCGCTTCATGGTGATGGCCCCCGTCGTGCGGGGTCGAAAGGGCGAGCACAAGGACGTGCTTGACCACATCCGCGGTGAGGGCTTCACGCGCGTGGCGATCGACGGCGCGGTGATGCTGCTCGACGACGCGCCAGAGCTCGACCGTAAGA
>JANLSO010000128.1:0-5617 GCA_031362405.1 Thermoleophilia bacterium | reverse complement strand
CGCCCAACCTCGCCGACAGATCATCGCGATGGGCGGGGGCGGGTTCTCCGAGGAGCCCGACAACCCCGCCCTCGATGCGTACGTGCTTGCCGCAACCGGCAAGGAGAGCCCGCGGATCTGCTTTCTCCCGACCGCCGGGGGCGACAACTCCAGCTACATCGTGAAGTTCTACCGCGCCTTCTCCGAGCTCGGTGCACGCCCCTCTCATCTTCCGCTCTTTCACCGGACCATCGAGGACGTCCGCTCCTATCTCCTCGCCCACGACATCATCTACGTCGGTGGCGGCAACACGGCCGGGATGCTCGCGGTGTGGCGCGTCCACGGCCTCGACGTGGTGCTGCGCGAGGCCTGGGAGCGTGGCGTGGTTCTGGCCGGGCTCTGCGCCGGTTCGATGTGCTGGTTCCAGGCGGGGATCACCGCCTCCTGGGGCCCGCGGATGGCACCGATCCACGATGGGCTCGGGCTGCTTTCGGGAAGCAACTGCCCCCACTACGAGCACCGCCGCGACGCCTACCGTGGCTTCGTGGCGGGTGGGATGACCGCTGGCCTTGCCTGCGAAGACGGCGTGGCGATGCACTTCCTCGGCAGCGAACTGGCCGCCGTGGTTGCGTCGCGGCCGGGGCGGATGGCCTACCGCGTCAGCGTCGACGACGGCGAGGTCGTCGAACACCCGCTCGAGCCGACGATCCTGACTCGTGAACCCGCCCTGCACTTCGCCGCGGCGTAGCCCTACTTGCTCTGGGAGAGCAGCACCGCGAGGTCGGCGTAGCAGAAGCCGTCGGCGTTGAACGGCAGTCCGAAATCATGCTCGAGGGCATTGGTCAGGTCGCGGGCCCGGGCGAGAACCGCGGGGTGAACCGCCTGGCTCGGGGCGATCTCGGCGATCCGCTTCGATTCGTTACGCAGTTGGTTCAGGTCGGCCGCCGGCGAATTGAAGCTCGGCTTTGCGGGCGGGGACCATGCGGGGGGTTCGGTGCTCATGGCGGATCACGATAGCGGACCGTGCGCCTCGATCAGGGGTCTCCGGGCAGGTCGAGAAATCGCCGCGCGACGGCCCCGTAGTCGAGACCGTCATCGGAAAGCTCCCGAAACAGGGCGGCGGTGACGTCGCCGAGGGGCAACGGCGCGTCGGACAGATCACGGGCGTGGCCGAGATCCTTCACGAGGTTCTTCACGGTGAAACCCGCCTCGTGGTCTCCCGCAAAGATCCGAGGAAAGAGGTTCTCGAGCTGCCACGAGTTTCCGCTCGATGCCATCACGACGCGCCGTAACAGCTCGGGGTCGAGGCCCGCCCGCTGGCCGACTCCGAACGCCTCGGCGGTACCGGCCGAGATCAGGCCGACAAGCATGTTATTGACCAGTTTCGCGACGAGGCCCGATCCGACGGGGCCGCAGTGCGTGCGTTTGGCCGGGTCGCCCATCGCGTCGAGGGCGGGCCCGGCGGCCTCGAATGCGGCGACCGGGCCGCCGCACATGATGGCGAGGGTTCCCGCCGCCGCCCCGGTGGGGCCGCCGCTCACCGGGCAATCGAGGTACGCGATGCCGGCCGCCGCGCATCGTTCGGAGAGCTCCCGCGCGACGCTCGGCGCGATGGTGCTCATCTCGATCAGGATCGGCGGTGGCGACCCGGCGACGAGTACCGCCTCCACCACCTCGACGACATCGGCGCTGTCGGTCACGCATGAGCAGGCCACCTCGCGTCTGGACACGGCCGCGGCGACGGTCGGGGCACCCGTCGCCGGCAGACCATCCAGCCGCGACGCGGTGCGGGCGTACGCGGTGACCTCGTGGCCGGCGGCCGCCAGGTTGCGGATCATTCCCGCGCCCATGAGGCCCGCGCCGATGAACCCAATGCGCATGGGCGTATTCATACCGGGTACGAGACGAGGTCGGCAGCCTCGTCGGCATCGGCGTCGTCGATATCGGCGCGGGGGATACCGAGCAGGTAGAGGACGGCGTCCAGGTAGGGAACGGTGACGGACGTGTCGGCGCGTGCCCGGACGACCGGTTTCGCGTTGAAGGCGATGCCGAGCCCGGCGGCGGCGAGCATGTCGAGGTCGTTGGCACCGTCTCCGATCGCGACGGTGCGCTCCATGGGCAGGCCCTCGGCGGCGGCGAAGCGGCGCAGCGCCGCCGCTTTGGCGGCGCGGTCGATCACCGGGCCGGCGACCCGCCCGGTCAGTACGCCGTCCGAGATCTCCAGCCGGTTCGCCTCGGCATGTTGGATACCGAGATCCCGGGCGAGCGGCCCCACGACCTCGATGAAGCCGCCCGACACAACGGCCAGCGTGAAGCCGAGCCGGCGCAGCGTGCGGCAGAGGGTCCGCGCACCCGGCGTCAGCTGCACCGCCGCGCGGACGTCGTCAAGGACCGACTCGGGCAGCCCGGCAAGAGTCGCAACCCGCTCATGAAGGCTGGCGGCGAAATCGATCTCACCGCGCATGGCGCGTTCGGTGATCGCGGTCACCTCCGTAAGGCGCCCGGCGCGTGCGGCGAGCAGTTCGATGACCTCGTCCTGGATAAGGGTCGAATCGACGTCCATTACGACAAGCCGGCGCCCCTGCCGCGCCAGCCCGGCCGGGCTCACGGCGATGTCCACGTGATGCGAGATCGCTTCGTCGGCCAGCTCGCGGCGCAGCAGGAGGACGTCGTCGCCGGAGACATCGAACTCGAGGGTCGTCACCGGCCATCGCGATAGGCGCCGAATCCGGTCGATGTTCGCGCCCCTTTGGGCCAACCGGCTCGCGATCGCGGCCACCGGCTCAGGCAGCAGCGGCGCACCCAGCACCGTCACGTGCAGCCGCCCCGCCCGTCGTGGCGCGTTGTCGCCGTGGCCGGAGAGGCAGGTCACCGTCATCCCGAGCCGAGCACCGGCGGCGCCGGCGTCGGCCCGGATGGCGGGTTCCTGGCCCCCGACGGTGACCAGAATCGACAGGGTGAGGTTGCCGCGCACGACAACCTGCTCGACATCGAGCACCTCGACGCCCGGCAGCGCGAGTGCGGCGAAGACCTCTGAGGTGACCCCCGGTCGGTCGGGTCCGGTCACGGTGACCAGGAGGGTCGGGATGCTCCGGTCGGGGCCAAAATTCACGCCGCGGAGCCTATCCCGCTCGCGATCTCGGGGCAGTGGACGCTGTGCCCTAGCACCCACTGCCCCAAGTTTCGCGCGGGTGGTGGAACGACCCTCCGCTTTGGCAACAATCGCGCGTCCTCGACGTTTCCACGCCCCCCGCCCGTCGGGGTTCGCGCAGCGGCTGACGCGCCGTTTGGCCCATACGAAAGGGGGGCTCCGTGTAGCGTCGTACTTATCGATGGATGGCCGGTGAACAGGCAGACATGCGTTCCACTCTCGCGGTTGACGGCGTGAACCCTGTTTCGTGGGTTCGCCGGCAGGTTGCCCAGGCGCGCCTGCTGGTCGTCGGGACCTTCGTGCGTAGCTACCGGCACCAGATCACCGGGCGGGCCAGCCAGTTCGCCTACAACGCGTTTCTGGCGACCGTCCCGCTGCTTTTCGTGTTGGTCTCGGCGATCGGGCTGATCGTTGCGAACCCGTCGAAGCGTGTCTTGGAGACGTACGAAGACCAGATTCCCGCCTCCACAACAACGTTGATCTCCGATGCGCTCGACGCGGCGAGCAGGAATCAGGGTCGAGCGGTCGTGTTCCTCGTGGTCGGTATCGCCGGCGCGCTCTACGTCGTGGGAAATACGATCGGGGCGATCATCCAGGGCCTCGACGATGCCCGCGGCGTGCCTGGCCGCTCCTGGCTGCGGGGCAAAGCGGTCTCGATCGCCTTCGCGGGGATCTGGGCTGCGCTCATGACCCTCGCCAACCTCATGATCATCTTTGGCCAGGATGCGGTCAGTTCGCTGCGAGACTCCGACCGCTTTGGGGGTCTGGCCGGCACCCTGGATGCCGTGCTCATTCCCGTGGCCATCCTGACGATGTTCGCGATGACCTACATCCTTTACCGATACGGGCCGAACGCTCCGCGGCGTCGCCCGCTGGCATATCTGCCAGGCGTGCTCGTCGCGCTGATCGGTCTCGTGGGCTTTTCACGGCTGTTTGCGGCGTACCTCAACACCTTCAACCCGGGTGACGTGTACGGCGCGCTGCTGTCGGTGGTCGTCTACCTCACCTTTCTCTACGGGGTCGGGATGGCCCTTCTGATTGGCGGCGAGGTCAACGACGAGATCGTCGCGATTCGCCGGGGCCAACCGACCGCCGCCGCGCGCCCGTCAAAATTGGTCGATCAGGACTGACACCCCGGGCACCAGTAGGTCGTGCGGTTGTCGTCGCCCTGACCGCGTGAGCGAATCGGCGTGCCGCACGTGCGGCAGGGATGCCCGCGGCGCCCGTAGACCCATTTGGTCAGGGGGGCGGAGCGAAACGACGGCGGGGGATGGCCGGGCGGCGTGTATGTCGCGATGCGGCCGCCGTCGCGGACCCCTTTGGCGAGGAGCTCCGACGCGATGCGGCCGATCTCCATCGCCTCGTCAGGGCTGAGGCTGCCCACGGCCCGCCACGGATCGATTCCGGCCAGAAAGAGCGTCTCGCTTTTGTAGACGTTGCCGATGCCGGCGACGATCCGCTGATCGAGGACCGCGTCGCCGACCTGTCGCGTGGGCTCGCTCGCGGCGAGGGCCGCCGCCGTGTCGACCGCCGGATCGGTGGAGGCCGCCAGGAGATCCGGGCCCAACAGTCGCACCGCCGGGGGAAGGGGCTCGCCAGGTTCGAGCAGACGGACCTGTGGGCAGCGGTAGAGGGCCGCCCGATTTCCCGGTACTTCCAGCAACAGGAAAAGGCCACCACGGCGCAATGGGCGGGTCGGCGGCACCAGCCGCCACACGCCCGACATCATGAGATGCGAGTGGAGGGTACGGCCGCTGTCGAAGTGCAGCAGGTGATGCTTCCCGCGCGCCTCGGCCCCGGTGACCGTATCGCCGGCGAGGCGTTCGGGAAGCCGCAGGTGCTCAAGACGCGGATCGGGCACCTCGATGGCGGTCAGCGGGCGTCCGACCAGGTGCTGGGAAAAATCGCGGGCGTTCCTGTGGCTGATCTGTCCCTCAGGCACGCAGGAGCATCCCGCGTAGGTCGGTCCGAAAACCGGCGTCGGCCAGGCGCGGGCCCCAGTCGGTCTCACCGATCGGCGTGCCGTCGACACGTTCGATCAGGAGTTTGCGACCCCGGTCGGCGCGCACCCACTCGGCCAGCGCAACGAGAGCGGCGGACGCCGCGTCGTCGTCGGTGTTCGCGAAGGTCACGAGGCTGCGACCGCCGCGTTCCAGGTAAAGCGCAGGTGAGCCGTCAACGAGCACGGTCTGGGCGCCGAACGACCGGGCGGGCGTTCGGCCCGAAGTCGTCGCCGGCCAGGGGACGCTTGCCCCGTAGGGCTGGGCCGGGTCGGCGGCGCCGAGGACCAGCGGGGCCACGGTGGTCTCGCCGGGGCGGCCGCGCAGGTCGCGCATCCGTTCGATAGCGCCGGGGAGGGCAAACTGCGCGCCCCCGAGACCCTCGACGAAGTAGCCGCGGCGGCACAGGCCCAGGGTTTCCATCGCGACCAGCTCGGAATAGACGCCCGAGAACCCCCCGGCGATGCCGTCGCCAAGGACGGCGCCC
>JANLSO010000124.1:0-43168 GCA_031362405.1 Thermoleophilia bacterium | reverse complement strand
GGCGACTTCTTCGTGGCGGGTGCCGATCCACTCGAGCCGCTCCTCGCGGCGAATCGCATCGGTGACAGGGTTCAGGGCGTCGCCCACGACCCCCCAGATCGTACGTACCCCGAGATCGGCCAAGGCATCGACGATCGCTTCGGCAACGGTGGGCATGCGTTCTCCTTTGCGGCAGTCACCGCATTCGTTCACACCGCATTGCCGCGACCCGTGTCACGACCCATGCCGTGTGCCCCTTCTGGCCGCGAATGAATCCTCGAACTCGTGAGGCCTGGCGGATTCACATTGGTCCGATCGGGAACAGGAGAGCAAACGGGCTCTCACCAACGAAGGGTGGACGGGTAAATGCACGCATGTCAGGCATTGGCGGGAGCGGATGTGCAGACGTGACAACCACGGACTTCGACGTGATCGTCGTCGGCTCTGGCTCAGGTGGACGTGCCGTGGCCGGCCGCCTCGCCGACGCAGGGCTTCACGTCGCGATGGTGGAGTCGGGCCGTGTCGGTGGGGAGTGCCCCTATTGGGCGTGCATGCCGGCGAAAGCCATGCTGCGCGCGCCGGAGGCAGTTGCCGCGGCGCGACGGATCCCCGGGGTCGCTGCGAAGATCGAGAGTGTCGAGGAGGTCATCGCGTTTCGCGAGCACGTGGTCTCCGGGCGCGACGACACGACAAAAGTAGACCGGTATACCGTGCGTGGCGTGAGCATCGTGCGCGGCCACGGCCGCCTCGACGGTTCCGGTCGCGTCGAGGTCGGCGGGCGCACGTTGCGCGCGCCGAGAATCGTCCTCGCCACCGGCAGCACGCCCATCATTCCCCAGATCGACGGGCTCGACGGGGTCGACTACTGGACAAACCGCGAAGCAATGGAAACGCTGACGATTCCCGAAAGCGTGGCGGTTCTCGGCGGCGGCCCGGTCGGGGTCGAAATCGGGCAGTCGTTCGCGCGCCTCGGCGCTCACGTCACGATCATCGAGGCGGGGCCGCGCCTGCTGGCACACGAGTCTTCGGAGATTGGCGAACTGTTGGGGCGCTGCTTTCGCAGCGAAGGCATCGACGTGATGCTGGGTGCCGAAGCGACTCGAATCACCCGAGGAGCGCGTACCGGCGTCGCCGTCGACAACGGCACCGAGGTCGCGGTTGAGCGAGTCATCGTCGCGACCGGCCGACGGCCCCGCGTCGACGATATCGGCCTCGAGAGTGTGGGCATCGTGCCCGGCGACTCCGGTATCGACATCGACGATCGCTGCCGTGCGACCGACGGCATCTGGGCCCTCGGCGATGTCACGGGCATCGGTCAGTTCACGCACGTCGCCTCTTACCAAGGCCGACTCGTCTGCGGCGACATCCTCGAGGAGACCGTGAAGGCCGACTACTCGGCGGTCCCCCGGTCGGTGTTCTGCGACCCTGAGGTGGCCGCCGTCGGTCTGACGGCCGTGGCCGCACGTAAGGCCGGTATTGACACCGTCGTTGCGAGCGTGCCCGTCGGCGAGATGGAGCGCGCACGCACGTATGGGCGCAGTATCGAAGGTGTCATCGGGGTCGTCGCCGATCGGCAGGCGGGTGTGCTCGTCGGAGCCCATGGCGTCGGCCCGTTGGCCTCCGAATGGATGGGAATGGCGGTTCTCGCGATCCGCGCACGGGTGCCGATCGCGGTGCTGCGCGAGGTCATCGCCCAGTTCCCGACCTTCTCGGAAGGGTTGGTGACGGCGGTTCGAGATTTGGACGTTTGACGGGTACCGCCGCCCGCGGTGGTGTTTCCCTCGCGACTTTGCGGGTAGCGCAGGCCTCATGCGGGGAACGACCCCGCCCGGCCGAAACGAGTTGAGGAATGAGATGAGCGTTAATGGTCGCCGCGCTCGCGTTGCTCGCTGCATTCGCAGCAGGCCCCGCGGCAGCAGCGGACAAGAGCAGTGGTTCAGACGCACGCGCCTGGGAGACCGCGGTGGTGTCGCGCCAGGTCGCCTTCACCGTCCAGAATGTCAACCGCTCGAAGCTGGCATGCGCCACCGACGGGCGCCAGTACACGGTTCGCGGACACATCGTGGGCCCGCGCAGTGCCGTGCGTGAATCAACGAGCGTCGCGCTCTACCTGCACGGTTTGGAACTTGGTGAGTTCTTCTGGACCTACGAGACCCAGGGCGCCAGCTTCGTCGAGCGCCAGGCGCGCGCCGGCCACGTGTCGGTCGTGATCGACCGTCTGGGGTACGACGCGAGCGGTAAGCCGCAGGGCATGATGTCGTGTCTTGGTGGCCAGGCCGACATCGCCCACCAGATCGTCGACGATCTGCGCAGCGGTGAGTATCGCGTCAAGGGCAGCGACTCGGCTCCGACGTTCTCGAAGGTCGTACTCGGTGGGCACTCCGCCGGAGGCCTGCTGACAGAACTCACGGCGATCTCGTTCGACAACGTCGACGGTCTGATCGTCGCCTCGTACTCCGACACGATCCTGTCCGACGCGGGTAAGGCGGCCGCGACCGCAAACGCCGCCGCGTGTGCGGCAGGGGGCCAGCCCACCGAGGGCGGGACGTTCCCCAGCGGGTACGCATCGTTTCCGCCGTCGCTCGACGACTTTCGTGCGGGCTTCTTCGTCAGCTCGGCTCCGGACGACGTCGATGCGATCTCCGAGCTGCGCAACCTCAACCCGTGCGGCGACACCGCCACCTTCGCGGCCGGTGCAATGACCAACCTGAAATCCATTGCGAGCATCGACGTCCCCGTGCTCGTGATCATCGGCAAGGAAGACGCGTTGTTTCCTCCGCCCTCAGGTCGTACACAGCGCGACCTGTTCACCGGTTCACCGAACGTCACCCTGAAGCAGCTATCACCGTCGGGCCACGCGGTAACCGTTGAGGAGACCGCCCCGCAGTTCTCCGACGCGATCTCGCGTTGGCGCGATCGTGAGGGCTTCTCGAACACGCCGAGGCCTCCCAAGGGCTGACGCGTCCGAGACCCGGGGCGGCGAGTGCGCCCCGGGTCGCGGGTGTCGGTCAGGAGGTCTGCGTGGGGGCGCCCGCTTCCACCAGCTGCCGAAAGCGCTCCAAGCTCGTCGTGACCATCTCACGCGACGGCCAGTCGATCTCGGCGCTAACGCGCGTGCGTCCACCACCCAGCGCGTCGAAGGTAACCCTGCCCCCCGCGCCACCGTCGGGGCCGGCGCTGTTCCAATGAAACACCTCGCCGCGACGTTCGTCGATCAACTCTGATTGCCATTCGGTGCGCACACCGTCGCGGCAGGTTCGTCACGTCAGCCCACCCAGGCGTACGCCTGCTCGACGGTCGCATCGACGTCCACGTGCTCTTCGATCGTGCGCATTTTTGGGGTGCCCTTCGCAAGGTGGTAGGTGTCGTCGGTGACGTGCCCCGCGCAACCGCGGGTAAACCGTACGGTTTAGTGCCTGTGCCGCGGGGGCAGCCCGAAAGAACGACCACGCATTGTTCAAGGAGACACGCTCATGTCTGCGAAGGCCCGACCCCTGCCCGACCACGACGACACATCGAAGCCCACGCCCCTCAGCCGCGAGGAGTTCATCCGCCGGCGGCCGGAGGTCAGCCCCGAGCAGGGTGCCGCCGCCGGCCCCGGGGCGCCGGAGAACTCGGAACCGGTCAAAGGCGAGCCGCGGATCATTCCGCCTCGTCCGTCGCTACCTACACGTCGTTAATCGCCCAGGCGGCGACCCTCGATGAGCCCAAGGTTGCGGGGCTGCGGCGCAAGAACCTCTTGCAGGAAAAGCGCATGGCCAAGCGTGCCGAGACCGCCGGTAAGAGGCTCTCCGTCGCTGCCTGAGTGCCCATGTCGGTTTCTCGCTCATCTCCACGCGGCGCTCCGCGGATCTGGTGGCACTGCGCCCATGGACGCGATATCTTGAGGCCCGGCTGAGGCCGAAGGCGTGCGGAGAGGTGGTCCATCCTCTCCCCGCCTGCCACCCCAGACCCCGGTGGCGCCTGTTCTCGTTCGAATGGAGCGCTGCGTGGTGGAATCGTCCGGTCCGTGTCGCAACGACATGTCGGCATCGACTGCCGACGACTTTCCGATGGCGTTCGGCACGCCTCCGCTCATGTGGGGTCGCATCGATCGCGTCGGAGACACCGTGATTCTCTCGCTGGCGGGAGAGTTCGATCTCGTGGCGCGGGACGCGTTCGCCGCGGCGCTGGTTGCCATCGAAGCAACGGATCCGCTGCGAATCGTCGTCAACGTCCAAGGGCTGACGTTCATGGACTCGACCGGTATCAAGCAGCTCTTCGACGCCCATCAGCGCGCAACCGGCGCGCACACGTTCGCGGTACTCAACGGCTCCGGCCCGGCCCACCGCACGCTCGAGCTGGTCGGCCTGGATCGGGTGCTCATCATGGTCGACAACCCCTCACAGCTCCCCGGCGCCGACGTGTAGGTCTGAACCGACCCCAGGTCGTGGCGGTTCGAAGGGGCCAGCGACCCGCAGATGCGCGGGTAGAAGCTTGCCGTTTCGGAATGGGCCTCGCGCGATATTCCGTCGGTACGAGCAACGACCGCGAGAGGTTATGTCTGGTGCCAGACACCAGACATAACCTCTGTTCGAACGAGGGGTGTCGACGCGGCGCGAGCCGGGTACGTCGGGACCAATGAGGAAGCGACCGCTTCTCGTTGTCTGCGACGAACAGGAGCCACCATGCATCAGGACCCGCGGCAGCTACGTGACCACGATGAGCCAACCACCGAAGAGGCGCTTCCGGGGGTCGAGCTCGGCTCCGATGAGGAGACCGAGCGTGAGGGGCGCGAGACGATGGGGCCCGACGCGATCGACGACGACAACGAGCCCGACGCATAGGAAACTGCTCCGCGCGGCACCGGATGTTTGGCATCGAGGCCGCTGGGAACACGACCGCTAGCCGCACCGACCTCCCCAGACCCCGGTGGTCGAATGCGCGCAGGTTCCTGCGCCCCGTCGCAACTTGCCCGACCCGTTGCGATCGCCGATGCCGCGCGTCGGACTCAAGACTCTGCCCCCGCCTCGCCTGAGCGTGCCCCCACCAAGGAGTCGTACATGCTGCTTTCCGCAGACATCGGTGACAGCGTCCAGCGCTTCACCGATCAAACGTTCGAATGGCTGCCGCGCCTCATCGGCGCCCTGGTTATTCTGCTCATTTTCTACGTGGTTGCGAAGGTCGTCAAGAAGCTGATCGCCAAGGTCCTTTCATCGGCCGGTGTCGACCGGGCCGTGAAGTCGGGTAAGTACGGTGAGTACGTCACTCAATATGCCTCGGGCTTCACGCCGAGCACCATCATCGCCACCATCGCCTTTTGGTTCATTCTGCTGACCGGCGTCCTGCTGGCGCTCTCCACCCTCGGTATCGCGGCGCTCAATAACGCCGTGGCGAGCGTCGTCGGGTACCTGCCGAACGTGGTCGGGGCAATCCTGATCATGGTGGTGGCAATCGCCATCGCGGGCGTCGTCGGTGGTGCCGTCACGAAGCTGATGGGTGATACCGCCCTCGGCAAGATTGCCGCCACCATCATTCCCGTCCTGGTTCTGACGATCGCCGGTTTTATGGCGCTCGTGCAGCTCAAGATCGCGGTACCGATCGTGACCGGCGCCTTCTACATCGTGCTTGGCGCAATCGCCCTTGCCGCTGCCCTGGCTTTCGGTCTTGGCGGACGCGACTCGGCGAAGCGCCTGCTTGATGGAGCCTATGAGAAGGGCGAGAAGGCCCTTCCGCAGGCGAAGGAAGAGGTTGCCCTGGCCAAGGAGCGTGTCGAGGAGCGCAGGGAGGAAGCGAAGGACAAGGCCGGCGAAATGAAGCCCCCTCCGTCGACCAACTCAGAGCCCGCGGCGGCATACCGCCCGAGTTAGGTCCACAGGTGCTTTCGCGGCGTGCGGGGTCACCCCGCACGCCGCAACGCATCGATCGTTCCGGCTCATCGCCACACAACCGAAAGGCTCGATCAATGAATCAGAATCCCCGGCGCTCGCTCGCCGCAATTCTTGCCGCCGCAGCGATGGCGGCGACCCCGATCGTCGTCGCCGGTTGCGGCGATGACGCGTCCGAGGCCGTTGACGGAGCCACCTCCGGCGCCGGAGAGGCAGTCGAAGGTGCCACCAGCGCCGCCGACGACGCAATCGAAGGGGCAACGTCGAGCGCGAAAGATGTCGTTCCGGCTGACGACAGCAGTACCGGCGCGGTCGTGGTGATTCCTGCGGCTGAAGGGTTGAAGTTTGCCAAGACCGCGGTGACGGTCAAGGCCGGGAAGGTAACGCTTCGCATGCCGAACCCGACGTCGGTTCCTCACAACATCGCCCTCGACCTGAATAACGCTGACGACGAGATGGGCAAAGTCGTCGAGAAGGGTGGCGTGTCGGAGATCTCGGCGGATCTCGAGCCTCCGAAGTATGAGTATTACTGCTCGGTTCCGGGCCACCGTGAGGCCGGCATGGTCGGCACCCTGACGGTGAAGTAACACCGCCAACCGGACGTGCATGCACAGATCGGTGCCAGGCACCGATCTGTGCGTAACGTACCGATCTGTGCGTACAGCGCTCGCTACGTCGCCGTTGAAGCACGCACAGAAGGGTGCCTGGCACCATTCTGTGCGTGCCCGTCGCCGCGGTACTCGCAGCCGGGTGAATGAAAGAGCGTTCCGAGGAGGGCGTTTGCGCCTTCGATGCTCGCCTCCGCGCCGGCGTTCTCGCTGACACGGTTGTCGTCGATACCGTCGAAGACGACGCCGCGACGCGGGTCGTAGACGGGTCGCTCGGCGGCGTTGGCGCCCATGAACCAGCCCTGGGCTCGTCGCGCCGCCTCGGCATACATGCCAAGTCCCGTGGCACGTGCGACGGCATCCAGCCCAACTGCGACGCAACTTGCCTCAAACGACTGGCAGTTATTGCGCGCGAGATCCGCGAGGGCGGGGACGAGCACCGCGTCGGCGCTGCGCCGCGCCATCTCGATCAGACTATCGTCACCGAAGGTGCTGCCGATCTCACACAGCGCCGTCTCCTGGAGGTGGCCCCACAGATGAATGTTCGCGACGTCGGCGTGGTCGCGAAGCGCATCGTCGACGCAGCCTGTCGCGATCGTTTGGCAGAGAGCGCGACATTTGTGGGCATCGGCTGGCGCGCGCGTGAGTCTCCACAACTCGAGCGCAGCGAGCGCCGAAATCGCGTGGACATCCAGGTTTTCGTCATTCGCGTCGAGCGCCGCGAGGCCCCGCCGCGCGCCATCGGCCATTCCCTGGTCACCGAGAACCACCGCACCGACGGCAAGGGCATGCGTGGCGCGGGCGCTCCACGGACCGCCGAGCAGCGACGTCGGACCATCCAGGTTCTTGCGGCCTTCCCAATCGACGATGAAGTTCGCGAACCGGCCGTCGTCAGCCTGCATCGACGCGACGAACCTGAGCAGGCCGCGGGCGAGGTGCCGGGGTGGGTCCGGTTCACCGTGCGTCTGCAGACGCAGAAAGACGATCGCTGCTCGCGCGGCATCGTCAACGCAGGCGACGCCCTCGAACCCCTGGTCACGTGCCGGAGGCATGCGCCAGCCCGCGCCGACGGGCTCGGCATAGACGGCGATCCCGAGGTTATCCGGGTCGCCGGCGATCGGCTGCGTCAGCCGCGCCAGATGGCGGATCATCCGGTCGCGGTGGCGATGTCGCGGTAGGTGTCTGTCGTTCGCACCGGTGATGAGGTGACGACCTCGGCGAACACGGGCACGGCCCCACGGCGAGGGCGCGTTCCGGGGCGCACCTGGCCTTGGCGTGCCGCGCGATGCAGGATCGTCAGCGTCTGCGCCGCCACGACAGGCCACGCCATGGAGCTCCCGTACGCGCGGGCGCGGGCTTCCATCGCGCGGCGATAGCCCGGGCGGGCGAGCAAACCGATGACCGCCTCGGCAAGCGGCGCGCTTTGGGCGGGCGGAACGATGACCCCCCGCCCCTGCGCCAGGGCCTCCACGGCGTGGATGTACGGCGTCGCGACCACGGCCCGGCCTTGGCCGAGGGCGTAGGCGAGCGTTCCGCTCGTGACCTGGTTCATATCCAGATACGGCGTGACATAGACGTCGCTCGCGGCCAGGTACTCCACAATCTGATCGAGCGATACATACTCGTCGACAAAGCCGATGTTCGCGCTCAAACCCCGCTCGGCGACATCCGCCTCCAGCTGGCACCGGTATGCCTCTCCGTCACGGCGGGCAAGCTCAGGATGGGTGCGTCCGACGATCACGTACCTGGCCTGCGGAAACCGTTCGACCACCGAACTCATCGCGGTGATCATGTGCTCAAGCCCTTTGTGGGGGTCGAGAAAGCCGAACGTCGTGATGAGTTGGCGCCCGGCCACACCAAGCGCGCGCCGAATGCGGGCCCGCTCGACCACGGGGGGGCTCGGGACCCCATGCGGGATTACCGTCACGCCCGTGGGGTTGAGACCGTAGCGATCGACGAGAAGACCCTTCGCGAAGTCGGCCATCACGATCAACTGTGCGCTGCGGTGACCGAGCATCCGCACCGCCCCTCGCACGCTCTGCGAAGGGTCGGGCGGCACACTGTGCAAAATCGCGATCACCGGAACCTCGATCACCGCCATGAACTCGGCGAGGTGATCGTCGAACGTGGGACCCCAGATCCCGAACAAGCCGAACTCGTGCTGGATGAGCACGACATCCACGTCGGCGGCGTTGAGCTCGTGCGCTAGACGCCGGTAGCTGACCGGATCTCCCTGCGCGACATGCCACGTGACCTCGGGCGCGTAGGCATCGGTATCAGCGCGCTCGATCGCGGCGAAGCGCAGATCGAGCCTCGAGTCGACGTTCCGCATCGCCTCGGCAAGGTCGGCCGAGAACGTTGCGATACCGCATTGGCGCGGGGGGCAGGTCGCGATGCAGGCAACCGAAAGGCCGCGGGCACGACGAGGGATGAGATGCCTCTGGTCCATATTCGATGTCATTACCCCGAAACCCGATCGCGAAACCGCCACGCGGTGGCAGCTACTGTGATCTGAGTTGCCTGCCGCCACCCCGACCGCTCCACGGAGGCCGTGAATGGATTCCGCCGACAAGCTTTTCACCCGGTTCGAAGGAAACCCGATCTTGGCGCCGGCGCGCTGGCCGTATCCGGCCAACGCTGTCATGAACGCGGGCGCGACGATGGTCGACGGCTCAACGGTTCTCGTATGCCGCGTCGAGGACCACCGCGGCTTTTCACACATCACCACGGCGACCTCGCAGGACGGTTTCTCGAACTGGCTCGTCAGCGACAAGCCACTCATGGAGGCGTCCGACGCGCGGCCCGAGGAAGCCTGGGGTGTTGAGGATCCCCGCGTGACGCGGCTCGATGAGCTCGACGCCTGGCTGATCTCCTACACGTCGTTTGGCCCAGGCGGACCCGGCGTCAGCCTCGCCACGACGACGGACTTCATTGGTGTGCATCGCCTCGGTCTGGCAATGCCACCCGAAAACAAGAACGCGGTTTTCCTCTCACGCCGCGTCGGCGGCCAATGGATCATGTTCCACCGACCGGTGTCGATGATGACCGGCGGTGGAGACATCTGGCTGTCACGATCGACGGACCTCAAGAGCTGGAGCGCTCCGGAGCCGGTGATGAGCCGCCGCGCCGGGGGCTGGTGGGATTCCACCCGCATTGGGATGGGGCCGCCGCCGCTCGAAACCCCCGACGGTTGGCTCGTCATCTACCACGGGGTGCGCACGACCGTCTCGGGCCAGCTCTACCGAGCGGGGCTGGCGCTGCTCGATCTTGAACAGCCGGCAAAGGTGCTGCGCCGGTCGCCCGAGTGGGTCCTCGGACCGCGTGCAGAATATGAGGTGACCGGCGACGTCCCTGGGGTCGTCTTCCCGTGCGGGCTGACCCTTGACAAGCCGTCGGGCCAGCTGCGGTTGTACTACGGAGCCGCGGACACCTGCATCGGCCTCGCCACCGCCCAGTTGGCGGACGCCCTCAACTACCTTCGGGACTGCCCGCCGGGGCCGTAAAGGACTCGCGCGGCACGTTCGACGGCAACAAAGAATTGTGCGAAAAGCAAAGAGCTCAACAACCGGGGCCGGGCCCCGGTTGTTGACACCTCCTTCGTCTTCGCTCACCGCGCGTCCCCACGGAACCGCGTTGCAAGCGGCAGGGCGAGCCAGAGCCCCGCGGTGACGGTGAGCGTCGCAGCGGCCACGATCCACGCGACCCAAATAGTGAAGATGAGGCTCGTGACCAACAGCACGACGCCCGCCATCGTCATTGCCAGAACCCCAAGAGCGACGAGAGTTATCCGGTGCGCTGTTTGAACGATGCGCCGTTTGTCACCCAGCCCGAAACGCAGGCGATGCAGTGCTGCCGGGGTCAACAGCAAAGCCGTCGTCAGCGCTGCCCCCAGCAGCGTCGCGAAAAGGATGTCGCGTTGCAGCGGCGTCGTCGTCTCGAACCGTGGCGTGAACGGAACCGTCAGCAGAAAGGCGAATAGAACCTGTGAGCCGGGAAGGGCCAGGCGGACCTCTTGGATCAGCTCGTTGAGCTGACGGTCGTGTCGCTCGATGCTGGTCTCGTCACGTTCTGGCCTCTCATTCTCCCCGGCGATGGCCGTGCCTCCCCCCTCCCCGGCGGCTACCCGCGTCCTTCGGCTTCGTACTCGCGAAGGAAGCCCTCGAACAGGCGACGGTGTTTTTGCTCGTCGCGCAGGATCGCGATGACCATGTCGTTGGTGACGGGGTCCGACTCGGCCGTCGCGGCGATGATCGTCTCGTAGTGGGCGATCGCCCCGGTCTCGGCGGCGATGACTCCCTTGATCACGTGCACGATGTCGGTCTGGTGCTCGGGCGGCTGCAGGTAGCTCTGTGAGGCGTGGAAGTCCATCGACCCGGGGACGACGCCGTACAGCTCCTTGATCCGCACCGCGAACTGCTGGGCGTGGCCGAGCTCTTCGACGATGTCCTCGCGAAGAGACTCAATGATTTCCTGGGCACGGACGCCGTCGGGGTTCACGGAATTGGCGATGTAGCTCATCACCGTCTCCATCTCCATCCAGTAGGCGGTCGTCAGCAACTCGACGATCTCAGTGCGTTC
The DNA here is from genome assembly GCA_031362405.1 of Thermoleophilia bacterium. Classification (GTDB taxonomy): domain Bacteria; phylum Actinomycetota; class Thermoleophilia; order Miltoncostaeales; family Miltoncostaeaceae; genus JANLSO01. The sequence goes on along the minus strand of JANLSO010000124.1, from coordinate 32,136 downwards.
AGAGGTGCTCGCCTCGTCCAGTATCCCCGCTGATGTCGTCGCCATGACGTCTCCTCGTTGTCGGATTCCATGGGAGTGTTCCCGGTGTGCGAGCGATGAAACGCGGGTGGTTGCCGCCCGACGTTTGACGCGCGGGCACGGGGGGTATCGCGCCATTCAGCGACGCGGCGACCTACGTCATCGCGAACCGCGCAGTACGGCGGGGTCGGGGCGTCCCCCACGACCTACCCTGGCCCCGCCGTCTGGATTCCACACCGAAGCCGAAGGAACGCCGGCATGCCCGACAAACTGGATCCTCCGAAGACCGACACTCCCGACGACGCGGGGCTCTACGCCCCCGCAAAGCACTACACACGCGACATCCCGCCTGACCAGGACGGCCAGGAAGATGCCCCGGTCGTCAAGGGTTCGGAGCCGGGCGGCCCCGAACCGGGCGCCGACGCCTAGCGCACTGCACCCGAGCTGCGGAGGGTTTCTTCGACGGCGACATCCCAGAAGTCGTCGAGGAAGCGCGCCATCGCGCGCTCTTCAGAAACGATCGACCGGGCGAGCTCGAGCGTCGTGTCGTCCCCGACCAAGGTCGCGAGCCGGGTGAGAATCTCGTAGGTGCTCATCTTGGCGTGCGCAACGCTCACAAGGTCGCGCAGGGCCGAGGCGGAGGTGTCTCGCTGCGCGGTGTCCGACAACCACTGCACCGCATCTCGAGCGCGGGCAGCGGCACCCTCGATCAATGACGGCGCGGCGTCGTGCTCGGCCAGACACGCGACGAGTCGCTCGATCTGCTGCCGCGTCTGCAGCTCGTAGCGCTCGATTCTCATCCGCAGTTTCTCGTCGCTGGTCAGCCGTCGAAGATGGGCGAGATTCCGAGCGCTGGAATGCTCGAGAGCGAGGACGTCACGTAGCCACACGACCAACTCGTCGCTGACGGCAGAACCGGGCTTCGGGGAGGTGGACATGCGGTCCCTCGTGATGGCTGGCACTGCATGTCCTATTCCCACCCGCAGAAGACGGCAAACGTGCCCGGCGGCCGCCGACGACGCGAGAGATGTTTCGGCGCCAGGTCGGATGGGTACTGACGCCTCACCAAACGACTATCACGAGGAGGCCGACATGGCTGATGGAAAGATGGAAGAGATGAAGGGCAAGGCCAAGGAAAAGATCGGCGAGATCCGCAACGACGACGAGCAGCGCGATGAAGGCCGAGCCGAGCAGGCATCCGGCAAGGTCGACCAGGCCAAGGACAAGATCGGTGACGCGGTCGACGACATCAAAGACGCCTTCCGCAAATAGGCAGTCGGCCGACCCCCAGCAGATGAAAGGACACCGTCAATGAGCACGACAGCAACAGAGAACCTCCCCGCGACGAGCAGCCGGCCGTCATCCCCACCTTCGCCGGGTGGGCTCATTACCGACCACGGCTCGACGAGCATCTCCGATGATGTGGTCAGCAAGGTCGCCGAGATGGCAGCACGTGAGGTCCGAGGAGTCCACGAGCTGTCGGGCGGTATCGGTGGGCAGCTGCGCCGCTTCACACCCGGCCTCGATACGCGCGGCGCGGGTGCGTCGGTGGAAGTTGGGGAGAAAGAGGCGATCGTCGACCTCGACCTCGTCGTCGACTACGGAGTCAGCATCCCCCAGCTCGCCACGGCGGTTCGCGACAACGTGATCGACCGCCTCGAGTTCATCACCGGCCTGAAGGTCAAAGAGGTCAACCTCGAGATCTCCGACCTGTTCTTCGCCGAGGACGAGCGACGCAAAGAGGCCGAAAAAGCGCAGAAGGCGCGCGAAAACACATCGCGGGTCGAGTAGTACCCGTGCTGGCGCACTCACCACCGCTTGAGATCGCCGGGCGGCTCGAGACCTCCCTGCGCTCCTTTGCGGGCGTCGCGGGCCTCGACCCGAAAAGCAGGCTGTGCACAGCGGGGCCGGGGGGAATGGTCCTCGGCGCCGCCGTGCACACGACGACGGCCGGCGATCTCGAGGTGGCGCTCGATCTCGTCGCCCGTGACGGTGTCCGGCTACCCGATGCCGGGTCGGCCGCACGCGGTGCGGCGCAGCGTGTGTGCACCGAGTGCGGGTACCCCGCCGCCACCGTGCAGATCCGGTTCACGGACATCGCCACCGATGCCGGGGCACCGTCGATTCGAGCTACCGAGCCACCGCCCCTATCGGTCGCGCCGCTTCGCGAGGCACCGCCGATGCGTGACCGTAACCCGCGCACCGTGGAGGTTCCCGTATCGGGAACCCGAACGGTGCTGCGGATCACGGTCGAGACGGTCGAAGACGCCGCATGATCCACGCGTTCACCGACCGCGTGGCCTGCTTTGTCATTTTCGGCGCCCTCGCCGTCGCCGCGGCGTGGACCGCAATCGAGGCGGTCGCCCGCATCGCCGGACGCGACGGCCACCTCCTGCCCCTCGACTACCCGGCCCGCTGGCAGACCCTCACGGCGTGGAACCCCAGCGACCTCGCGCAGACGGGCCTCTGGCTCGCCGTGATCGTCATCGGGATCATCCTCCTTGCGTTGGGCCTCGGGCGCTCGCGTGGGCCGGGCACCGTCGTCGTCGACTCATCGTCGCGTGGCGACGTACGCCTCCGCACGCGGGGCGTTGCTCCCCTGGTGCGGGCGCGCCTTGGCGCAGAACCGTGGGTCAGCCGCTCGAATGCACGGGTTCGCGTGCGCGGCCAGAGCGTGGAGGTCACGGATCGACCACGTGCATCCCGACCGTGGCAGGACGACGAGCTCAGCCGCGCCCGCGCGAACGTCGCGGCGCAGATCACGCGCATCGGGCTCGAACCCGGGCGCCTGCGAATCGACCCGCGTTCGCCCGAGGGGCGGGTGCAATGAACATCTTCAACCGTATCGTCCTCACGGTGATCGGCATCGCCACGCTCATGGTCGGCATCGCCGGTTTCGCGTACTCCCAAAGCTGGATCTCGGCGAATCGGCTGAACGGCCTGGTCCGTCAGCGCGACGTGTGGGACTGGTGGAACAGCACCACGTGGACGGATGCGCAACTGTGGCTCCTTGCCGCAGCGAGCCTCGTCGTTGCCGTGCTGGCCCTCGCGATCGTCGTGCGTGAGCTGCTGCCCCCCCGAAGTGCACGCGATACCCGCATGATCGTCATCGAGCAGTCAGACCGCGGCAGCACCACCCTGCGCACGAAAGCGCTGCGCCGTGCACTCGAACACGACGCAGCGACGACGGATGGAGTCTCGTCCGCGCACGTCGACGATCTGAACCTCGACAACGAGCCCACCGTCGCACTGCGCGTACGAGGCGGCGCCGACCGCGATCTCGTGGTGGCCGGGCGCGAAGTTTGCGACCGCATCGCACGAAGCCTCGCCATCGTGATTGGACGCGAGCCTCTCCGGGTAGATGTTGACCTAGACGTGCGCCCCGCAAAGGCGCCTTCACCACAACGAAAGGTGGCATGACCATGGCAACGGCGCATCTCATCGGCCTCGCGACGGGCCTCTGGCTCGGGTTCGTGTGGGTCATCTGGGGATTCGGCGACATGGTCCTCGTCGCCCTCGTCGGGATCGTCGGCTACCTCATTGCCCGGGTTCTCACCGGTCAGCTCAGCATCGATGAGGTCGCCGGTCGCATGGGTATCCGGCGCTCGTAACCACGCGCGCTCACAATTGACACGAAAGGCAGCTCGACATGGCATCAACGGGTAGCAAGGGCGGAAGCCTCGGCGGTATCGGGCTCGGTGGAATTCTCGTCGTCGTCGGGGCCGCGGTCGCGATCTTCGGACCCCTTCTCTGGGGCATCATCATCGCCGTGGTCGGGCTCGTCGCATTCGGCGGCTTCGCCAAGGGCAAGTGGTACTAAGCGCCGTGGCGACGACCGACGAACTCGAGCAGCGCGCGCAACGGTTGCGCGAGCTGGGCATCGATGTGGTCGACGGAGCCGGGGTATGCACGGTCATGCATCGGCACGACGGCGCGATCGTCGCCCACGTGACCGACCCCGACGTTCGATCCGCTCGCGCGCGGGCGATCGGTCAGGCTGAACGCGAGCTCCGGCTCGACACCATTGATTCGACGCTCGCCGACACGTTTCCCGCGTCTGACCCGCCCGCTGCGGGCCAGCCGGGTATCGTCTAAGGCCGTATGGAAATCGAGCTGTGGATGTGGGCGGCGTTCGGCGTGTTCGTCGTTGCGATGCTCGTTGTCGACCTTGTGGCGTTCGGCGGGCGGGGCGAGATCATCCCCGTCCGCCGCGCCGTCATCTGGAGCATCGGGTGGAGCGCACTGGGCGTCGCGTTCGCTGGCCTGCTGTGGGCCTGGCAGGGGGGCGGCCCGGCCACCGAGTACCTGACCGGTTTCCTGATCGAGAAATCGCTCTCGATCGACAATCTCTTCGTCTTCGCGCTGATCCTCGGCTACTTCGCCGTGCCGGCGGAGTCACAGCGGCGCGTGATCTTCTGGGGGATCGTCGGTGCGGTGGTACTCCGGGGTGGCTTCATCCTCGTCGGCGCCACCTTGCTCGATACATTCCACTTCACGATCTACGTCTTCGGGGCGTTCCTGGTGCTGACCGGCATCCGCATGGCGCGCAAACCCGAAGTCGAGATCCACCCAGAAAAGAACCCGGCCCTGGCACTGCTCAAACGTTTCTTGCCGATCACGTACCACTACGACGGCGACCGCCTGACCGTCTGGCAGGATGGCCGCCGGCACGCCACCCCGCTACTCGCCGGGCTGATCCTGATCGCCGCCTTCGACCTCGTCTTCGCGGTCGATTCGATACCCGCGATCTTCGCCGTCACGAACGATACGTTCATCGTCTTCGCGGCGAACGCCTTCTCGCTCCTCGGGCTCGGTTCCCTCTACTTCGTCCTGGCAGGGATGATCACCCGGTTTCAGTACCTGCCGTACGGCCTGGCCGCGGTGCTCATCTTCGTCGGGCTGAAGATGGTGCTGGCAGACGTCATCGGCATCCCGAGCTACGTCTCGCTGCTGTTCATCGTCGTCGCGCTGACCATCGCGGTCGGCGCATCCGTCCGCCAGCCGCCACAGCCCCCGGAACCTCCCGTGAGCGGTGCAGACCAGGCGGGCCACCCGGCTCAGACCCCGCAGGTGCGCTAACGCCTCAGGCGGGTGTGGGGTCCGTCTCGCGAAGGAACGTGAGGCGAACCTCGGTACCGCCATCTTCGGGTTCTCGGATCGTCACCTGGTTGGCCAGGCCCTCCATGAGAGGAATGCCGAGGCCGAGGCCGTCGCGGTTGTTCGAGGGGGCACTGACTCCCCGGCCGTGGTCACGTACAACGACGACCAGCTGCCGCTCACCCAGCCAGGCAGCGACATCGATCACCCCGGCGCCGTTGCCGTAGGCATGCAGCACCGCGTTTGTGCACGCCTCGGTGACCGCGATCTCGACGTCCTTGGTCAGAAGTGCCGACAGGCCGGCAACCTCCGCAACGCCAATCAGGGCATGTCGCACGACCGGCACGCTGTCGGCCGAGGCGGTAACCGCGACGCGGAGAGGCTCGGCGGGGTCTATGGGGTATCCGGGGGGCGAATCGCGGTGAGGGTCGCTGGCTCGAGATCGGCGACCTCGTGGAAGTGGGCCTCGAGCTTGGTGATCTGGAGCACCCGTCTGACCGCGGGCGGCACGCGAAAGACGGCGAAGGCCTGCGCCCGCCGGGCCGCGCCGTTCGCGGCTTCGACAAGCGTGCGCAGACCCGTGGAATCCATGAAGGAAACGCCCTCGAGATCGACGACGAGCGGGCGCTCGGGTGTGCCCGTGGCGGCGGCGATCTCGACGTTCAGCAGCCCGATGGTGGATATATCGATCTCGCCGACTGGCGCGATGACCGTCGCGTAGTCGCTCTGCGACCGCGTGACGCGAAGGGGAGATCCCGGATCTGGCGTCTCGTCATGCGTCACGCCCCCACCCTACTTCGTACGCCGACGGCCGCCGCGACGCCCAATCGATTCCGAGGTCTGCGGCGGTGGGTCGCCAACGCCGTTGCGGAGCCGATCGAGCCCGGCACGCATGATGCGTGACACATGCATCTGAGAGACCCCGAGGATCTTTGCGATCTCGCTTTGGGTCATGCCTTTGCGGAAGTACAGGTGCAGAACGACCTGCTGGCGGGCCGGCAGACGGCGAACGGGGCCGTCGATGACCGCGCGCATCTCGGCCTCGGCGAAGCCCGGGTCGAGGCACGGCGGCTCGAGCGTCTGCTCGGCCGATTCGTCCCCCGCGGGACGAGAGAATGACGTGGCCCGATAGGCATCGTTGGCCTCGAGGGCATCCAAGACCTCGGCCTCACTCCATCCAAGGTCGCCGGCGAGATCGGCGACCTTCGGCGTACGGCCCGTGTCGGCGGTGAGGCGACGCACCGCGGCGTTGACGGCGAGGTTCGCCTCTTTCAACCCGCGGGGCAGGTGGACCGCCCAGGTGCAGTCACGGAAGTGGCGGCGGATTTCGCCGAGGATGGTCGGGATCGCGAAGCGCGCAAACACGTCGCCGCGAGCCGGGTCGAACCGCGCCGCCGCCTTTGTGAGGCCGATCATGCCGACCTGGGTGAGGTCGTCGAGGTCTTCGCCGCGATTTGCGTAGCGGCGGGCGAGGTTCGTGACGAGGTTCATGTGGTCGATGATCAGTTGTTCGCGCTCCGCGTCACTCACCTGGCGGAGCGATGTCCGGATCGGCTCATCGAGATATGTCGTGGTTTGCGCGGCGTGGATGCGGGGCATGGTCATCGGGCAGGGCCTCCCATGTTCGTTGGGCTGGGCGGGGTATTCCCGATCCCACCCGACGACCAAACATCGTGCGGGGCTTCTGCGTGATCTCGCGCCGGATCGTCGGCCACCATGGCGTTCACGATGGCCCCGACGAGCACCGCCGCAGCGCAGACGTTGAGCCACGTCACGAGTATCGCCGCCGCGCCGAGCGCGCCGTACGTGCGGTTGTAGCTCGCAAACAGCGCGACGTAGATCGAGAACAGGCCCGATGCCACGAGCCAGACGGCGGTCGCCGCGACGGCGCCGGGAAGGGCGGGTGCATGGGCGTCCCGCCCGCACGGCCCGTAGCGGTAAACCAACCACAGGCAGCCCACTCCGACGGCAAGGGCGAGGAGCCACTGAACGCACCACAGAACGATTTGCAGAACGCCGGAGCTGCCGAACACGTCAGCCGCGAAGGCCGATGCGGGGGCCCCGGCGACGACGAGGACCACCAGCAGAACTCCCGTCACCAGCATGCCGAGGGTCAGCCCGAGGCCGACCAACCGCAGCCGGACAAACCCACGGGTCTCCGCGAGCCCGTCGACCCGATTGAGCCCACGGACAAGCGCGAGCATCCCTGATGTCGCCGACCAGGCCGCGATCGCCACGCCCACAAGGCCAAGAACACCGGCGCCCTGCCGCGCTGCCAGCAGGTCCCGCAGGGCGCGTGTCACGACCGAGATGACATCCGCGGGGACCACCCCGTCGAGCTGTCGCGCAAGATCGTCGATGTCCGCAGGATCGGCGAACCACCCGAACGCCGCCACGACAACGATCAGCGCCGGGAAAAGCGCGAGCATCGCGCGAAATGCCAGCCCGGCGGCGGTGTCGGCCACGACCTGGTCGTGACGTGCACGACGCACCAGTTCGCGGGCGAAGTCTCCGGGCCCGGAACTCGTCATCCGCGATGTCGGCTGCGAATCTCGATTGTCAGGTGATCTCCGTCGGACCCGACGTGCGGCTCGAACGTATCAGCAAGCGTGCTGAGCACCGGACCAAGATGATCGAACGCGCTCCCGTCGATGAAACTCTGGGCACCGCCAACGACGAGTGGCCCGACATTCAGCCCGACACACCCGCTGTGGGCCTCGACGACGAAACGAATACGACCGCCGATGGCGACGTTCTCGATGCCCGCGGCGAGGGCATCGGTGATCAATACCGCGTCCGAGAGCCGGTCGATCTCGAGGTCGGCGCGCGCGCAGTGGAACCTCACGACGCGTCCGAGAACGGGGCCGATCATCGGGCCGACGGGGATGTCGAGCACCGTTGCAGCACTCATCGCTTTCCACCGATGCGTCGGGCCTGCTGTGTGTCGCTCATCGCCTCGCCTCCTGCTCGCGTACCGCGCACTCATGATTGCCGCACCCGCTCATCCGGCGAGCTCCCCGCGCATCCGCTCGAGACTCGCGCGCAGGAGCCGCGATACGTGCATCTGGGAGATACCCAATCGGTCGGCAATCTGAGACTGCGTGAGGTCATCGACAAACCGAAGGGTCAGCACGCGGCGCTGGCGCTCGGAAAGACCGGAGATCGAGGCCCCGAAGGTGGCACGGTCGAGCGCGCGCCCAAACTCTTCGTCGTCAACCGGGAGCTCGATGTCGCCATCGTCGCCTCCCGTGCCCGCCAGCGACGTCGGCCGATACGCCGAGCCCGCGGCGAGCGCGTCCAACACGAGATCCTCACTCAACCCCGAGAACGCGACGATCTGGGCAACGGTCGGGCTACGGCCGAGCTCGGCGCTGAGAACACTGATCGCCTGTGCGACCGCGACGTAGGCGTCTTTCACCGTGCGTGGCACCTTCAGCACCCACGTACGATCCCGGAAGTGGCGTCGTATCTCGCCGAGGATCGCGGGCGTCGCGAAAGCACGGAAGTCGCTGCCCACCGCCGGGTCGAACCGGTCGATCGCTTTCAGCATGCCGATGGCACCGACCTGGACGAGGTCATCGAGTGGTTCACCGCGACCCGCGTAGCGCCGGGCAAGTGATCGCACCAGCGGCATGTGCTCGGTGACAAGCTGCGCGCGGCGATCGGGCCGTGTCACGAGTCCGTCGATGGCGCAACAACCCGGAGTGCGGCCTCACGCGATCGAAAGAGCACCTCACCGGTGATCGGGCGGGCTTCACCGTCGAAGGCCAACGACGTCGACTCGGCGACACGCACGCGAACCTGCGCCTGTGACGTGCGTTTCACGAAACGTGAACGAGTGAATCGGCCGGTCGCGGCGAGGGCCATCAGCGTGAGTCGCGGAAGCTTTCGCGGGGCGCACAGAACCACCACGTCGAGGAGCCCCTCGTCGAGACGCCGACGCGTTCCCTGACCGATGCCGTCGTAGCGATTGTTACCGACGAACACCATGAAGACCCGCTCCGAGCGGCCATCGATCTCGATAGACAGCGCGCATGCGGATGCCACCGTTCGCACGGTCGCCAGGCCGGCGCACATCCACTTACCCACCGGCAGGCGATCCTCGAGCCGTTCGCGATGCCGAACCAGATCGCCGTACATGCCGATCGACGCGTTGTTGACGAATGGGACCCCACCGGCGTCGCCGAGATCGACGCGTCGCGTATGGCCGGTCTCCAGGGCCTGGATGGCGTCGTCGAACGTCTCGACCCGCAGCGCACGGCTGAAGTGGTTGAGGGTGCCGCCAGGGATCGGCCAGAGCGCCACATCGAGGTCGGCCGCAACGCCGGCGGCGCACCCCGTGCTTCCATCCCCTCCCACGACCCCGATCACGGATGCACCCCCGGCGACGAGATCTCGAAAGGCGTCGGCGAGTTCGACCGTCTCGGACATCTCCTCGACGACGACACGTTCGGGCAGATCGGGTCGATCGTCGCTGCCCGCATCGGGATTCACCATCACCCCTACCCGCGCGCTCGAGCTGATCCGGTCATCGGATTCGTACCTCGGCGTCGGCTCAGACAACGTGGGGCACCGGTGCGTCGAAAGCAAGATCGCGGCCGGCCACAACCTCCGCCGCGACATCGGCAACGCGCCGCCGTTCGCGACGGGCCGCCCGTCGCAGCCGGTTGAACGCCGCCACTGCATCCAGCCCCTCGCGGGCGATCAGCACCCCGATCGCCCGCTCGATCTGCACACGATTCGACAGTGCCTGCTCGAGCTGCTCGACAAGTTCGTTCTGGCGGTGCGCCGCCAGTGCCGAGGCGAGCTGGGCTTCGATCACCCGGTTGTACGCGGCGATCGCCTCGACATCGCCCTCGTCCCACTCGTGCGGTTCGTCGACGTACGAGTTGAGAGAGCCCACGGCGCTGCCGCCCAGACGCGTCGGCACTCCGAGCACCGCACGGATCCCCTTCTCAGCCAGATGGGGCCCGAGCACCGGCCAGCGGGGATCGGTCGCCAGGTCGACACAGCGAACGATCTCCTCGTTCACGAACGCCGCAACACACGGGCCGTCGCCCGCGGCCTCCTGGCCGAGTTCAAGTGCACGGGCCCGTTCGTCACTCGCCGCCACGTACCGCAGTTCCTGATCAGGTGCCACGAGCATCAGACCGACCCCGGTCACCTGAAAGATCTCCGCCGCCGCTCTGACGACGTGCAGGAGGCCCGCGGGGACGTCATCGTCGGGCGACAGACCGCGGGATCCAAGGGCGGCCAGACTCATCGTGAGGGAATCCGGGTCGATGTGCACGGAACGTCTTTCTCATTGGGCCGGTGGAGCCTTACTCTAGGCGCCACTGAACCGGTCACGCCTATTGCGCCGGTTCCTGCTCGCGCGGCGGTCGCAGCATCAGCCGATGCTCGACATGCGCGAGCCTCAGCAGGCGTGCCGCGATGCGCCCGACACGGATGACGGTGATCGGCGGCGCCGAGCCGATTTCATTGCTCGCATCGAGTACGACTTGGGCGGCCGTGACATCCATGAACGTCAGCCCGCTGAGGTCGATCTCGACAAGCGTCCCGCGGGAGCGCGCGTCGTCCAGCGCCCGGCACAGCTGATCGCGTGTCGCCAGGTCGAGCTCACCGCGGACGACGACGACCACGTCACCGTTTGCGAACTCTTCAACGACCGCCGTGAAAGCTACCGAAGCATCCATGTCGGTCAGCGCGGAAGAACGGGAAACCACGAGGGCCTCAGACATTGCACACGACTCTCCTCGGTGAGGGGTCGTCCGCGGGTGTCAGGGCGGACTCGATATCCGCGCGGCTAAGTGCTCACCGCGCATGCCGAGGATGCCAACTCGCAGCACGCACCGCAAGGCCCGTTATGTGAACAGGATTACTTGGGGATCGGCCGGACCATCAGCACGGGGCACGGCGCGTTGTGCGCCATGTACGAGGCGAAGCTTCCCAAGAAGGCGCGCTCGACCATGCCCCGGGTAACGGCGATGACGATCAGATCGACCCCGGCGGGGCCAGCCCAATCGCATACGGTCGCCGGTGGATAGCCGCCGAGTACGACGGATTTCTCACCCGACGCGGTGATCCCCTTCAGCCATGTCTGGGCCGCGGCATCGAGGTCAGCCGGATCGACGTTCCACGACGAAAGACCCCACCCCGGCACGCCCGGGTAGACCATCGGCTGCTGGGTGACATGGACCAGCGACAGCTCGCCGGCCCCGGATGCGCGCAGCGCCCGGCCGGCCGCCAGCACCTCGGTCGAAGCCGTCGACTCGTGCTCGACACAACACGCGATGTGAGCGAAGGGAACGACCATGAAACATCCTTTTCCGCGGATGGCAGGTGGCCCGACCCGCGGACCTGCCACGGATGTTCCCCCGCGCAGAGGAGCCGAAACCGCCGCTGCGGGAGCGCACGTCAGTCCAGATCGAAAGCCGCGGAAATGGCATCTGCCAGCGCGGCCTCCTGAGCGGGGAAGAGAACTCCAATCTGGGGGCCAAGGGCACTGACCGGGACGGTCGCGATGTTGTCGCAGCTGACGACAGACCCCGCGTCGAGGCCATTCTCGGCACCGACGGCCACCTCGGTGGAAAGACCTCGAGCGTTCGTCGTAATCGGGGCCACCGTTACCCGGTTGAGGTAGGGGCGCACGAGCTCGCGGGTGAGGACGAGCACCGGTCGAACCGTGTCGAGTTGCGCCGTATGAACCGGGCGCACTACTCGAGATCGAGCGGGACGCGGACGGCGTGCTCCGCGAGGCGATCCATGTCGGGATCTCCCCCACACTGAGCCAGGATGGTGGCGTCGCGAGCCGTCATCTGTCGGCGGCGCTCGCGGTCGAGCGCCTGGGTCATGACCGCGGCGCGGCTCTTCGCCTTCCCCGCAGACACCAACTGATCCACGAATTCGACCATGTCGTCGGGGAGTCGGACGGCAATCTGCTTACTCATACCCTGATGGTACCAAAGTGGGATGCGGCGATCGTCCGTGCCCTGTGACGCGAAGCAGCACGAATCTCCGCCATCGGTGCCGGGCCTGGCACGCTGGGCGGCTGACCGGCCTCGCACGGCGTAAGGTCGCGGCGGCGGGCGGCGGTCCGGTGGGCCCGACCGACACAGGGAGCCGAGGGTGGGCGCGTACCAGGAGACCTACGACCGTTGGATGGCCGATCCTCAGGCCTTCTGGGCCGCGGCCGCCACCGCCCTCGACTGGTACCGAGAGCCCGACGCCGTGCTCGACTCCTCGCGCGCCCCCTTTCACCGCTGGTTCCCGGGCGGGCAGCTCAACACATGCCACAACGCGCTCGACCGGCACGTACGCGACGGTCGCGCCGATCAGCTCGCCCTGATCTACGACAGTCCCGTCACCGAAACGGTGCGCCGCTTCACCTATCGGGAGCTTCGCGACGCGACGGCACGAGTCGCCGGAGCCTTCGCCCGACTCGGGGTCGGCCGCGGTGACCGAGTGATCATCTACATGCCGATGGTGCCCGAGGCGATCATGGCGATGCTGGCCTGCGCGCGGCTCGGCGCCATTCACTCGGTGGTCTTCGGAGGCTTCGCCGCCAAGGAACTCGCATCGCGCATCGACGACTCACAACCCGCCCTCGTCGTCTCGGCGTCGTGCGGTATCGAGCCGACGCACATGGTTGAGTACTCGCCGCTTCTCGACCGAGCGCTCGCGCTCTGCGCCAGCCCACCCGCGCACTGCGTCGTCCTTCAGCGTCCGGAACGGGAGGCCTCCCTGGTGGCCGGCCGCGACATCACCTGGGATGACGCCCTCTCCGGCGCCGCGCCCCACGAGCCGGTACCGGTCGACGCCACCGACCCCCTCTACATTCTCTACACGTCGGGCACGACGGGCCGGCCCAAGGGGATCGTGCGCGATAACGGCGGCCACGCGGTCGCGCTGCGCTGGTCGATGGAGAACGTCTTCGGGGCCCGCCCCGGCGAGACCTACTGGGCGGCCTCGGATATCGGGTGGGTGGTCGGCCACTCCTACATCGTCTACGCCCCCCTTCTCGCCGGCTGTACGACGGTCCTTTACGAGGGCAAGCCGGTCGGCACACCCGATGCGGCAGCCTTCTGGCGCGTCTGCGCCGATCACAACGTCAGCGTGATGTTTACCGCACCGACGGCGGTCCGCGCCATCAAGCGCGTAGACCCGGCGGGCGAAGGGGCCGCCCGGTACGACCTTTCCGCCGTGCGGGCGCTCTTTCTCGCCGGGGAGCGTTGCGACCCTGACACCCTGCACTGGGCGCAGCGCCTTCTCGAGCGCCCCGTGATCGACAACTGGTGGCAGACCGAGACCGGCTGGCCGGCCATCTCGCACTGCATGGGCCTCGAGCTGCTTCCGGTGAAACCTGGCTCGCCGGGCCGCGCTGTGCCCGGTTACGACGTCCGCGTGCTGAATGAGGGCGGCGACGACGCACCGCCCGGCGAGATCGGCGCCGTGTGTCTCGCCCTCCCGCTGCCACCCGGTTGCGCACCCACCCTGTGGGGCAGCGACGAGCGCTGGATCGAGGCGTACCTGTCACAACACCCCGGCTTCTACATGACCTCCGACGCGGGCTTCATCGACGACGACGGCGACATCTTCGTGATGAGCCGCATGGATGACGTCATCAATACCGCCGGCCACCGCCTCTCGACGGGGGCGATTGAGGAGGTCCTCGCCTCCCACCCGGACGTCGCCGAATGCGCCGTTGTCGGCGTGGCCGACCCCCTGAAGGGGCAGGTGCCCGTGGGCTTCGTGGTGATGAAAGCCGGCGTCGAGCGCCCCGACGGCGATGTGACCGCCGAGTTGGTGGCAAGGGTCCGCGATCAGATCGGCCCGGTGGCCGCCTTCAAGGATGCGCGGGTGGTGGGCGCCTTGCCGAAGACCCGCTCGGGCAAGGTGCTGCGCGGAACGATTCGGGCAATGGCCGACGGCGAGGCCTGGCGCATGCCACCCACCATCGAGGACCCCGCCGTCCTCGATGCCTTCCGGGTCGTGCTTGCCGAGATGGGCCACCCGACCCGGAGGGCTGACCAGTGAAACCGGGGGGCGATGCCTCCGACTCCCGGTAGGTCCCGCAATGCCATAGGGCAACTACACCACGTGGTGTACGCCTGGTGCCATGACCCGAACGAACATCGATATCGATGATGCTCTCGTGGCCGAAACCATGAAGCGCTATCGCCTTGACTCGAAAAGGGCAGCGGTCGACTTTGCTCTGCGCCGACTGGTTGGCGATTGCGATGACACGCGAAGAAGTTCTCGCGATGGAGGGTTCCGGCTGGGAAGGAGACCTTGACGCGATGCGTCAGACCACTCCACCAATTCCCGAGTGACGCTCGTCGATACCTCGGCGTGGGTCGAGTACCTACGTGCGACGGGTAGTGACGTGCACCTGACCGTCCGTGCGCTGCTGAGCGATGAAGGAACCGCTCACACGACGAGGTCATCGTCATGGAGGTATTGGCGGGGGCTGGAGACGAGGCCCATGCGGTCGCGCTTCGTCGGCTCGTGGGCGAGTGCGAGTTCGTGCCGACGATCGGGCTCGACGACTTCGAGCAGGGCGCCGTTCTCTACCGAGAATGCCGACGGGCGGGACAGACGATCCGGGCGCTCAACGATTGCCTTATCGCCGCAATCGCCATCCGGACGAGGCTCGACGTTCTCCAAGCCGATCGGAACTTCGACACCCTCGCACGGCACAGCACGCTGCGGATCCACTGATCCTGCGTCCCGTTTGAGGGCTCTTCCCCACATCTGAGGTATCAGGAGCGCCGGTTCGGTCTCTGTCGAGATTGCGTGCCCGCAATTTCACTGGAGGCCTCACCGTCATGGACACCCACGCAGAGCTCGCCGACGCCGCGTCGTCCCTCGCGATCTACCGCGCCTGCGAGCGACTGATCGAAACGCTCGGCCGCGTTCGGCCGGACGACCCCGCCGAGCTTGCCGTGCTGAGAATCGGTGGGCGCCTCGGCGCACTACTCGCCAGCATGGAACCCGCGCAGGCGGCCGAAACCGACACTCACCGCGCCCGAATCGCGGTGCGCTGCCTCGGAGCGACGACCGTCACGCTGAATGGTGTTCGCGTCGACTGGCCGCGCCGGTCGAGGTTGGTGTTCATGTATCTGCTGGCCCACCGTGACCGCCCGGTGATGCGCGACGAGCTGATCGAAGCCTTCTGGCCCGGCTCCGCACCCGAGAAAGGGCGCAACTGCCTCAACGTGGCTCTCTCCCACCTGCGCCGCCCACTGCGCGACGCCCTCGGCAGCCGGCCGTTCGTCGTGTTTCGCTCGGAGGCGTACCAGCTTGCCCCTGGGCTTGATCTGCAGGTCGACTGGCACGACTTCCAGGCGTTCGCACGCCAGGCAGATGCGCGGACCGCCGCCGGGGATATCCGGGCCGCCGCCGACAGCTATCGCTCGGCCGTCGCATTGTACGGCGACGATCTCTTTGTCGAAGAACGCTATGAGAACTGGATCTGCCCGCTGCGCCTGGCAACCGAGGGCACCCTTCTGCGCGTACTCGACCGGTTGTCGGAGTGCCAATTGCAGCTCGACGACCACGAAGCCTGCGCGGCGACGTGCGACGAGTTGCTCACCCGCGCGCCCTACCGCGAAGACATCCACCGACGCCTGATGCAGTGCTACGCGGCGGTCGGTCAAGAATCACGGGCCGTCAAGCACTACCGCTCATGCGAGGAGATCCTCGACCGTGAACTGGGCACCGCCCCCGGGGCGCTGACCCGCGCCGTCTACGAGCAGCTCGTACCCCGTACCGCCGCGCGCTCGGCGTCGACCGTTCGCCCGGCCCTTCTCGCGGCGTAGCCACTTCCCCACAACGAAACCCCAGGAGGAACCCATGGCCACCCACCCCCCACGTCAGATCCACTTCGAACCCGTCTGGACCCCCTGCGGCTACTGCTGGGGCCAGCGGTGTGTATTCGAGTACCGCGCCCGCAGCGTGCTTGTGAAGACCACCTGCCCGAGGTGCCTGGGCGTCGGCGACGTGCTGATCATCGACGCACCAGCGCCGTTGACACCTCCCACGCGCCGCGCCGGTAACCGGGTTCTGGACGACGCCGTCGACTGACTCCAGAACCCCGGCTCCGGCAAAGGCGGAGGAAATCACCTCCGCACACCCGGCGCGCTTCATCGCTTGTCTTTCGGGATCGGGGGCCGGTGGGTGGGCGAGAACGTAGCTCGTATCGACCTCACCCGATTTCGCTCCAGTGCGTAGCCCGAGGGGCCGTCGTCGTGCGAGGCCCTGAACGCCTGCTCGAGTTCAAGGACGCACTCGGCGACCAGTGGATGCCGAAAACGGGGCCGAGCGATGACGAAAACGGCCACATCAGTAGGGGGTGCGCGCGGCGTTCAGGCACCAGCGGGCGACGTCGTCGTACGGATTGAAGGGAACGACCGACGGGAAAACCTCGCCCGTCGGAGCGAGGCGCTCGAGACTTTTTGCGGACCAGGTCGGCGACACGTTCAGGGATCGATCTGGCTTCGATCAGCGCGATGGTGCTGACGGAGCGGGAGATCGGTCGGGGGGCGGGGATACTCGAAGCTGAAGCCCAACTTCCTGAAGGTCGTCGACCAGCAGTTCGCCAAGCTGGCCGTCGCGATGAGCCTGGGCATCCTCGACGACGCCGTCGAATGACGACGGCGTCGGATCAGATGGTGACCCAGCCCGTTTCGATCGCCACGCCCTCCAGGGGCTCGCAGCGCAGGCTGACGGGTCCCGGGTGGACACCTTCCACACGGAAGCGGCCGAGGGAATCGCTCTCGACGGTTGCCGCACCGCCGGAGTGACGCACAACAAGACGGGCGGCGGCCGGCGGCACCATCTGCCCGATCAGCAGGCGACGATCCACCTGCGGTGTGATCTCGACCTCGAGGGTCAGCCCGGAGGGAGCCTCGAACGTCAGGGCCCTCAGCCGCGCGGTTGATCGGGTGACGGCACCGGCGGCGGCCTCGAGCGCCGAGTCGTGCAGCAGCTCGGCAAGGTCGGCGTCCATGCGGCGCCATGCCAGCGCCGATCGTGCCGCGAGGGTTACCTGCGGCGGGATGGGATCAACTCGACCGAGCATTCCGGCGAGCTCATCCAAAATGCCGTCGTCGTCGGTCGCGTCGGTCATGGCAGGCCCTCGTGGTACGCGGTGGGGGTAGTCATTACTGAAGAAGAGGACGCCCCACCCGCCGCTGATACATGGATCCGCTTCACGGAACGAATCCTTCGAGCGCGAGGGCGCGCCGCAGCTGATCCAGGCATCGGGCACGGGTCGGGCCGATACTCCCGATCGGCCGTTCGATCGCCGCGGCAACCGCGTCGTACGCCAGCGGCGGATCCACCGTCAGCAGGCGCAGGAGTTGCTGGCAGCGCTCGGGAATCTGACCAAACGCACGCCACATTGTGGTGTCCTGGTCGCGGCGAAGAAGGTCCTGGTCGAGTGCGGGGGCCGCTTCCGAGGTGGCACGCTCGAAGACCGCTTCGTCGTCTGTCGGAACAAGCCGACGCGACACCTTCAGGTGCCGCAGACACTCGTGACGAACGGTCGTTGCGAGCCATGCACCCACCCGGTCGGGCTCACGCAGGTCGCCGAGATTCTCGACGAGGCGCAACCAGGTGGTCTGGATAACGTCGGCGGCGGCATCCGGGGAAAGCCGGAAACCGCGCACGGTGCTCCAGAGCAGACCCTCGAAGCGCGAGACGATGGCGTCCCATGCATCCTGGTCGCCCGCGGCCGCGGCCGTGAGAAGCGTTGCGATCGCGTGGGGTGCCACGAATCGATCCTACCCGCCTCCCCCGGCCGCGTCCCCCGGCCTCATCGATGCTCAGGTGATCATCACCCCGAACCCGGGCGCGTAGGTGCCCGTGCTCATCAGCTTTGCGAGGGCCTGGCGGGCGGTCAGACCGTTGCCGACCCCGGCGGCAATGATCCCGCTGATCCGGGGCGCCGCAAACGAAGTGCCGATCCACTGCGCCGCCGGCGAGCCACCGGAGAACGTATCGAGGGTGCCATCGGTATCAAGGGCCGGATTGTTCGTACCGCCAACGAACGTACTGACGACGCCCTCCGCATACGTCGACACATCGATCCACGCGCCCGACTTCGACCACTTCTGTGCCGGTTGCCCGTCGTCCCGTAGCCCTGCCACGGCCACCGTGCGACGAAACGCCGCCGGCCAGGTCGGCACGCTGTCGGCTGTGTTGCCGGCCGCCACGACAACGATGATCTCGGGGTCGAGGCGCTCGAGGGCGGCGGCGAGCGCCACCGGCGGGCGATCGTCCAGCGTTTCTTGGCCCAGCGACAGGTTGATCACGTGGGGCCGGGGTACGAGCTTCCCGGCCCGGTGGATGGCGCAGGCGACGACGTCCTCCGAGCCGATCCCGTCGGAGTCGAGCGCCCGCATGACGATCACCTCCGCCCCCGGGGCGATCTGACGCACGACCCCGCACACGAAGGTCCCGTGCCCGGCGGCGTCGTCAAGATAGGCCTGGCTGGTCGACGAGTCGACGTCACCCTGTCTGCGGTTGATGGGGTTCAGGGGATCCGTGTTCGCGGCCGTCACGGTGATGTCGTGCAGCCAACGGTCGTGGCGCCCCGCGGCGTCGCCGGCAATACCCGTGTCGATGACGACGACGCGTGCGCCCGCTCCGGTCTCGTCCGAGCCGCCGCACGGCGCGAGATCGGCGCCGGCCGGCGGCACGGCGCTCTTTCCACGCATGGAGAACGGCATGATGTGGTTCGCGTTCGCGGAGATCCCCGCGCCCCTGAGCGTCGCGAGGGCCTCCCGAACTCCATCCGCCGCGTTCGCGCTGGCGAAGCGCGTGAGCGGCAGATCGCAATCGTTGCGTAGGTCGATCTGGCGAAAGCCGCGGGGCCCGAGGATCTTCGCGGCCTCCTGCGCGTCGTCGGCGTGCACGAGGATCTCGCCACGGACGATTCCGAGGTCGCGATCGCGCGATCGTACGACCTCGACGGCCACCCGCGGCATCCCGCCCCCGTCGCCCGGGTCGTCGATGGCCTCGGCGTGGCGGTCGGCGATACGTTTGCTGTCGTAGTCGTGGCCCGCGCGACCCTCGAGCAGCTCGACCTGTCGCCGGCCCGACGAAGTTGGTTCGGCCATGTCGTTCGCCCTCCCGTTCGTAAGATGCTGACGCAATTACGCGCCACAGGAGATCGGTTTGCAATCCCCGGAGGTAACCGAGCCGCGGGCGAGTCTGCTGATACGCGCCCAGGATGCGTGGCGCGTGGCCAGAGACGCACCGCACGAGGGCCGAGCGCATGCCGACGCGATCGCCGCGGAGGCCCGCCGCGCCCGCGATTGGCCGGCACTCGTTGCGGCCCTGCGCGCGCGCGGCTGGGCCGAGCGCGACGTCTTCGCGCTCGACGCGGCCCGCCGAACGCTCGATTCCGCCGTTCGCCTGGCCTCTCGGCATGAACTGCTCGACCTTTTGGCGGCAGTCCTCGCCACCCGCGCGTCAGTGCGCCTGGAAACAGGCGACGGAGCACGAGCGCGTCGCGACATCGCCCGGGCCCGCGCGCTGCTCGACGGTGCGTCAACCGCCGAAATCGACCTCCAAGCGGCCGTCATCGAGGACGTCTGCGGCAACCTGGTGCACGCATCGGACCTCTACCGGCAGGTGCTCGCGGCCCCGGATTCACCGGGGATCGAGACGATCTGGACCGCCCACAACAACCTCGGGGTGATCCTCGGCCAGCTGGGCCAACTCGGCGCGGCGCGGGAACATCTCGCGGCGGCGACCGACATCGCGGCCCGCCTCGGGCGCAGCACCCTGGGCTTCTCGATTCACAACATGGCGATGCTCGATGCCCGTGCCGGCCAACTCGCCGTGGCGCTACGGCGCTTCGACGACGCCGAGAACATCTTCCGGGAGATCGGGTTTCCGCTCGCCGAGCACTACATGGAGCGCATCGACGTTCTCGTCACCCTCAACCTGCTCGCCGACGCGGAGGCGATCGCCAACCGCGCCATTGCGGAACTCGGCGCCGTGGGCGGTGCCCTGCTGCGGGGCGAGGCGCACCTCGCTCGAGCACGCGTTCTGCTGGCCCGAGGCGCGGCACAGCAGGCAGAGCAGGCGGCGCGAGACGCGGCGACCCTGCTGGCGCGCGCACGCGGGCCGCTGTGGCGGGCGCACGCCGACATCGTTCTCGTGGAGGCCAGATTCCGCTTGGAAACGGCCGACGCGGGCGATCTACTACGCGCCCGCCGCGCCGCGCCGGCGCTCAGGGACGCCGGGTTCTCGTCGGAATCCGTCGATGCTCACCTGCTCACCGCGCGGCTCCTGTCACGGTTCGGCCGCGTCACGGCCGCCCAACGCGAGCTGGCTCTGGTCGCGGCGATGGGGCGCAGCTCGGTCGTTCTGGTCCGCCTGAAGGCCCGTGTCGCGCGCGCGCTCAGCGCAGAGCTGGCGGGCGACGAATCGCAGACCCGTCGATCGGCACGGCGGGGCCTGACCGAGCTGGAACACCTGCGAATCGCAATCCCGACGGCTGAGCTGCGCGCCCGCGCGTCCGTCCACGGTGTCGAGCTGGCATCACTCGGCCTGCGATCGGCAATGGCATCGGGGCGTCCGTCCGCGGTCTTCGACTGGATGGAGCTCGGCCGACAGGCCTCGACTTTGGTCAGTACCCGAACCACGAGCGACCCTGAGGTCGATGCAACGATGGCTCAGCTTCGCGAGGTGATCGCGCGCAACCGCCTTGCCGAGCGTGAGCCAGAGGACGACCCCCGACAGCGGCTGCGAACTCAGTCGCTGCTCGAGGCCCGCGTCCAGCGCCGCCTGAGGGCCCTCGGTGCCACGCCGGCGGCGCAGTCACGGCGCGCGAGCGCCCGTGAGATCCGCGAAGCGCTCGGCCCGCGCGTGCTCGTCGAGCTGGCGAGTATCGACGGGCGACTCCTGGCGGCGACCCTTACGCGCCGCGATACGCGGGTCCACGCCCTGGGCCCGGTCGATGCTGCACACCATGAGATCGAGGCGTTGCTGTTCGCGTTGCGGCGGATTCCGCGGGCCCAGACGCGCGCGTCGGCAGATGCGGCGAGTAACGCCGCCCGCCACTCGCTCGCCGCGCTCGACGCCCTCGTCATGGCCCCTCTTCGCCGCCGCCTGGCCGCCGGTGACGAGATCGTGGTGGTCCCGACCGCCGCGCTCCTAACGGTGCCCTGGCATGCGCTGCCGACTCTCGCGGCGCGGCAGGTCACGGTGGCGCCATCCGCCACGGCGTGGCGACGCGCGCGGGATCGACGCCCCGACCACACACGCGTCGTCGTGGCCGCCGGACCGGGCCTCGACGGCGCCGTCGACGAAGCGCGGGGTGTCGGTGGCATCCATCCGGGTGCGACGGTTCTTCTGCCTCCGGCCTCGACGGTGAGCCGGCTTCTCGCAGAGCTTCCTGGTACCGGGGTCGCACACCTCGCCTGCCATGGCGACTTTCGGGCCGACAACCCCGCGTTCTCGTCGCTGCTTCTGAGCGACGGTCCGCTGACCGTCGTCGACCTCGAGCAGATCGAGACGGCCCCGGCCACGGTCGTGCTCGCCGCGTGCGACGCCGGCATGTCGCAGGCCCTCCCGGGCGAGGAGTTCCTCGGTTTCCTGAGCGTGCTCTTTGCCCTGGGAAGCCGCTCTGTCGTGGCAAGCAGCGTTCCGATCCCCGATATCGATTCCACGCCGCTGATGATCGCGCTGCACCGACGACTGGCGACAGGCGCCAACGCAGCAAAGGCTCTTCACGGGGCACGCGCCGAGGTAGGCGCGGACACCCCTCAGAGCATTGTCGCGTCGATCGCCTTCGGCCATTTCGGAGGCTGATCGGCGGGCTCCGCCGTCAGGTCGTCCGGCGTCACGATTCTGTTGACTCCGAGAACCCTCGGTCGAGTTGGCGCTGCCGGGCCCGGTCCCTGAAGTTTCGCGACCAGTACGCGGGTCCGTAAGGTATCGGCCATGACGCTGCACAAGGAGCGGTGCCCGAGTGCGGGAACTCCGGCCACCGCCACCGTGGCGGCGTACTGCCGACCGGTCTCCCGTTAGTCGGATCGTCGTGAGAACTCGAGCGGTACTCCTCACTTTGGCCGCGTTCCCGCTCCTGGCAACAGGCGCGTCCGCGGCGCCATCGGTCGCAGGCTGCCCGGTGTTCCCCGATTCGAGCCCGTGGAACCAGCGCATCGACACGCTTCCGATCGCCGGTAACTCGGCCGCCCTGGTCAGCTCGATCGGCCTCGAGGCGAACCTGCACCCCGACTTCTCGAACGCCGGGCGCTACGGCATCCCGTTCAACGTGGTGCGCCGCACAACGCCGCGCGTGCGAGTCGGTTTCGACTACGCCGGCGAGTCGAATCGCGTGCGGTACCCCGTCCCCCGGCGTCCGAAAATCGAAGGCGGCTCCGACCGGCACATTCTCCTGGTCGATCGTGACGCGTGCCTGCTCTACGAGCTGTTCGCCGCGCAGCGCCGAGGATCAAACTGGCGCGCGGGCTCAGGGGCCGTCTTTGATCTGCGCTCCAATCGGCTGCGCCCCGATGGTTGGACGTCGGCTGACGCCGCAGGGCTGCCGATCTTCCCGGGTCTCGCACGGTTCGACGAGGTCAGGCGCGGCGAGATCACTCATGCTCTGCGGTTCACGGCTCCGCGAACACGGTCTTCGTACGTCTTCCCCGCCCGCCATGAGGCCGGGGAGTCGAACGATCCAAACCTGCCGCCAATGGGTGCCCGCGTGCGATTGAAGGCTTCGGTGCGCATCGAGAGCTTCCCGCCCCAAGCTCGGATCGTGCTCACCGCGCTGCAGCGCTACGGGATGATCCTCGCCGACAATGGCTCGCCTTGGTACGTGTCCGGCGCCCCAAGCGGTGGCTGGAACGACGACGACCTCCATGAGCTGGGCCGCCTGACCGGCGCCGACTTCGAGGTGGTCGACACTTCACCGCTCGGCACGCCGGCCGACTGACGCCCGCGGCGCCCGACGGCGGCGGCCGACGTCAGCAATCGATGCCCGTCAACAACCAGTGCCGGGCACCAGATGTTGACAACGCCGGTCGTTGCCGATCAGTCAGGGGCGAACCAGAACCTTGACGGCGTCGGGATGTTCACGCTGGCGACCGATGGTTGCCGGCAGCTTGATGAGAGTGATCGTGTCGGTGCCGGTGGGCGTATACCGACGGCCGTCGGTGCTGAGGAGGCCGATCGCGGCGGGAAACTCATCGATGAAGGCGTTCGATCACGTCATACCCAGCGGTGGGCAGATCGGCCGCGTCGGCGACGATGTTCGCACCGAGGCTGCGCGACAGGGCTGCGCGTACGGGCGCCGGCTCGGCGACATCGATCTCAACGGCGTCAAACCTGCGCCGCAGCTCGATGTGGATCAGTGCGCCGATCGGGCCGTGGCCGAGAATCGCCACGCGCGTCGACTCGCGACGCTGCACCTCGTGACGATCTTCCAGTACGTGTCGCCGTCGTCATCCGCCGCCGAGAGGGCCCGCTCGCAGACGCGGACGAACTTCTGATCGCTCGTACTCGCCAGATCAGGCTAACGCGCCGAGAGGGCGTGCACAGATCGGTGCCTGGCACCGATCTGTGCACGCTGATCCGCAGCTGTTAGCCCGCGGCCAGCGCGACGGGGTCGTTGATGAAGACGTTGTCGCGGATCGTGCCGATCAACGGGACCGAATCTTCGGAGAAGCGGACGCCCGCGGCCTCGGAGAGTCCGTCGAGCAGCTCGGGCGGAAGGCCGGTGGTGGCGACCGACGCCTCCCCGCACTGAGGAGGCAGAGACTCGGCCAGTAGGTCGCAAAGGCGCGCAGAGCCACCGGCGGCAACGATGAGAAAGGCACGCACGACGATTGGCTCGGTTCCACCCTGGGCGCGGGCCTCGGCGATCGTGGAACCTGAGTTCGGAAGCATGAACGCGCCCGCCGGGCCCGAGTCGACGGATGTGCGTGACGCGACAGGTTCGTCACCGCCGACCCCCGGCCAATGCAATGGTGATGGCGGCAGCGACAAGGGTCCTTGTCAGCGAGGAAGTGATCATCACCTCATCTCCGTCGCCGGGCTCCTTCCCGTCACACGCGTCGCTGTGACGGGAAGGAGCGGCTCAGATCACGGGCGCACAACGACGTCGAACCGGTGGCTCTGAGCAGGCACGAACGGCCATCCCCGTTCGCGCGGCGTCACGACCCGCATCGGCACCGTGTAGCCGCCGCCGAGGACGAACTTGTAGCGCAGCACGAAGTGACCGGTGTTGTCGGTCGTGGTCTGGGCGCGTGCGCTCCAGCGGCCCCGAAGCAAGACCTCGAGCTGGACGAGTTTGCGGCCCGAAAACGGGCCGGGAACGATCCGGCCGGGAACGACCAGCTCACCGAAGGCCGGCACGTCGTATCGGCGCAGAACCCCTGCAACCTTGGCCTTGATGTTCACGATGAACGGCAGGCCCGGCTGGAACCGGCCGTCAATGGCGAAGCGCCATTCGCCCGAGGTGCCCTGCGCGGGAGCCCTCACGGTCACCTTGCCGCCGGCATCGGTCTTTCCACGGGCGAGGACATTGCCCACGGGGTTGATGAGCTCGATGGAGAGATCGGGCACGCCGACGCCGTCGCGTCGGAACGTGGCGCTTGCGGTCACGATGCCCCCGGCAAGTACGCGGACAAACTGCCGCTTTTGGCCATCGCGTCCGACCGAGCGAGACCCCTTGACGACAAGGTCGGAGGCGACGATGCCCTCGAACTTGGCATTCGGATTGGATGGCGGAGGAGTCGCGATCACCGGTGGCCGCACCGCTGCCGGGGGTGGCGTGGTCATGATCGGAGCCCGATTCTCCGTGACCACCGTGGTCACCGACGAGCGGGCGACCGTCGATCCCTCCGCTCCGTCTGCGGTGACCTCAACGCGCACGGTACGGCCGACCTCGTTGTCACCGAGGGTGTAGGTCGCCGAGGTCGCGTTGGGGATGTCGACGCAGGAGTTTCCGTCCGCTGCGCAGCGCTGCCACTGCAGGTGGGTCGCCACCGCCGCGGCCGAGACCGGATCGGTCCAGCGGCCAGGAGTTCCCGTGAGCGTTTCGCCGCGGCTGGCCCGCCCGCTGATCGCCGGAGCAGCCGCCGCCTTCGGCAGCTGGGGTGAGATGTTCACCGTGTTCGAGGTGACGAGGTTCGCGTTGCCTGCAGCATCAAAGGCCTGGAGCGTTGCCGAGAAGGCACCGCCCGCCGGTTGAATATCGCGCAGATCGATGTCGGAGACGTTGTTGGCGTTGGATGCCAGCACCCTGTCGCCCGCCGTGACCGACCACGGGCCGAGGCCCGACGTTGCATCCGTTGCGACGGGTTCGATCCGGACCCTCCATGGTCCAAGACGCGTGAACTTCAGAGAAACCGCCGGCGGTGTACGGTCGATCCAGAGGGTGCCGGTCTGAGTGGCTCCTGCCGTACCGCTCCCATCGACCTCGACCGCGACCGTGTGGGCACCGTCGCCGATGCCATCGAGCCCGATATCGACGCCGTGCTCGCCGTCCTCCGGGTACCCCTGCCACCGCAGGCTGCCGGCGACCGAGACCCGTTGGCTCTCGATGCCGAGCGCCCCGTAGTTGTCGTAGGTACCCCAGTTGACCCGGGCTCCATTGCCCGTGATCCACCCAGTGGTGATCGAGCGAATGCCGAGGTCTGGTGCGGTGTCATCACGCTCGACCGCCGTCAGCCCGCCGAGGTGGTATACCCGCGCCGGAGTACTGCGCGCCTCAACCTGGTTCAGCTCCACGACGGCCGAGCACGTCGATACGCCGACGCTGTAGTGCTTTCCCGCACCCCCGATGGGGATGTCGGAATCCGCGACCCCAAAGACCCGCACCCCGTTGGAGAGCACTCGCAGCTCCATCGAGGAGTTCAGCTGGCTGTTGCGAACCGCCTGGAAGCTGATCGCCTCAAGATGAGTTCCTGCACGAGAGCAGCCGAAGGCTGTCTGAAACTTGTAGCCCACGCCGACCGGATTGCCGGCCCTCACGTCGGTTCGAAAGGCGCCGCCGCCGGCGTCCGTGACGGTCGCCCCCAAGCCGGCGACGGGTGTTGACGGGCCAATCGGATACGGGTTCGCCGTTGCGGTTCCGGCCGCGACGCTCACAAGCACGAGTGCGGTCAGCGTGGCGGGAAGAGTGGTGCGGGGGATGGGACGTGGCATTCATGCCTCCAGCGACGAGATGGGCGTTCAATCCTTGAGTGCGCCTTCACGTCGGTTCATGAGCAGCTCGTAGAGCAATCTCACGGAGAGATTTCTCCCCCCTCGAACGACGTGATTCGGCCCGTCGATAAGGGTGGGGCCCGACCCCCGAAGAACTCCCGGACCGACGGGTAGGTCACGGCCTGACCCAGGTCTAGTCTCGATTCGACCCGGCGAATCACGAGACCCAGAAGGCTCCATGGACGGACACCTCACGGCCACCACGTCACGCCTGCATGGCGTCAGCGACGACACCCTCCGCTGGCTTGGCCGGTGGCCGGCCGCGCAACAGGTGAAGGTGGCAGATCAGCTTGCGGGCGACCCCGAGCTCGCGAAGCTCATCTCCGGGATCCTCACGAGCGGCCGATCCGCCTCACGAACGGAGCTCCCCGACGAGGTCAACGCCGTCTGGGAGCGCGCCCTCGCCCGGATGCAGGGCGAGGGCGACGCGCTCTGCGGCGAGTCGGCGGCAACCGCACTGGTCGGGCGCCTCGTGAGCACCGCGAAGTTCGTGCGCCTCGAGGCCATCGGCGCGCGGCGCGGCACCGCGAGCGCCCATCACCGGGCCGTCACCGCCGCGATGCAGGCAACCCACCGGGACGACCTGCACTTCGATGGTGGCCACGAGGCCGTTCTGGAGAAGCTCGGCGCGCCCGCGCGCCAGCACGAGCTCGACCGGCTGGTCGGCAACCTCGCCCAGGCCCAGAAGCAGGTGATCCGCGGTCGCTACGGGCTCGGGCTTCGCCCTGGCGACAACGCGTCGCAACTCGGCATCTCCGCTTTGGCCGAGAGCAAGCGCCATGCCTCCGCCATTGCGGCCGTTCGTCGCTGCGACACCCGCGCCCTTGCCAGCATGCGGCTTCACCCGGCGAGCATCGTCGCGGCGGTGGCCGCGGCCCGTCAGGCGCTGCTCGCGGGGCTCGAGGCGACTGGGTCCGCCATCGCGATCAGCGCCGCCGCCGGTGCGCTTGCCATCAGCGGCGGGGTGGCCCTCGACCTGGTGCCCGCTCCTCATGCCCCGCGCGCAGAGGTTCACGCGCGCTCGGTCGCCCCCGCACCGAAAGCGCTGCGTCGGGTCGCCATCGCGACCACGCCGACGCCGACGCCACGACCAGCCCTTCGACGCGCGCCGAAGCCACGCGCGGTCACGCGGCCCACGACATCAGCCCCGGTCGAGACCACCCGGCCCGAGGTCCGCCGTCGGACCACCAACGAGTTCGAGGTTGGTCGCCCATCCACCGCGGCTGTGGTGCCGACGACGGCACCCACACCCCGCGACACCCCGGCACCCCGCCCGGCGACTGCCGCAGGTCAGGAATTCGAGGTCGGCGGCCCCTGAGCGGCGAGTCGCTCGGCGACGCCGGCGAGGGCCTCGACTTCGCTTCGATGTGTGATCCCGTCGATGGCCTGCGAGAGGGGCAGCCATCGGGCCTCTGCGACCTCAATCCGCATCGCCTCCTGCAGAGCGTCGATCTCGCCCCCGAGTACGCGCATGAGCCAGAGCTCGACCGTCTTTTCCACCCGCCGACCGTCGGCGACGTAGGTGTATTTCATCGCAGGCAGGGACCTGACGGCCTCACACCGCAGGCCGGTCTCCTCAAAGACCTCGCGCACCGCGGCCGTCAGAGCATCTTCACCCGGATCGAGGTGGCCCTTGGGTAGCGACCACGCTCCCACGGCGGCACCCGCGGGGCGGATCACCGCGACGCAGACGACGCCGTCGCGACGCTCGAGAACCACTCCGCCGGCGGAAAGATCACGCCTGATGCGTTGTCGCGCCACTTTCTCGAACGCTACCGCACGGCCGGCCGCCGTCGAGTCGTCGCGGCCTGTGCGTCGGTGCGCACGGGCGAGACGTACGTCACGCCTTTCTCAAAAGACTTCGTACTGACGCTGAGCCAGGCTTCCTTGCGATGTCGTCACCGCTGATGCCCCGCGTGTTGAGCTTTCTGCCATCGAGATCGACACGGTTGACGGCGATGATTCGCACGTTCGGGTCGGCGACCACCATGAGGTTGTAGATGGGGGTGTCGGTGCCCATCACGACCCCCTCGTCGGGGAATCCGGCGACTTGAGGGTCTGCGGCATTGCGGCCTCGCGCGGGCTAGGCTTTTCGGTATGCGTGTGGGGATCCTCACCGGGGGCGGCGACTGCCCCGGCCTGAATGCGGTGATCCGCGGTGTGGTCCGTGCAGGCGTGGGGCTCGACCAAGAGCACCTCGGCCTGCTGCGGGGCTGGAAGGGGCTTCTCGAGGCCGACGTCCGGCCACTCGACGTGGCGAACACCTCGGGCATCCGGCACCGTGGCGGCACGATCCTCGGCAGCTCCCGAACGAACCCTTTCTCTCTGGAGGGTGGCGGTGCCCGGGCGGTTGCGGCCGCTCGTGAGCTCGGCCTCGATGCGCTCGTGGCCATCGGTGGCGAAGACACCCTCGGGGTCGCGAACCGGCTCCATGCGGAATTCGACTTCCCCGTCGTCGGGGTTCCCAAGACCATCGACAACGATCTGTCGGGCACCGACTACACGTTCGGTTTCTGGACGGCAGTGCAGATTGCGGTCGACGCGCTCGATCGCCTGCACACCACCGCCGAATCGCATGACCGCGTGCTGGTTGTCGAGGTGATGGGTCGTCACGCCGGATGGATCGCCCTCGAGAGTGGCCTGGCGGGCGGCGCCGATGCGGTCTTGATCCCCGAGGTACCGACCTCCGTCGAGCGGGTCTGCGAGCACATCACCGCCCGGGCCGAGCGCGGTTCGCTCTTCTCGCTCATCGTCGTCAGCGAAGGGGTGCAGCTCGACGAGGTCGCCGATACCGGCGAGGTCGACCAGTTCGGCCACACGCTCCTTGCCAAGGCCGGGGTCGGCGATCAGCTCGCCGCGCGGATCTCCGATGCCCTCGGTGTCGAGGCCCGGGCGGTCGTTCTCGGGCATGTGCAGCGCGGTGGCTCGCCGATCGCCTACGACCGATCGCTGGCGTCCCGCTTCGGGGTGCAGGCCGCCCGCATGGTCGCCACCGGTCAGTTCGGGCGGATGGCGGCCCTGCGCGGAGCGACGGTCGTCGACGTGCCGCTTGCCGAGGCGGTCGGCACGCTGAAGACGGTGCCACCGGAGGCCTATGCACTGGCGCAGATCTTCTTCGGCTGAGTCGCCCGAGGGCGTCACCGAGGTGTGACGCCCCCGATGGCGTGACGTGACCGATGGGCGGGGTTCGGTTCTTGAACACGGTGCTAACCTCGCCGCCAATGAGTCGTTCACTGATCATCTGCGAGAAGCCCTCTGTGGCTCAAGACGTCGCCAAGGCCCTGTTCGGGGCGGCCGGCAAGAAGGTCGCCGACCGGTTCGAGGGTCCGAACGCGGTGGTTTCGTTCGCCGTCGGCCACCTCGTCGAGCAGGTCGACCCCGACGCCTACGACCCACGCTTCAAGAAGTGGAAGTACGACGACCTGCCGATCGTGCCCGAGCACTTCAAGTACCAGGCGCGCGACCCCCGGGCCGCCAAGCAACTGTCAGTGCTGCACAAGCTGATGGCCGACCCGACCGTCACCGAGATCGTGAACGCCTGCGATGCCGGACGCGAGGGTGAGCTCATCTTCAAGCTCATCCTGCAGACCGCCCCGAAAGCCGCCCAGGGTAAGCCGGTCAAGCGTGCGTGGTTCAGCTCGATGACCGCAAAGGCCATCCGTGAAGCGTTCGACGCGCTGCGCGACGACGAGCAGATGCAGCCGCTCGAGCATGCGGCCCGCGCCCGCAGCGAAGCCGACTGGCTCGTCGGGATGAACGCCACCCGCGCGGCCACCACCAAGGCAGGCTCAGCCCGCAAGGTTCTGTCGCTCGGCCGCGTGCAGACCCCGACCCTCGCGATGATCGTGACCCGGGATCTCGCGATCTCCGCGTTCGTGGTCGAGGACTACTGGGAGGTCGAGGCGACCTTCACCCTCGAGACCGGCGCGACCTACGCCGGTATGTGGCACGAGGGCTCGACCACGCGTCTGGGCACGGCCGACACCGCCGAGGCCATCGCCGCGGCCGCGCGCGACCAGGCCGCCACGGTGGAGTCGCTCGAGACCAAACCCCAAGTGGAGCAGGCGCCGCTTCTCTACGACCTCACGACCCTGCAGCGCGAGGCCAACCAGCGCTTCGGGTTCTCCGCCCAGCGGACGCTCAGCACCGCCCAGGCCCTGTACGACCAGCACAAGTTGCTGACGTATCCACGGACCAGCTCGCGATATCTCACCGGCGACATGGTCGCCCAGTTGAAGCCAACCGCCTCGGCCGTCGGAGCGGCTGCGCCCGTCTATGCCGATGGTGCGCGCTACGTACTGAACCTCGACAAGCTGCCCCTTGGACGCGTCGTCAACGACGCCAAGGTCGGCGACCACCACGCGATCATCCCAACCGAGGGTGACCACGATCTATCGCGCCTGTCGCGCGACGAAGCCCGTGTCTACGACATGGTTGCGCGCCGGTTCCTCGCGGTTTTTCATCCCCCGGCGCGATTCGAGCGCACCGTCGTCGAGACGCGCTGCGCGAGCCACCTTTTCCGCAGCCGCGGCAAGGTCATGATCGAGGCCGGTTGGCGGGCCGTCTACGGCGAAGAGGCCGACGCCCCGAAAGCCGAGAGCCCAAAGGCCGATGCCGAGGGTACCGAACCCGAGCGTGAGGTCTCGCTGCCGCCGTTGAAGGTCGACCAGGCCGTCGCCTGCACCACCGCGGAGGCCCTGGCCAAGCACACAAAGCCCCCGGGCCGGTACTCAGAAAGCACGCTACTGCGCGCCATGGAGACCGCCGGAAAGATGGTCGACGACGACGACGCCGCCGACGCGATGAAAGACGCCGGCCTTGGTACCCCGGCCACCCGTGCCGCCACGATCGAGCGGTTGATCGACGCCGAGTACATCGAGCGCGAGGGCCGGCAACTGCGGGCAACCGAAAAGGCCGTTGGCCTGATCACCATGCTCGGCGATCACGTCCTCACCCGCCCCGATCTAACGGGTCAGTGGGAGCAAAAGCTCAACCGCATCGAACGCGGCGAAGAGCAGCACGAAGATTTCCAGCGTGAGATCGAGCAGTTCACCCGCGACGTGGTGGCGTGGTTCGCCGACAAGGAAAAGGCCGATCTGCGCGTCGAGCGGCGCGTGCTCGCCCCCTGCCCGACTCCGGGGTGCGAGGGTGAGATCGTCGAGTACCCAAAGAGCTACGGCTGCAACACCTACAAAAGCAAAGACGAAACAGGCTGCGGCTACACCCTCTGGAAGACCCAGAACGGCAAGACACTCACCATGGACGAAGCCCTCGAGCACATCGCGGCGGGACGCTCCAGCAAGGATCTCGTCGTCGAGCGCGAGGTCGTCGGCCCCTGCCCCACGCCCGACTGCGGCGGCGACATCATCGAACGCGCCAAGAGCTTTGGCTGCACAAGCTGGAAGAGCCGTACCGAAGCCGGTTGCGGCTTTGTGATCTGGAAGAAGGTCCGCGGCAAACCCGGTGAGGTCGACGTCGATACGGCTCGGCAGATGGTGGCCAGCGGCGAGACCAACGCCACGGTGACCGCGGTCATGGAACCTGTCGGCGACTGCCCCACGCCCGGGTGCGGTGGGGTGATCAACGAGAACAGCCGCGCTTTCGGGTGCAGTTCATGGAAGAGCCGCAAGAACGCCGGCTGCGGCTTCGTGATCTGGAAGCGCGAGAAGGGCCACGAGGTCTCCCGCGAGGAGGCGTCCGAGCGCATCGTCGCCGCCCATCAGGCGGTCGCCGAAGGCGGCTCGATCGAGGACGCCGCCAAGGGGATCACCGCCGCGACCCCGTAGG
>JANLSO010000085.1:0-30453 GCA_031362405.1 Thermoleophilia bacterium | reverse complement strand
GCGGATCGCCGTGTTCTTGGCGAGGATCGTGATGCCCTTCTCGCGTTCCAGATCCATGCTGTCCATGACGCGCGTGTTGACGTCTTGGTTGTCGCGGAACGAGCCGGTCTGCCAGAGCATGGCGTCGACAAGGGTCGTTTTACCATGGTCGACGTGGGCGACGATGGCGACATTGCGCAGGTCATGGCGTTGAGCCACAGGACTCCTCGGGTACGACAGCAGGGGCGATGCCCCTAGACGAGGCTCGCCCCATGGTAGCGACACGGGCCCCTCGGGCCGCGCCGACGTAGCCAACCGACGATTGCCGGTTGATCCGGTTCGTCAGGTCGAGGCCGGTTCATGCCGATGAAGAGCTGATAAATCTTCACGGTGCGGGCAGGTGCACATGCAGATCGAGCAGTTCGAGTGGCGGCCCGTGGGCGGATGGACCCCCGCCGGTCTCGGTGCGTGGGATTCACCCACGACCCTCGTGGCCGCGTTTGGAGATAATGGGCTCGCCGGTGACGACGGCCCCGTGGCCGAGTTGGTGGCCGCGTACCCCAACTCTCACCTGCTCGCCTGCTCGACCTGCACCCCAATCGTTGGCGACGCGATCTCCGACGGCGGAATGTCGGTCGCGGTGATGCGGTTCTCGCGTACCTCGTTGCGTTCGGCATCGATCACCGCCGGCGCGAATTGCGAATCGTTCGCTGATGGGCAGCGGCTCGCCCAGCGCCTTGTCGGGCGCGATCTGCGTGCCGTCCTGGTGCTGTCGGATGGGCTGTCGGTCAACGGCAGCGCCCTGACGGCGGGCATGAGGGACGTCCTGCTCGAGAATGTCGCGCTGAGCGGAGGCCTCGCCGGTGATGGCGCGGCCTTTGCCTCGACCTGGGTCGTCGCCGATGGCCGGGGACGCAACGGAGTAATCACGGCAGTCGGTATCTATGGCGACGCCGTGCGGATCGGTCACGGCCTCGGCGGCGGCTGGAGGGCGTTCGGCCCGGAGCGCACCGTGACGCGATCGGTCGGGAACGTCCTGTTCGAGCTCGATGGAGTCTCCGCCCTGCCGATATACCGCGAGTACCTTGGCGACCTTGCTGCGGCCCTTCCCGCCGCGGCGCTGCGGGTACCCCTTGCGGTCCGTGCGCCGGGTGCCGAGGCGGTTGACCTTGTTCGAACGATCCTCGCGATCGACGACGCGACCGGCAGCATGACTTTCGCCGGCGACGTCCCCGAAGGCAGCCAGACGCGGCTGATGACCGCGGCTTTCGAAGAGCTCGTCGCCGGGGCGGCGCAGGCGGCCGCCTGCGCGAGCCCCGCCCACGTGGACGAGCCCATGCTCACGCTCGTCTTGAGTTGCGTCGGTCGGCGGATCCTCATGGGCGAGCGTGTCGAGGAAGAGCTCGTCGCCTGCAAACAGGCGCTTCCTCCCGGCGCGGTACAAGTCGGCTTCTACTCACATGGTGAGATCGCGCCCGGCACCGACGGTTTCTCGGCGCTTCACAACCAAACCATGACCATTACGACGCTCTCCGAGCGCGCCGCGTGAGCGACGCGCGCCATCCTCTGCTCGATCGGCAGCTCACGCGCCTCGGAATCGATCCCGCGAGCCCGCCTGACGCGGATGCGTGGGCAACGCTCCTTGACCGCGTGAGTCATGCTTATGAAGACGCCGACAGCACGCGGTACCTGGTCGAGCGTTCGCTTGCGGTGTCGTCCCAGGAGATGGGCGAACTGAATACGAAGCTACATAGCTCGT
Source organism: Thermoleophilia bacterium (assembly GCA_031362405.1). Taxonomy (GTDB): domain Bacteria; phylum Actinomycetota; class Thermoleophilia; order Miltoncostaeales; family Miltoncostaeaceae; genus JANLSO01. The sequence goes on along the minus strand of JANLSO010000085.1, from coordinate 28,715 downwards.
CTCAGACTCTCGCCGCCGAGCGCAACCGGCTTTCGGCCGTGATCGGCTCGCTGGGCGACGCCCTCGTGGCGCTCGACGGGGACGGCAACGTCACCATGGTCAACCCTCAGGCCGAGAAACTGCTCGGCGTCGCGAGCGACCGGCTGGCCGGCCGAAGGCTCTGGGAGGTGCTGTCGATCCTTTCCCTCGACGGGGGCCGTGAGGTCGACCGCAGCCGCTCGATCGTGCACCACGCATTGTCGTTTCGAGGCACGAGCCGCGAAGACGCCGTGCGCTTCGTCGGCCCGGCTCGGTCGATGGTTGCGAGCTACGTGCTGACGAGCTTCGGCGCGCGTGGCGGCGGCGCGGTGATGGTGTTCAGAGACATCACCGATCGCTGGACTGACGAACGCGAGTACCGGGCCCTTCACGAGATCTCGCGCAAGGTCGCCGAAGACCCCAAGCAGGGGGAGCTGGTCGAGTTGGTCGCGGGTGAGGCTGCCGAGCTCTTCGGCTCGGAGGCGATCGTCTGCCAGTTCCACGACGACGACGCTGAGGTGCTGAGCGCCGTCGGCGAACATTCCGTGACCGGTGGTCGCCTGCCGATTCGTGGGCACGGAGCCCTGGCGAAGGTCGTTGTGACCGGGGCCCTCGGGCGTGTTGATGACTTCGCTGCGCTGCCGGCTGACTCGCCGCTGCGGGCGCACGCCCTTGACCACGGCTACACGGCAAGCATGGCCGCCCCCGTGGAGGTGGGCCGACGGCTGTGGGGTGCGATTCTCGTCACGACCAAGGCCCCACATGGCCTGCCCGTCGGTGCCGAAAGGCGCCTCGTGCGCTTCGCCGAGCTGGTCGCGTTGGGGATCAGCAACGCCCAGGCCCGAGCGGAACTCGTCGCCATGGCGACTACCGACCCCCTCACGGGTCTGGCCAATCACCGTTCCTTCCACGAACGCCTTACCGCTGAGGTTGACCGCGCCATCCGCCACAGCCGAGAGCTCAGCCTTGTGACGCTCGACATCGACCACTTCAAAAACGTCAACGACACTTTCGGCCACCCCGTCGGTGATCAGGTACTCGCCGAGGTCGCCCGTAGGCTCGGCCACGAGGCCCGGCTCGGCGATACGGTCGCCCGCCTCGGCGGCGAGGAGTTCGCCTGGCTGCTCCCCGAGACCAGCCGCCTCGAGGCGTGGGAGGCCGGTGAGCGCCTGCGTCAGGCGATGGCGAGCGAACCTTTCGGCGATGTCGGCCAGCTGACCGTGAGTGTCGGCGTGTGCGACCTCGCGCTTGCCGGGACCTCGAGCGAGCTGGTTCGCCTGGCCGACGCCGCCCTGTACTGGGCCAAGCGCCACGGCCGCGACATCACGTTCCTCTATACGCCCGAGGTGGTGGGTCATCTCGCCGAGGGCGAGAGTACCGACCGCCTAGCCCGCGCCCAGACTCTGCAGAGCGTCCGTGTTCTCGCGCGCGCCGTCGATGCTCGCGACCCCTCGACGATGGCCCACTCGGAGCGTGTCGCCAAGCTCGCGGCGCAGATCGCGATCGCCATGGAATGGGGCGGCCCCAACGTCGCGCGGTTACGCGAGGCGGGCCTGCTGCACGACGTCGGGAAGATCGGGATCCCGGATGCGGTGCTCTTGAAGCCCGCCCAGCTGACCCCCGACGAGATGGATCACGTCCGCACCCACTCGGTGATGGGTGCAGGTATCGTCGCCGGCGTGCTCGATGACGAGCAGACCCGCTGGGTGCGCGCGCACCACGAACGCTGGGACGGAGCCGGCTACCCGGATGGGCTACTCGGCGACCGGATCCCCGACGGCGCGAGGATCCTCGCCGTCGCCGACGCATGGGACACGATGACCAGCGACCGGCCCTACAAGAACGGCATCACCCCGAAGGAAGCGATGGTCGAGTGCCTCGCGGAATCGGGCAAGCAGTTCGCCCCTGCGGTTGTTGTGGCCCTCCAGGTCGTGGTCGGCCCGGAGGGTGAGCTGGCGGCTGCCCCGGCGCAGTCGACGAACCGGGTCGCCTGAACCGACTGGCGAGAGGCGAACGCCTTCCGGTCGACGCCGGCCGCACGCTAAGATCCCCGCCGCGCAGGCCGATGCCACGCCTGTCGCGCCGACGTAGCTCAGTTGGTAGAGCACTTCACTCGTAATGAAGGGGTCCGCGGTTCGAATCCGCGCGTCGGCTTAGGTGGAATGGGCGGAAACGCCGAGGGCAAGGGGATTGCGCCGATAGGGCGTTGCGACTGACGCCGACGCTGCAAACCCCGTTCTGACGCGGGGGATCAGGATGGAACCGGCGCTAGCCCGGGTACTGCCTATGGATTCAGGGCGTGGGGCCAGATGGATGGACGCTCGGGTTGTCCGTGCCCTTGGGCTTCTTCGATGATCGTCGCCAGGGTTCGGTGGAGTTTGACCCCGCGCATCTCGTGGCGGCGAAAGCGGGGGACGATTGCCCCGTCGATCCAGGCCCAGCGGTCGTCGAACGACGTGAGCAGTGGCCTCCCGTCGGCCATGCGGCGCAGTCGACGCCGAATGGCGTGGCCGTAGAAGGATGTCAACAGCGAGGTTACCCGCCAGAAACCCTTCGCCTCGAATCCGGCGGTCGCGCCGAACGAGAAGGCTCGCGCGTACGCGCAGGACAGGTGATCGAAGTTCGGCTGGACCAGCGCGCGCTGCTCATGTTCGAGGATTTTCCGGTTGGCCTCCCAAATGACGTCGTGCGCCTCGGGGTGGTCGTCCTCAAGTAGGAGCCGCCCCTCCTCGAGGCGTGCGAAGGCCTCACCGACGGGGGCGTGAACGGTGCCATCGACCAATCGGTTGAGCTCGGCGAGCCCCCTCGGGGTGCCGTCGTAGACGAGGTGCGCCCAGAAGATGTCGTCGAAGATCCCGTTGTTGGTCTGGCGGATCCGATCGGCGTCGGGCAGGCGCAGCGCCTGCCAGCGGCCGAGCGCCTTCGGCAGATCGATCTCGTCGCCGGGGTCTGCCCCGAATCGCAGCGGCCAGAGGGCCAGCCTGATGTGGCGCGAAGCGATCGCCGCAAGGCCCGACCACTTGAAGAGCGTGGGCTGGCGCAGGTAGAGCGCCGCGTAAAGGGCAGAGATCTGGTTGTTGCGGACGAAGACGCATGGCTGGCGCGAAAGCAGCGTCTCGGCGTGCGCCTTCCACTCCTCAAGGGATGCCGCGGCCCGGGGCGATCGCGCGATCGCGCCCTCGACGTCGGCGGTCCAGGGCAGCGAGGTGTTCAGCGGTAGCCGACCGGGTCTGCGGGGCCGCCGACATCCTGGACCTCCACGAGGTACCGCCAACAATCGGGCTGAGACCCGTCGAGGTCGGTAAAGCCGTACTCGCGCGCGCGGCCATCCGACGAGAACGAGCCACCGTTGCGGCGGGCGACCTCGGGGTCGGCGGCGAGGGCGGCGACGACGCGGCCCACGAACCGCGGGCTTTCGGAGATCGCGGCGAAGTGCAGGTTGATGGCCGCCCCGTCGCGCCAGTTCGCCTCGGTGACGCCGTAGTTATTGAGCATCATCTCCGAGCGCATCCAGCCGGGTGTGAGAGCGACGGCCGTGCAGCCATGGGGCGCGAGTTCGGTGCCTGGGCGAGGGCGAGCCGGAGCACCGCATCTGCTAGGTCGTAGACGGCCGAGACGCGGTAACGCTCGGCGTTGTACTCACGCGTGCCGTCGGTCATCTCGACGACCAACCCGCTCGTTCGCGAATCAGCGGTGGCAGGTCGAAATCTCTGGTCATCAGGTGAGTGTCGACCGCCAGGCGGAGGATCCGCAGCCCCTTGTCGAGGTCGTGCTCTCAGAGTGGCGTCTCCCACGCGAACAGACGCTCCCCGCTACAGATTTCGTCATCGAGAATATCAAGTCGCCCACGCTCCCAGTCGACACGTTTCACGAGGTTTTCGACCTCCGGCGCCCCATCAGGGTGCTTCTCCCACCAAGCGGTCGAGGCATCGGTGCGACGCGACGCCGCACGCCGCCGCTATTGGTGGTGTGCACGCTCGACGAGAAATGCGGCGGCCGTTCGACAAGGTCGTACGGAATGGGCTGCCGGTAGGGCAGGTGCAGAAGTGTCTTTTGCCGCCCGATACGGGGAGAGCTCCCTCTCGAGGCGCAGTAGGAGATCGGTCGCAGCCTCGCTCGTGATGGCGCCGATCTCGGCAGCCTGCTCGTGAGACCGTGGGATGAGGATTCGGCCGCGGGTATCGGGTCGCGTGTTCTCCTCCTCGGGTCGGCGCTACTGCTCGTTGGGCGCGGGCACGGAGATGATCGCGGATCCCCGTCGAGCGATTCCTGGCGACCCCCCATCTCCTTCTGGCTGAACTGACCCCCTCGCGTGGGCCCAAACGCCCCGGCCTACGCCGCGCGGCGTCTCACGCGAAGGGTTCCGACCCCGACGGCGAGAAGCAGCGGGACGCCGATCGCCAGCGGCAGGATGCCCCCGGAGTTCAGTGTCCGCCGGCTGGCGACGGAGATCGTGACGGCGGGGCTGGAGGTGGGCGGCTGGGTTGATTCGGGCCGGACGATGGCCACATAGGCGCTGAACACCCCTGAACCGACGGCTTTGACCGCCCACCTGAGGGTCTGGGTGCCGCCGGGCGGAAGGGGGGGCAGGTAGCGCGTGCGCGAGGTCGACCAGTCTTCGGGGTCGACGTAGGTGGCCCGGTCGATGCTCAGGATGTTCAGGTGGGCGATCAGAGCCCCCTCGGCGCGCGCGCCCTCGTTCGTGATCGTCGTCGTGAACGCCACGGTTTCGCCAATGTCGGTGGCGAGTGTGGTGGGGGCGGCGCTCACCCGAACGGCGGCCCCGGCGGGAGCGGCCGTCCCAGTAAGGAGCCCCATCAGCACGAGCGCTGCGACACGGTGGCGCATCATCCGGTGCCTTTGCCGTGCAGGCGCATGCGTTGTGCGGCCACCAGGACGGCTGCCACGCCGATCAGCGCACCGACAACGGGTGCGGCCAGCCACGGGAGCTGATCGCCCCAGGAGGAGCCGCTGATCACGATGCGGTCGACGACGTGGCTGCCGGCGGTCATCGGGTTGACCCGCACGAGCATCTCGCCGAACCACCCCTTCTGGGCGCCTGAGGGAAGCTGGCCTGGGGCGTACAGCGCCAGGAGCACGAATAGGCTGACCGACAGGCTCAGCCGGTTCGAGTCCGAGGCGATGCTGATGACGATTCCGAGGGCGGCGAGAAATACCGCCAGCAGCGTTCCGACCACTGCACCGGTGAGAAGGGCGTCGCCGACGGCGCCCACATCGCGCCCGAGGAACCAGACGTAGGGCACCGTTACGACGTACGCGGCCAGCCACAGCGTCAACGCGGCAACGAGTTTTCCAGCCGCGAGCCCCGATCGGGAGACCGGCGTCACGAGGAGACTCTCCAGGGAGCCCCGCTCGCGCTCGCCGCTGATGGCGTTGGCCGCGGCGAGCAGGGCGAGAAGCGCTCCCACCGCAATGGCGACCTGCAGCGTCAGGTTCACCGTCTCGCGTTGCTCCAGGTAGTTGAGGGCCTGATTGGTCGCGACCAGGTAGGAGATGACGCTCAGCAGGACGCTGAACCCCAGCGTCAGAGCGAGCCCCCGGCCTCCCAACCAGAGGTCGCGGATCTCCTGGCGCGCCACGATCACCCCGTCACTGGACCGGTACGGGCGCAGACTCCGAGCAGGTGTCACGAATCGCCGCCGGTCACCGCGAAGAAAGCGTCGCTCAGCCGGGCGCCCTCCATCTCGTATGAACGCACGGGGACACCTGCCTGGCCCAGCGCCTGCAGAATCGCCGCCCCGCCCAGCTCGGGCGGCCCGTTGAGCGTGATCGTCAGTGACCCGGGGCGAGCGTCGTCGTGCGTCACCCGTTCCACGTCGGCGACTTCGTGCAGGGCATTGGCGGCGTGGCCGGTAAGGTCCCCGGGCACCTGGACGCGCACGGTTCGGGGCGCCGCGGCGAGAGCGGTCACCTCGGCGACAGTGCCTTCGGCCGTGACCCGCCCCCGGTTCAGGATCATCACCCTCGTGCAGACCTCCTCGACCTCGGCCAAGAGGTGCGTGCTGAGAAGCACCGTCGCACCCCGATCGTTCGCGATCGACCGGATGTATCCGAGTACCTGGAGCTGGCCCGCCGGGTCGAGCCCCAGGGTGGGCTCGTCGAGGAAGACCACCTCGGGGTTGTTCACCAGCGCACGGGCGATGCCAAGCCGCTGTCGCATGCCGCGACTGTAGGTCGCGATCAGCGAGCGGGCCCGGTCAGCGAGGCCGAACTCGGCCAGCAGGCGTTCGGCGTTGGAATGCGCGGCCGCGCGATCGAGGCCGTGCAGGCGTCCGTGGTAGCGCAGGAATTCCGCCCCCGTCTGCGGATCGGGGTAGCCGGGGCTCTCGGGCAGCACGCCGATGCGACGGCGGATCTCGCTCGGGTGAGAGTCGGCAATGCCCGCGACCGAGAACGTGCCCTTCGACGGCACCAGCATCGTGGTCAACACGCGGATGGCCGTCGTCTTGCCGGCCCCGTTCGGCCCGAGCACTCCCAGCACCTCGCCTCGGGCCACAGAGACGGTGAGGTCGTCGATCGCCAGCCGATCGCCATACGTGACGCACACGCCCCGCGCCCTGATCGCCGGCTCTTCACCCCGCTCGCCTTCGCGACCCAGGTCGCGGCCCACCTGCCCTGTTGCCATTCAACGCTCCCTTCCTCGGTGTAACCGTATGGCGGCAAAGGTGAGAGAGAGGTGAGAACCGATGCACTCCACGAGGATCACACGCTCGCCACCTCCGCATCCGGACCGGTGCCTAAAGTTTCGTTCCATGGCCGCATCGGTGGAATCGCAGGCCGCCTCGGCCGATGCACAAAGCGTGCCCCGCGATGCTCCGCCCCGACGCGATGTCCTGTCGCGGCGCATCGACCTCGGTCAGGGGGCGGCGACAACCGTCCACATCGCCGTCTATCCGCGGGCTCTCGTCGCCCCGAGGGTGGTCGTGCTTCCGGCCCCCGAGCCGCTCCGCTCGTGGTGTGCGCGATCGGGCGTGCGCGACGCCCTGGTCGGCGGGTTCTTCGTCACCCCCGCCGGGCCGGCCCTCGGGGAGATCTGGACCGACAGTCGCCGGGTCGATGCGATGCCGTTCGATCCACGTTTCGCGGCGAGCCGGGCATGCCTGCACGTCGATGGCGGGCAGATGGCGATCGCCCCGCTCGCGGCGCTTCCGATGGCACCGACGGGCGACCTGCTGCAGGCCGGCCCGGCGCTGGTGGCCGACGGTCGGCCACTACTGCGCGACGGCGAGGATCGCGAGGGCTTCTCCGCCGGCCACGCACAGTTCGATTCGGACATCACCGAGGGCCGCCATCCGCGGGCGGCGATCGGCCTCGACGAGACGCGGCTGCTGGCGGTCGCAACTGAGGGCCGTGCGCCCGGGGAGGCCGGGCTCACGCTCGCGGAACTCGCGGCGCTGATGGCTGAACTCGGTGCCTGCGAGGCGATCAACCTCGACGGTGGCGGCTCCGCCACGCTGGTGGTCGACGGACGGCTGGTCAACCGCCCTCGAGAGTCCGACGGAAGCGAGATTCCGGGCGGGCGTCCCCTTCTGACCGCCGTGGCGTTCGTGCCGCGCTCTCAGCCGCCGACGGCCTCCGCGTAGACATCCGCGACGGACCGGGCGATGCGGGGCCAGGGGAAGCGCTCGTGTGCCAACCGCCGGCCGTTCTCGCCCCGCAAGGCCCTCTCGGCCGAGTTTGATGCCACGGCGACGAGGGCTTGAGCAAGAGCCTTCTCGTCGTCAGGCGGGATGAGCCAGCCGCTGCGCGTCGGTGAGCCGGGATCGTCGTCGATGTAGGTCGGCGGGGCGGCCACACGGCACGCGATGACCGGCAATCGCATTGCCATGGCCTCAACGTAAACCTGCCCGAAGCGCTCGGCGACCGAGGGGACCGCCAGGACATCCCCGCAGGCGAGCACCTGGGCCAGCTCGGGGTGCGAACGCCAGCCGGCGAAGAAGACCTCGTGACCCCACGGTGAACGCGCGGCGGCGTCCGCCGGATGCTCGCCCTCCCACTCGCCCGGAGCCCCGCCGGCCAAGACCAGGGGAAGCGGTCGGCCGATCTCCTGGCGAGCCCGAGCGTGGGCGCGCACGAGCAGCGCGGTGCGTTTGACGGCGGTGAAGCGCCCGACGTAGAGAACAATGACGGCGTCGGGGTCGAGCAGCGGGGCGATCTGGTCCGGTGAGTAACGAACATCCCCGGGGCGGGGCTGTTGAGGCGACCATCCGCGTGGTTCGTCGCACAGCCAGCGGCGAAACAGCGACATCCGCTCGGCCGCCGTGGCCCGGGGGCCGCTGAACAGGCCGAGATCAACGCCGTTGGGCACGACCACCAGGCGGTCGGGGTCGATCCCCAGAAGTCTTTGCGCATCAACCCGCGACGGCTCCGATGACACGATCACCCGGGCCGACCGCTGCGCCCATCGGCGCATGCGCCGCCGCCAGGCCTCCTCGTGCGGCCAGGAGGCTCCGCGATCGACCTCCTCCAGCATCAGCAGCTCGGTGCCATGCAGGTGCGTGACGATCGGAAGGTCGGGCCGCAGGCACGCGATGGCCTCGTGGGCCGGCGTGAGGTGATGCAGGTGCGCGAGCTTCACGCCGTCGAGCACCCCCGGTGCGCCAAGCATCCGCATCCATTCGTCGACCAGGTGGTGCGCAACGCGGTCATCGAGGCCGGCGATAATGCGGTCGGGGGCTCCAGGGCGATCCTCATAGGAGGGGTGCATCGGGGGCGAGGCGCGCATCGGTTCTGCGGCGCAGACGGCGGCATCGTAGGAGACGGCCACCAGGTCGGCGCTCGGCCCGAAGAACGACGCCGCGTTACCGAAGTCCTCCGGACCTCCGAGCGAACCGGCCACGATGCGCGTACTCCAGCCCTCACCGGTCATCGCGCGGGAGAGATAGCGGACAACCTGAGCGGATCCCCCGCGGGGAAAGAAAATCAGAACCTGCAGACATTTTTGCACGATCCACGACCTTAGCGGGTCAGGCCACGACGGCTGGCTCACCGGGCGAGGGGATGGCGGTTGTCCGCGAGGTCGTCGGGGTACCGTTGCCGGGTATCGTCTGGTTCGGGTGCGCCTTCGCGAAGGTCGACGGGCCGCCACTGAGCCAGTTCACTTGGAAAGGGGCAAGCGATGATCCTCGTCACCGGAGCGACGGGAACGACCGGAGGAGCGACCATGCGGGCGCTTCTCGAGGCAGGTGCCCCTGTGCGAGCGTTGGTGCGCACGCCGGCGAGCTTCGCGGCGCCTGACGGCGTTGAGGTTGTCCAGGGAAGCTTCGAGGACGACGCCTCGCTCGACGCGGCCCTCGCCGGTGTCGACAAAGCGTTTCTCGTTGGTGCCTCCGGCGAGCATCAGATCGACCAGGAAACCGGATTCGTGCGCGCGGCCTCGCGCGCCCGGCTGGGTCACCTCGTGCGGCTGTCGGTGATCGGCGCCGACCACCCCGCGGCCGATTCGCTGCGGTTCGGCCGTATCCATCGGCTCGTCGAGATGGTCGTGATGTCGACGGGTGTTCCGTACACGTTCCTGCGCCCGAACGGCTTCATGCAGAACTTCCTCGGGCAGGCGGGCAGCATCACCGGGGAGGGCGCCATCTACTCGGGTCTTTCCCGCACGGCTCAGGTTTCCCACATCGACGCGGCCGACATCGGGGCTGTTGCGGCCGCGGTGCTGCTCGGTTCCGGCCACGAGGGCAAGGGTTACGCGCTCACCGGCCCCGAGGGCCTCACCGACGACGAAGTCGCACGGCGAATGGGCGTGGCCCTCGGACGCGAGATCAGCTGCGTGCACGTACCGCCCGCCCAGGTGGGGGCCGGCATGGTCGCGGCGGGCTACCCCCAGTGGAACGCCGACGGCATCGTTGAGCTCTTGAACTTCTACGAGACCGGGATGGCCGCCGGTGTCGCGCCGGGCGTCGAAGAGCTGCTGGGCCGTCCCGCACGGACCATCGACGACTTCGCCGTCGATCACCGCGCCACGTTCGGGGGCTGAGATGCAGATGTCGGTCGCCGAGACGCTCGGTGATGCGTGGGGCCTCTACACCCGGTTCTTCGTACGTCTCGTGTTGATCGCCGCGGTGGTCTTCGTCGTGCTCGGGCTTGTCAATGCCGGCCTTGCACAGCTCACCGACGGCGGCGGCTTCACGGCCTGGGTGGTCGGGGCGGTGGGCCTCATCAGCGGCTTCGTCGGGTTCTTCTGGGTTCAGGGGGCTCTGGTCGAGGCCACCGCGGACATGCGCGATGGCACCCCCGACCTCGGGGTCGGCCAAGTCTACGGTCGGGTGACTCCGGTGCTCGGCACGTTGATCATCGCGGGAGTCGTGGCCGCCGTTGGGATCGCCCTCGGCCTGGCACTCATCCTTCCCGGCCTATTCCTGCTGACGATCTGGTCGATGTTGGCCCCGGTGATCGTGCTCGAAAAGCTGCCCGCCGGCGGGGCGTTCAGCCGTTCGCGCCAACTGGTACGCGGCAACGGCCTGCCGGTCCTCGGGCTGGCCCTGCTGCTCCTAATCGCCCTGATTGTCGTCACGCGGGTGATCAGCTCGGTCTTTCAATCGGCGTTCGGTGACTTCCTCGGCGTCTGGCTCGGTAACGCGGTGGGCAACTCGATCGTGGCCCCGTTCTTTGCCGTCGCGCTGACCGTTGCGTACTACCGGCTGGTCGATGGCGCGGGTGCCGCCTCGGACGTCGGGACCGTCGCGGCAGAGGATCGCAGGAGCTTGTCTTCGGGATAGAGCGACCGCGCCGCGTGGTGGGTCATGGCCTCGCCGGCTGGGTGGAGCGGCTCAGCCCTCGGTAATCGTGACCGAGTCGATCAGCGCCTTCGTGCGCGGTTGTCCGCTCGGGTCGGCGGGGTCGGCCAGCGCCTCGATCTTCTTCGCGGCCTCAAGGCCCGAGGTCACCTTTCCGAACTTCGAGTAGCTGTTTTCGAGGAAGCGTGCATCACCGGTGACGATGAAGAACTGGGATCCGTTCGTGTTCGGCCCCGAGTTCGCCATGGCGACTGCGCCGAGCGGGTAGCCATCAGTCGGCAGTTCGTCCTCGAATGAGTACCCCGCGTCGCCGCTACCGGTGCCCTGCGGATCTCCGCCCTGGATCACGAAGCCCTTGACCACGCGGTGCCAGGTGAGCCCGTCGTAGAAGCGCGTGCACGCGAGGAAGACGAAGTTGTTGACCGTCTTCGGAGCGGCCTTCGCATCGAGGGCGATGGTGATCGGCCCGAACGAGGTTGCGATCTTTGCGGTGTACGTTTTCTCGACGTTGATCGCCATCGTCGGCGGTGCCGGGTAGCTTTTGGTAGGCGGGGCTGCGCCCGCCGGGGTGGTGGGGCACGAGGTCGGGCTGCTCGCCGCCGACGGTGTCGTGGCGGTTGGCGTCGCCGCGGTCTTCGTGTCGCTGCCGCACCCGGCCAGAAGGCCAAGCGGGAGGGCGGCGGTCGCCAGGGCACGCAGAAGGGTTCGCTTGTTCATGGGCGCGAGCATGCCAGATCGCCGCCCTCAGCCGCGCACCGCCTGGACGTTCTCGATCCCCAGCCGGCCCGGGCGCTCGGGCAGACCCCGGCGGCAACCTCGACGACGGCACCGCGTGCGGCGGCCGGTACCTCGACGGGGACGCGAAGCTCGTGCCACCGGGGTTCCGGCGGCGCCAGCTCGACCACGTTGGCTCCCGCAAAGGCCCGGCGGAAGTTCTGCCTCGTCGGCGTCCTTGCAGGTGTTGCCGAGGACCGGCGCGATGTCGCCTGAGCGGCGCACTCGGGCCGACACCGGCAGCCGCACCCAGGTGCAACGGGATGCTCCTGATAGATCGACGTGTGGTGGCCGCCGCGGATCGTTACCCGCCCCGCTCGGTGGCTGAGGACGCTTCGCGTGCCGTCTCACGGGAGATCGCGAACGTACGCGCGGGCGGTGGAGCTGACGCGCGAGAGCCTTCTTCTTGTCGACGCCAACCCGGGCGACGTCGCGCCCGACGACGCCGGCGGGAATGCGCCCGAAAGCTCGGTGGTGTCGAGCCCCGCCCCGGCGGCGGGTACATCGATCGTGATCGACGTTCCCGCGAACGGGAGCTGCTCGAACTCGCGCCGGTCGCGCAACAGGTCTTTCTGGTCGGGGGCGTCTCCTCCCGTCGCGATGAACAGCGGCGTTTAGCGCCGGCCCGGTGGGCACGCAGATAGCGAGCCAGAGGGGGCGAGGGTTGCGGTGCGCACATCCTCAGCGTCGCCGATGGTGCGGGATGCCTCAATCGGGTCCGGGGCGATGTGCCACCAACGCCCACTACCCTGACGCCGGAACGGTCCTTCGGCAAAGGAATGACCTCATGGCAGATCGCGTCATGTTCATCACGGGGGCCTCGGGCGGCATCGGCTCGGCCGTTGCGCGGCAGGCGTCCGCGGCGGGCTGGCGGACGGTCCTCGTCGGGCGTCGACGCGAGGCGCTGGATGTACTCGCCGCCGAACTCGGTGGCCCCGGCCGTGCGCTTGCGCTGACATGCGATGTCACCGAGTGGGATCAGGTCGAACAGGCCGCGGCCGCCGCGCGCGAGGCCTTCGGGCAGATCGACGCCGTCATGGCGAACGCCGGGTTCGGTGCCAGCAGCGGGTTCCTCGCCGAGAGTCCCGAGCACTGGAGGTCGATGATTCTCACCAACGTCTACGGCGCCGCGCTGACGATTCGCGCGACGTTCGACGATCTTCGCGCCGCCAAGGGGCACCTGATCCTCACCGGCTCGGTCGCGGGCACGGTCCACATCGCCGGCTCGATCTACTCGGCGACGAAGTGGGCGATCTCGGCGATGGCCGAGTCGGCCCGGCTGGAGCTCCACGGAAGCGGCGCCCGCGTGACCCTGATCGCCCCGGGGTACGCCGACACCGCCTTCTGGGACGAGCCCCCGGACTGGGACGTCCTGACCGCCGACGACGTGGCGAACGCCGTGATTTACGCGCTCTCCCAGCCGGCCAACGTTGCTCTCAACCAGATCGTGATGCGCCCGACCGACCAGAAGGTCTAAAGCATATGGCGGGTGGCGCCACGCGGTGTTAGCGTCGCCCATGGCAAAGAACCGACGAAAGGCCTCCGCCAGACGCGTCTCGAACGCCGTTTACGAGGCGGAGCTCTTTCGCCTGCAGGCCGAGTTCGTGAAGGTGCAGGAGTGGGTGAAGGCCTCGAAGATCCGCTTGGTGGTGATCTTCGAGGGGCGCGATGCCGCCGGCAAGGGCGGCACCATCAAGCGGATCACCCAGTACCTGAGCCCGCGCGTTGCTCGGATCGCCGCGCTTCCGGCGCCGACCGAGCGTGAGCGCGGTCAGTGGTACTTCCAGCGCTACATCGAGCACCTTCCGACCGCCGGGGAGATCGTCGTGTTCGACCGTTCCTGGTACAACCGCGCCGGGGTCGAGAAGGTCATGGGTTTCTGCAGTCCTGAGGAGCACCGGCGGTTCATGCGTCAGTGCCCGATCTTCGAGCGGATGCTGATCGAAGACGGCGTTCTTTTGCGCAAGTACTGGTTCTCGGTGAGCGACGACGAGCAGCAGCACCGCTTCAGATCGCGTCTCAACGACCCCATGCGCCAGTGGAAGCTGTCGCCGATGGATCTCGAGTCGATCACTCGCTGGGAGGACTACTCCCGTGCCAAGGATGAGATGCTCGTCCACACCGACACCGCCCAGGCCCCGTGGTACGTCGTCGAGAGCGACATCAAGAAGCACGCGCGGCTCAACATGATGGCCCACCTGCTGTCGACGATCCCGTACACGGCCGTCCCTGCTCCGACGATTGAGCTACCGCGGCGCCCCGAGCCGCAGGGTTACGTTCGCCCGCCCTTCGAGGCGTCGACGCGCGTACCGGATCACGCCCTGAGCCTCCTCGGAGATCGAGAAGGCTAGTTTTGCGGCCTCGTGTCGATTTCTCCGAGCGGCTTCGTCCTTGGGATGATCCCCCACATCGGGGGCGACGGAGACCGAGGGAGACAGACATGCGCTACATGCTTCTGCTGTACAGCGACGAATCGCGGATGGCGAACATGACCCCGGAGCAGTTGGCCGCGTCGATGCCGGCGTGGAACGCTTTTGGGGAGCGCTTCGCGCCGATCATTCGTGGGGGCGATCCGCTCCAGCCGACGACGACCTCGACGACCGTGCGTGCATCGAGTGGCGAGGCGGTCATGACCGATGGCCCGTTCGCGGAGACCCGCGAGCAGCTCGGCGGCTATTACCTGCTCGAGTGCGACACGATCGACCAGGCGCTCGAGGCCGCCGCGGCCTGCCCGGGTGCGCTGTTCGGAGCGGTGGAAGTGCGTCCGATCATGGAACTGCCCGGGTGACGACCGGCGCCCAAGGGGCGGTCGAGGCGGTCTTTCGCGAAAGCTGGGGACGTGCCGTGGCCGCCCTGATGGGGGCCGTGGGCGACCCAGACCTCGCCGAAGACAGCGTGCAGGACGCGATGGCGACGGCCCTTCGGCGCTGGCCGAGCGCCGGGGTTCCCGCGAACCCACTGGCCTGGATCGTCCTCACCGCGCGCAACCACGCCATCGACACGCTGCGTCGGCGGGCCGCCCTCGGGCGCGCCGTGCCACGCGCCGCGGCGGGTGAGCCCGAGTACGCCGAACCACCCGAGCCGCCCGACGACGAGATGATCGACACCAAGACCCCGATTCCCGATGAGCGCCTGCGGCTGATCTTCATGTGCTGCCACCCGAGCCTCGGCCGGGAGGCGCAGATCTGCCTCACCCTGCGGCTGGTGGCCGGGTTGACCGTCGAGGAGATCGCCCGCGGCCTACTCGACCCCCCGCCGACCGTCGCCCAGCGGTTGGTGCGGGCCAAGAAGAAGATCCGCGAGGCGGGGATCCCCTTCGTCGTTCCACCCGGGCATCAGCTTCCCGATCGGCTGGCGATGGTGATGGCCGCCGTCTACCTGGTGTTTACCGAGGGCCACACGGCAACGGCCGGCGACGACCTCGTCCGCGCGAGCCTCTGCGATGAGGCGATTCGACTTGCCGAGGCCCTGGTCGAGCTGATGCCTGACGAGGCCGAGGCCGCCGGCCTGCTCGCGCTGATGCTGCTGCACGACGCACGCCGGCCGGCCCGGACGGCCGACGACGGGTCCCTGGTCCTGCTGGGAGATCAGGACCGACTCTTGTGGAACGCCGAGCGCATTGCGCGTGGCCGCGAGGTGCTCGACCGCGCGCTTCACCGCGGCCAGGCAGGCCCGTACCAAGTGCAGGCCGCGATCGCCGCGCTCCACGCGGAAGCAGCGGAACCCTCCGCGACCGATTGGCCCCAGATCGCGCTGCTCTACGACCGGCTCTATGACATGACCGGTTCGCCCGTCGTGGCCCTCAACCGCGCAGTGGCCGTCGCCGAAGTCGGCGAACACGAGTCGGCCTTGGCCATGACCGACAACCTCACCGAGAGTCTCGACGGCTACGCGCCGCTACACGTCACCCGCGCCGAGCTCTTTCGCCGCACGGGCCGCGCCGGCAAATCGGCGGATGCCTACCGCCGCGCGATCGAACTCACGACGAACGCCGCAGAGCGCCGCCACCTCTCCCAACGGCTCGCGGGTCTCGCCTGACTGTCACCACCGGTGCCTGGCACCGGTGGTGACACAGGGGGTGACTTTTTCGTCGAGGAAGGCCTTCATCTCGGCTCAGGGGAGCCGGGCGCGGATGCGGTCGTCGACGGCCCAGCCCCGGCGGCGGGCGCGCATCAACGCGTCATGAAACGGGCGCCGGGGGGCGACCGTCAGTCGTACGACGCCGTCGGCGACGGCGATCTCGGGGTTTGTCTCCGACCCGCCCACGACGGTTCCCGGTGAGTGGTCGTGGGGCCGATGTTCACCGGTCACCCCGATCACCTCAACGGCTCGACCGCCGACAACGCACTGCGTACCGTAGACGCCGAACGCACGCACCCGCGACAGCAGTTCATCGACGGTCGACGTCATATCGAGACGACGGTCGTTCTCGTCTGGCGCCGCCCAGTAGTCGCCACCCACCTGTGGCTGACGGCGTTCCCACATACCGTCGAAGTCGTCGATCACGTCCGTCAGAAGATCGACGGCGAGGGCGTGAGTACGGCTTTGGAGTGATCCCGCGCGCTCACCGGGCCCGATCTCCAGACGACCTTGGCGCAGGATCGCGCCCGTATCGAAGTGGGCATCCATCTCATGCACCGTGACGCCGGTCTCGGGGAGGCCTCTGAGCAGCACGTTGACCAATGGATAGGCGCCGCGGCCCTCGGGGAGCAGGGTCGGGTGGATGTTGATCGCCCGCGCCGAGATGGCGGCAACCGGGATGATCCATGGATAGAGGGCCGAAACCAGCACATCGACTCCGCCGTCGAGACGGGCGAGGTCGGCGGCGCTCGCCGTGCGGCGTTGCACCGGCGCCCCGATCCTTCGGGCATATCGGGTGAGCTCGTCGCCACTGACGATCGGCCCGTCGGTGCGGCACGTGAAGACGCGCACGATCGGCCAGCCGCGCTCGGCGATGAGCCGTGCGCAGTCAATGAACGCGTCGCTTCCGAAGTACGCAACCCGCAAACCGAGGCTCCCCCCGCGAAAGACCGAGCCACGAAGCTACCCTGGGTCGCGCGACGCTGTCGACCGTACCCGTGCTGAGGTGGACGCAGACCGATGACGACGACATCACGAACCGCACGTTTTCGCGACGCCCGACGAGACGACCACTTCGTCGTGATCGAGGGCTTCCACGCGCTGAAGCACGCCATGCGGTTCGGTGCGGAGATCCTCGAGGCCGTTACCACCGACCCCGTCGGTCTGCGCGAGCTTTCGGGGGCGCTGGCTCCCGATCTCGCTTCTCGGCTTTCGGGCGTGTGCGAGGAGATCGACGACGATCTCGCCGGCCTTACCGACCACCTCCCACGCACGGGGGTGATCGCCATCGCCCGGCGTCCTGAGGTTGACCTCGCCGCGGTGTTCACCGACCCGCGCCGCGCCCCGATCATCGTCCTGGAGGATCCCCGCAACCTGGGAAACCTGGGTGCCTGTATCCGCGTAGCCGCCGCGGCCGATGCGGCAGGTGTGCTGGTTACCGGCACGAGCGATCCCTGGCATCCGGATGCCATTCGGGGCGCGGCCGGCCTCCAATTCGCGCTGCCCGTCGCCCGCGTCGCCGAGATCCCTCGTCGGGGGCGGCCATGGGTGGCCGTCGATCCCGACGGTGTGCCGATGAGGCCGGGACTTCTCGATCGGCGGGCGATGCTGATCTTCGGAAGCGAGCGTCACGGCCTCGATCCGGCAACACGGGCCACCGCCGACCGGTGCGTGGCGATCCCGATGCGCGAGGGGGTCTCGAGCCTCAACCTCGCCACCTCGGTGGCGGCGGCGCTCTATTCCTTCGGGGGATAGGCCGGCGTCGTCGGCCTGAAATGATTCCGGGCCGTGGCCGGAAAAATCCCTGTGTGGTTCGCTGCGGTCGCGCTTGTCGTGATGGCGCCTTCGGCGGCGGCCCCGGTGGGCGCGCGCGACGAAGTGATCATCGCGACGTCCACCGACGTGCCGTCGGTGACCTCACCCGATGGCACTCGCCGCTACGAAGTGCCGTGGTTGCGGTCCGGCGACCGAGACGTCGCGGTGGCTCCCGACGCGATGCGGATGGCGTTCACCTCCGACCGCGATGGCAACCCCGAAATCTACGTCGCGGCCTTCACAACCGGCGACGTGCGCCGCATCACCGCCTCCCCAGAGGAGGATCGCCGCCCCGCCTGGTCCCCGGACGGCACGCGGTTGGCGTGGGACGTCGCCGCACCGGACGGCCGTGAGGTCGTCGTTGCGCAGGCCGATGGCACCGCCGTCGCGCCGTTCGCCGCGGCCGCGGGGGATGACCTCGAGCCGACGTGGTCTGCCGACGGCACCCAAATCGCGTTCATGTCTGACCGTTCCGGGTCACGACAGCTCTGGCGTGGCCGGCTCACGGGCGGGCCTGTCGAGGCCCTCACGACGTCGGCGGATGTCCCGGGCGCGCCCGCGTGGAGCCCCGACGGATCGCGCATCGCGTTCGCTCGCGACGGCCATGTCTGGACGCTCGATGCCCTCACCGGCGACACGCGCGTGCTGACGCGCGGCCGGGTGGTCGACACCTCTCCCGAATGGTCACCCGACGGCTCGGCGATCGCTTTCTCCCGCGCTACCGGGCGCTACTCGGCCGTTCATGTGGTGCCGGCGGGAGGCGGGTCGGTGCGCATCGTCGGCGGCACGGCCGACCAGCTCGACCCCGACTGGTCGCGCGCCGGAGCGCTCCTTTCGACCACCCCCGAACTGCTGCCCGACCTTGATCAGCGGGCGCCCACCGGGGTGCAGGTTGTGTTCCGCGACGGGGCCTACCGACTGGGCTTCGACTCGCGCACCGAGAACGTCGGCGACGGCGCCCTGTGGCTGCGCGGCGGTGCGGTGCCCGGCGGGCAGATGCGCGCCGACCAGCTCATCACGCTGCGCAGTGGCGGCACCCGGCGGGTGCGAAACATCGGCCGGATGCTCTTTGAAGCCCACGAGCCGCATTCTCACTGGCACCTGAAGAACTACGTGCGCTACGAGCTGCGCCGGGCCGCCGACTTCTCGTTCGTGGCCAGCGATCGCAAGAGCGGCTTTTGCCTGGTCGATCGCTACGGCCGTACCCTTGCGCGGGTACCGGGCGTGCGGCCGCCCCGGTTCGTCGGCGATTGCGCATCCCTGCGGCCCGACGCGACCGAGACCGAGATGGGCAACTCGCGCGGCTACGCCGACATCTACCCGGCCCTCTTCCACGGCCAGGACGTCCCGCTCGGCGGTATCTCGGCCGGGCTCTACGTGCTGGTGCAGCGTGCCAATCCCAGCGGTCGAATCCGCGAGACGCGCTACGGCAACAACGCCGCCTCCGTGCGGGTGCGCCTGACCCGAACCGCGGGGGTGCCGCGGATCACCGTGCTTCGCCGCTGCGAGGACTCTGCGGTCTGCCTGGCGGGCTGACCCTCTCGGCGATCTCCACCCGGACACCGTTGGGGGCGCAGGTGACGGTCGCTCCGGTACCAGAGACCTCCACCGAGAGTCCCCCAGTCGGGAAGCTCAGGCCGTCCGTCGCGAGGCGGTCGAGCGAGGCCGGCAGCGCGGGCGCCAGGCGGATCACTCCTCCCGGAATGTCGGGCTCGATGCCGAGCAACGTCGCCACGAGAGCCGGCGGCACCCCGGCGGCCCACGCCTGGGGTCGACAGGCGGTGGGGTAGGGAACCGGGAACCCCACCTCGGCGCGCGAGTGCCCCCCGAAGAGCTCGGGAAGCCGACCATCGAACGCAACGAGGGCGTCGATGAGCTGATCGGCGAGCGCCATCGCCTCGGCGTCATGCCCGTAGCGGCGCAGGCCCTCGATCGCGAGGTGCGTGTCGTGGGGCCATACGGAGCCCAGGTGGTACGAGATCGGGTTGAAGCCGTCCATCGCGCTCGACAGCGTGCGCAGACCCCAGCCGCTGGCCATCGCGGGGCTCAGGAGGTGCTGGGCAACCTCGGTCGCCTGCGCGTCGGTCGGGATGTCGCACCACAGAAGGTGGCCCATGTCCGATGCCACCGAATCGACCCGTCTCTTCTCGCCGTCGAGGGCGAGGGCGAAGTAGCCCGGCCGGTCGGCTGATCCGGGGATCCAGTACCGGTCGCGGATCTGCGTGGCGAGCGCGTCGGCTTCCACGATCAGCTCTGTTGCCACGGCGTCATCACCAAAGGCCGCGAGCAGAGCGGCGAATTCACGCCGGGCGCGAACGGCGTAACCCTGAACCTCGACGACGGCGACCGGCCCTTCGGCGAGGGTGCCGTCGCCGAACTGGATCGCGTTGGAGGAGTCCTTCCAGGCGTGGTTTACCAGCGTCCGCTCGCTGCCGGCGTGATACTCGATAAGGCCGTCGTCATCCGGATCGGCGTCGGGGCCGCGTAGCCACTCGAGGGCAGCATGTGCGGCAGGAAGGAGCGCCGTGATCGATTCCCGCGAGGCCCCCCACCGCCATGCCTGGCCCAGCAGCATCAGAAAGAGCGGCGTCGCGTCGACGGTTCCGTAGTACGGGCGCGCGCCCGCCCCGGCGGTGCCGACACCCAGCCAGGGCCGCGGCGTCAATCGCACCTCATGCAGGATCTTCCCCGGGGCCTCCTCGTTGCCCGCGTCGAGAACCGTTCCTTGCCTCGCAGCCAACGCGGCGAGCGTTTCGAGCGTCAGGTGCGGGTCGATCGCCCGTGCCTGGTAGCTGGTGATGAGGCTGTCACGACCAAAGAGGGCCACGAACCAGGGGATGCCCGCAGCAATCAGGCGGCGCCCGGGCGACGACGGGTCGGGCAGAGTCAGCGCACCGAGATCGACCAGCGATGTCTGCAGGGCGCGGGCGAGATCCGGCGGGTCGCTGGTAACGCGCGGGGTCGGCGGGGCGTCGACCGGCTCCCCCGTCGGTCCATCGGCGACGTGCGCGGCCTCGGCGGTCACGACGACCGTCAGCCTCCAGGGCCGGTCGCGTTCGAGACGGATGGTCCAGATCGCATCGCCGGCCTCGACGCGTTCAGGCGGCGGGTCGAACGCCAGCGCGGTCGAGAGCTGCGCGTCGGGTGAAGCGAAGTGGATCCCGTTCGCCGCCTCATGGGTCGGCGCAAGCGGCGATGCGACGCTCGAGCCGCCATCGAACTGCCGGGCCTGGAAGATATCCACGAGGTCGGTGGCGGCTCGTATTCTCACCTCGACGGTGAACGGCGCGGCGGCCCAGGCCTGGAGCGTGATCTCGTCCCTGAGACCGTTCTCGCTGAGGCGACGTAGGCGCTCGACCTCGAGCGGCGCGTCGATGGCCCCGTGAGCATCCGCCGGTCGCGCGAAACCGAGAAAGCGGACGACGTCGGGGGTGGGCACCCCGCACCCCAGCTCATGCAGCGCGGTTCCGTCGACCAGCAGCTCAAGGCGCGACAGGTGCCGCGTGTCACGCACGAACAGCCCGTGCGCCGTGGTAGTGATATCGCCCACCCCGTCGCTGACGGCGAACGACAGCCCCGCGATCGCGGTGACGTCGGATGTCAACCGATGCGGGGCCACGCCACGTTCAGAGCTGCCGGCCCCGTCCCGATCGCGACTTCATCTTCTGGACGACCAGGCCGATCAACGCGGGGGCCGCCCAGATCAGGACGCGCTTCACCAGTGTCTTCAACGCGGTGCTCCTCGGGGAGGGGTGTGGATGGGCACCCGGCAAGTGTGGCCGCTTGCGTGGCACGATGGAAGCAAAGACGTGAAGTTTGCGCCGTCATCGGTCCCTTTTGCCGGGCGAGGTTCGTCGTTCGACTGAACCAACGACACAAGGAGTGGGGCGATGGCCGACGCAGCGATGCCGGTGGAACAATTCGCCGGCTTCCCGCCGGAGGCAACCGACTTCTATCGGCGCCTCGCGGGCGACAACTCCAAGGAGTTCTGGCAGGCCCACAAGAAGGTCTGGGAGCGGTCGGTGCGCGATCCGTTGCGTGCCCTCCTTGATGCCGTCGACCCCGACCCCGATGCGTTCCACCTGTTTCGCCCCTACCGCGATGTCCGCTTCTCGCCCGACAAGTCGCCGTACAAGATGATGCTCGGAGCCGGTGCCGAATCGCGCGATGGCACGGTGCGCTACGTCCAGATCGGGGCGCAGGGGCTGATCATCGCCAGCGGTTGCTACGCATTCACACCCGATCAGATCGCCCGGTTTCGGACGGCCATCGACCACGAACATCGCGGCGCACGGCTCATCGCGGCGATTTCTGAACTCGCGGCGGCCGACATCGCCGTCGAGTCGGGTGGCGCCGCCCCCCTGAAGACCGCTCCGCGCGGGTACCCCAAGGATCACCCGCGCATCGAGCTGCTGCGTTTTCCGGGGCCTCATCGCGATCGAGCACATCACCGATCCGTCGACGATCTCTTCTTCCCACGCTCTCCAGCGGGTCCGGGCCTCGTGGAACTCCGCCGCACCTCTGCGCGAATGGCTGAGCACCCACGTGGGGCCACCCGCCGATCCACGGCCGCGGTTTGGCAGGTGAGCCCTCCCGCCGCCCGTCCCCATCATCGCGACGCCGTGACGGCCAGCGCGCGGTCGATGCCCGGGGCGGTGAGGCGGGGGCCTGCGTGGCCGGAGTCGAGCCGCTTGCCCGCGGGCTTCCTCGCCTTCGCGGCGACGAACGTCACCTTCAGCTTCACCGTCGACACCGCGTCGCCGGCCTGCGGGGTGAGCAACGACACGCAGCTCGTAGGTTCCGGGAGCAAGGTCTTTTTGGCAGCGGGAGCGCGAAGCCGATTGTGCCGGCCGTCTTCAGAGTGACCGATCCCTTGCTGCGGATGGCACCGGCACGTGTCAGCGCGATGTCGGCGGTGCCGGGCACGTCGGAGGTGAGTGCGATCGCCACGCTCTTCTTGGGTGCCATGACACCCAGCACACCGGAGCTTCGGCTGACGATCGGTGTGCCGCCGCCCGCCGAGAGCACGATCTGTGCGGCCGTCGGCGGTATGACGACGGTGCCGCCGGTTCCGGGCGACGTGATCGCCGGTGGCGTTGTGCCGGGATTCCCGGGGTCCCGGGGGTTCCCGGAGCGCCCGGCGTGCCCCGAGTTCCTGGCGTACCGGTCGTCGCCGCAGAAACGACGATCGTGCGCGTTGCCTCGCTGACGTTGCCGGCCGTGTCGGCCGACAGCAGCTTCACCTGGAAGGTGCCCGCCTGGGTGAACGTGTGCGTCGCCGTTACCCCCGACCCGTCGGCGGTGTTGTCACCGAACTTCCACGTCCATTGGTTGCTGAGGCCGCTGCCCGCGTCGGTGCCTGCGGCGGTGAGGGAGACGAGCTGCCCGACCTTCGCGGTCGTCGGGGCACCGGCGGTGAGCGCAGGTGCGGTGCGATCGAGGATCACCCATCCGCAGCCCGGCGCCGAGATGTTCGCGTCGCTCGCATCGACGGGCTGACCATTGGTCCGCAGAAGCTGGTTCGAGTTCGACGGGTTATCGGGAACAGCGCTGTCGGTGGCCTGCACGCAGATCGTCACCGGCCCGTCGGCGACCTCGGGGCCGACCGTGAGCTGGCAGGCGAAGCTGATGTTCGTCGCGCGCGACGCCGGGAGCCTGCTGCAGGCGGGGTCGTAGGTGAAGGTTTGCCCCGTGCAGACGGTGGCGGGGTCGCCACCGCCGCGAACGCACGTGTAGTTCGCGCTGAGGCCCGGGGTTCCGTTCGGCCACGGGGGGCTTATTGCGTGGGCATAGTTGATCGAGACGTTCAGCGGCGACGCCTTGGCGTACGTACCGGTTCCGTTCACCGCGACGGCGACCTGCGGGGGATGGTGTTGTCGATGGTGCTGAACGTGCTCTTGCCGACGCTGTTGCTGTTCGTGCAGGAACTGCCGCCCAGCCCCGGCGCCCACGCGCCGAGATATGCGTAGTAGCCGTCACCGCTTACCCAGGCCCCGTAGGAGCTGCCGTTGGCTAGGGGCAGGGCCACCCCGGCCACGCCGGTGAAGTTGAAATTCCCCGTGTTGCTGATCGACCCCGAGCCGAGCGAACCGTTCGCAGCGGAGGGGACGGTCGCCAACGAAACGTTCTGTCCGTCGCGTCCGTAGAAGAAGTTCAGCCGCCCGAGGAGTACTCGAACCAGTATGTGTTGTTCGTGCCCTAGGTGTACGTCGGCTCACCGGTGCCGAACACCTGAACGCCGGCACGAGCCGAGGCGGGCAGGGCGCAGGCCGCCAGCGCGGCGATGGCGAGAGCCCGTAACGGGCGGTTCGGGGAGAGAGGTCTTTCACCGAGTCCTTCGGATGACGACGGGACGTCGCACGGTCAGACCGCGGGGCGCACCCTGCGTTACCGGAGTTCTCGGTCGTGCAACCAGCGGGGGCGAGAGACATCCCCGTCGAACGGTGATTCAGCTAGGCGTCGTGCAGCGGCTCGGGGCCGGCGGTGACACCAACGGGAGGCGCGGGCGTTGCCGTGGGCGTCGGTGAGACCGA
Source organism: Thermoleophilia bacterium (assembly GCA_031362405.1). Taxonomy (GTDB): domain Bacteria; phylum Actinomycetota; class Thermoleophilia; order Miltoncostaeales; family Miltoncostaeaceae; genus JANLSO01. The sequence continues at coordinate 4,735 of JANLSO010000085.1, read as the reverse complement.
GGCGATCTCAGCGATCCGTCGCAGCATTCCTGGGAAGACGAACTGGTGAAATGGCGACAGGGCATGCCAGTACAGGCGCCCAAAGAGGCCTTTCGGCTCGAAGAAAGCCGTCTGGCGGATGATCGATCCGTGCCGAGAGGGCTCGACCCGGAACTGGAGCCAGGCCTTTCCGGGCAGTTTCATCTCGGCGACGAGGCGCAGCAGACGGTCGGGCTCGATGGCCTCGACACGCCAGAAGTCGACGGTGTCACCCGGAGCGAGGTCGACCGCGTGGCGTCGTCCGCGGCGGGTTCCCACCCCACCCATCACGAGGTCGAGGAAGCCGCGCATATCCCACAGACGCTCGCCGTAGTACCAGCCGGTGCGCCCGCCGATGCGTTGGATCGGCTTGAAGGCCACCTCTGGTGTGGTCGGAACCCAGACCCAGCGCGAGTCGACGATCTGGCGCCGCAGGGGAGTCGGCAGGGCCCGCCGCGCCGAGCCCCCTGAGGAGATCGAGTCAGACCACCGCGTCGGGGCTTCGTTGCGATCGGTAATGGCGCCCGCCACCGCCGCGGCGACCCCACGGGGATGGATCTGCGGGAAGTCTCGTGCGGCCTGGTCGTTGCCGACAATCGTCTCGTTGCGCAGCCCGTCGATCATTTTGCGGGCGACCCGCGCGTACACGGGTGTGACAAGGCCCAGCCACAGGCTCGACAGGCGCGGCGTGAGGAATGGCACCGAGATGAAGCGCCGCTCCAGGCCGCGTTGGCGCCCGTACTCGCTCATCAGCTCGCCATACGAAACGCGGTCGGGGCCACCGATCTCGTAGGTCGCACTCGTGTCGGCGTCAAGGTCGAGAGCCCCGCCGAGGTAGGCGATGACGTCCTCGATGGCGATCGGCTGGGTAAGCGTGTCGACCCAACGCGGCGTGATCATTATCGGCAGCTTGTGCACCAAGCCGCGCAGCACCTCGAATGACAGGCTCCCGGAACCCACGATGATGCTGGCCCGGAACTCGATGGTGGGCACCCCGGTGGAGCTGAGAATCCGTCCGACTTCCTGGCGGCTGGCGAGGTGGTCCGACAGGCTCGCACCAGAGCGTCCGAGTCCGCCGAGGTAGACGATTCGCCGCACGCCCGCCCGGGCCGCGGCGGCCGCGAAGTTGGTGGCCGCCGCGCGGTCTTCATCCTCGAACGAGCCACGTGAGCCCATCGAGTGGACCATGTAGTAGGCAACCTCGACCCCGTCGAGGGCGGCAGTGAGGGTGTCGGGCTCGAGCACGTCGGCCTCGACGACCTCGGTGCGCTCGTCGATCCGTCCCGCAAGCGATTCCGGACGGCGCGTCAGGCACCGCACCCGGGCGCCGCGCGCTTGGAGGGCGGTGAGGAGGCGGCCGCCCACGTAGCCGGTCGGGCCGGTGACGAGAACCAGCGGATCGTGAAGTGTCACGGTTTGAGCGTAGACCTGGCGGGGGCCTGAGGCGAGGGGCTCCCGTCGCCGACGCCCCCGGTGGGCGTCCGGTCGCCGAGTGTCTTGATCCCGATCAGCCCGAGCACCATTGCCAGGCTGAAGAAGTTCGTCAGCGTGATCGCGAGATCCGAGTTCAGCAGGCCGTACGTCATCCATAGGGCGATGCCGACGCTCAGGAGCACCAGGTACAGCCACGACAGGTCTTCGGTTGATCGCGTGCGCCACGATCGCGCGAGCTGGGGGAGGAAGCAGCCGGTTGTCAGTGTTCCGGCGAGAAGGCCTACCAGGGTGGTCATTGCCCGCGATGGTTGCACACCGTGCGAGTGGGTCTTCGGGGAGGGGTAGCCTGAAGCCGCCTACGTCCCGCGCGTGAAAGAAGATCCTCATGGTCGAGCCCGCCTCGGGCGCACCGCCCCGCCGGCTACTGGTCTGGGATGCCCCGAACATCGACATGGTGCTCGGTACCGTCCTTGGTGGACGCGCTCCTTTGCGTGAAGAACGGCCGCGTTTCGATGTGCTGGCACGCTGGCTGGTCGACCGGCTCGAACCGGGCGAGGTTCCCGAAGCCTGCGTCTTTTCGAACCTCCCGCCCGACACCGAGCGCGTGCGCAGCTGGGTCGATGCGGTCCGCAGCTCCGGCTTTTCGGTCTTCCTCAAGCCCAAACGCGAGACCGACGACGACATCGACGCCGAGCTCTTGGCGCATGTCGCGCTGCGCGAGCGTGAGGGGCCACTCTCCGAGCTGATCCTCGCCTCCAACGACCAGTACCGCGATTTCGACGACGACCTCTCGGCGTTGGCGGGCCGGCTGCCCCTGACGGTGCTCGGTTTTCGCGAGGTGAGTTACACCGCGATGCAGTCGGCCGAGATGGCGTTCATCGATCTTGAAGACATCCCGGGTCTGTTCGAAACGGCCCTCGTGCGCGAGACACCGCTTGATCGCATCCCCGCCGAAGGCGCCTGGCTCGCTCCACGCCAGAGCCTTCTCGAGCTCTACGCCGCGGCAGAGCAGTCGCACGCGTGACCGATTCTCTCTGTCCTGCGGATCGACCTCGGGGCACGACATCGCGTGCCCGTGGTGCTTCGTCGGGTCCCCGAAATCTGAGGCGAGCCCTCAACAGCGGCCGGAGGGCGGGTCGGTCGAGATCCGCCACCGAGCGTTTCAATTTCAGCCCGACATGCCGGCGGCGGGCCTTCCCGCCGCACCGTTCTTTTCCGCGAAGTTCGTTGCGCCGAGGCGGTTGAGCGCGGCTTTGCGCGGGTGACGGAGGCCGGGCGTGCAGTCGACATCGACTTCGCCCTCCATGAGCTGCCCCGCGCGCCCCACACCGCGCTCGCCCACCGGGTCGTCGCGCTTGCCCGAAGCCAGGGTGTGGCCGAGGCCGTTGTCGATGCGCTGTTTTCGGCCTTCTTCAGCAGGCGCGGGATACCAGCGATCTCGAGACCATCATCGCGATGGCGGTGGAGGCGGGGAGGGCCTCTGACGGCCTTCAGGGCCCATCTCGCCGCGGGCGCGGCAACCGCGGACGTCGAGGCCGATCTCCCCGACGAATTCCACCCAGAGTGGAACTCCACCACCAAACCATCACAGAGATACCGACGCTTCCCTAGGCGATGACGACTCCGTGGTGGCTGCCCATGCCGTTGTCTTCGAAGAGATCGGCATCCGGGTCGTCGTAGAAGTCGCCCCCGTCGGCGAGGTAGCGAAAGCGTATCTCTGTGCCCTTCTGCACGACGACGGCCGCCGAGCGGGTTCCGTTCGCGCGCTTCACCAGGGGATGGGCCAATGGGTCCCAGCCGTTGGCGTCGCAGACGAGTGAAACTCGGCGGTCGTCCTCGACCGCGAAGGTCAGCCGAACGTCCCCGTTGGTGCCCCGCGCTCGCTTGATCACCCTCCGGCCTCCTGTTGCGCGACGGTCGACGGTCATTCTCGGTCATCCAGTGCCCGTGGCGCTCGCGACATAACACCAATGTCACGCCCGCTCTTTTTGGCCCTTGCGCCAAGAGCGTCGTCCGTGATGGCCTGGCGATCTCGTCATACCGACCTCTGGAGACCACATGTCTGTCGCACGTGTCAGTGAGATCACCGCCACCTCGCCTAACAGCTTCGACGCCGCCATTGCCGCGGGGCTGGCTCGCGCGAACAAAACACTTCGCAACGTGCGAAGCGCCTGGATCAAGGAGCAGTACGTGCGCGTGGCTGAGGACGGCACCGTGGCCGAGTACCAGGTGAACATGCTCATCACCTTCATCCTGGAAGACTGAGCTGAGCGACCACCTGCCCTGTGATGTCAACAAACGGTGCCGGGCACCGTTTGTTGACACGAGCGTCGGCCCATGACCGACTCTGCCGCGCCGTCGCCTCCGGGGGCGGGTCGTGCCGCGCGTGAGGAACTTGTGCGCGCGGTGCTCGATCCAGCGCGTCGGCGCGACCCTGATCGCGTCACCGCGTATGCGGCCGAGAACTCCGTGCCGTCGGACGGGGTTCTGCCTCACCTGGCGGGGCGGTTCGCCGCGTTCGAGGTGTCCGTCGATCGCCTCCTCGCGCTTGCCTCCCACACGACGCCCGATCGACAGCTCGTTCTCCGCGACGCGCTCGGGGCCCTTCGTCCGGCCTACGAGAAAGCCCTCGGCGACGCACGGCACCTGATCGCCGACGATCAACCAGGCAACGCCCACCCAGAAGGTTGACAAGGCCCTGCTAATGTTGCCGCCGTGGCGGCCGATGCACTCACCATCAACGAAGCGGCGGCGACCACGGGCTGGTCGTCGCGGATGCTGAGGTACATCGAGAGCAACGGGCTTGTCGTGCCGGAGCGCTCGCCATCGGGGTACCGCCTCTACGGTGCCGCGGAGCTCCAACGCCTGCGGACGCTGCGCGAGCTGCTCGATCACCACGACCTCGGCTTGGCCGAAGTCGGTTTCACCCGGCGGTTGCGCACGGATCGCGTGCTCGCCGACGCTGTGCAGGGGTGGCTCGACGCCCCACCCGCACGGCCTGATGACGTGCCCGCGGCCGACTGGCTGCGGTGGGAGCAGGAAAAACACACACGCCTGCTGACCTCCTTACCGACGAGATGACGGAGACCGTATGACCACCACCGCCCGGAACACCGCGACCGACTTCAAGGTCGCCGACCTTTCGCTTGCCGAGTTTGGTCGTAAGGAGATCCGGCTCGCCGAGCACGAGATGCCCGGCCTCATGTCGATCCGCGCAGAGTTCGCCGATGCCCAGCCCTTGAAGGGGGCACGCATCACCGGCTCGCTGCACATGACGATCCAG
>JANLSO010000080.1:0-1583 GCA_031362405.1 Thermoleophilia bacterium | reverse complement strand
CCTACTACTGTCTAGACCGTATGGAGTGCCGGGGCCTGGGCCGGCGCCCCGCGCATGCGTGATCGTGGGTTGCCGTCGGGGATGAACCTGGCGGTAGAGCCACAGTCATGGGAGGCGCCGACATGTGAAGCGCCCCGGGTCTTGTAGAGGCATTGATCTCACGGGAAGGTGGGAGTCATGCCAGCACCAAGGAAGTATCCAAGCGAGTTGAAAGAGCGGGCGGTGCGCCTCGTCGCCGAGGCCCGCCAGCAGGACCAAGACCTGTCGTTGAACGCCGCGGTGAACAGGATCGGCCCCCGGGTGGGGGTGAACGTCGACACGCTGCGTGGGTGGGTCAAACAAGCCGAAATCGATCAAGGATCGCGGCCGGGCACCACGACAACCGATGCCGCGGAGCTCAGGTTGTTGCGTCAGCAGGTCAATGAGCTCAAACGCGCCAACGAGATTCTTTTGGCGGCCTCGAGTTTCTTCGCGCGGGAGCTCGACCCGCGACTGCCGTGGTAGCGGCGTTCATCGACGCCCACAAAGACAGGTTCGGGGTCGAGCCGATCTGCAGGGTGCTCACCGAGCACGGCTGCGGGATCGCCCCGTCTACCTACTACGCCCACCACACCCGGCCGCGCTCGGCCCGGGCGGTGCGCGACGAGATCGTGGTTGCCCATGTGCGTCGGGTTCACGGTGACCCGAAGATCGGCAGGGGCCTTTACGGCGCCCGAAAGGTCTGGCACCAGCTTGCCCGCGAGCACGCTCGGGGTGAGCACCCCGAGATCGGGGTGGTGCCCAGATGCCAGGTGGAGCGCCTGATGCGCGCCGCTGGGTTGCGGGGGGCTCGCCGTGACCGACGCGTCGTCACGACCCGGCCGGATACCGGGGCCGTGCGGCCACCGGACCTTGTCAACCGTGTCTTTGCCGCGACGCGGCCGAATGAGCTGTGGGTTGTCGACTTCACCTACGTCGCGACCTATGCGGGGACCGTGTTCACCGCGTTTGTCACCGACGCCTACTCACGGCGGATCGTCGGATGGCGGACCGCCGCGACGATGCCGACCGCGTTGCCCCTGGATGCCTTGGAGATGGCCCTTTGGACCCGCGATGAGGCCAATCAGCTGGTTGACGGGCTGATCCATCACAGCGATGCCGGCAGCCAGTACACATCAATTCGGTACGCCGAGCGGCTCGCCGACGCAGGGGCCCTGGCCTCGATCGGATCGGTGGGCGACAGCTACGACAACGCCATGGCCGAATCCGTCGTCGGCCTGTACAAGACCGAGTGCGTGCGCCACGACGGGCCGTGGCGCGGCGTCGACCACCTCGAGCTCGCCACACTGAGCTGGGTGTGGTGGTTCAACCACACCCGCCTGCACGGCCAGATCGGCTACATCCCCCCTGTCGAATACGAGGAGAACTACTACCAGCGCAACAGCCCCGCAGCGACCCTCGCTGTGGGAGAACCGAGCCTCCACTAAACCCGGGGCGCTTCACACAGTCATGGGAGGCGCCGACATGGGTAACGGTACGTTCGTTGGTTTGGATGTGCACGCCAGGAGCGTGGTCGCCGGTGTGATCGATGAGGCGACGGGCCA
>JANLSO010000074.1:0-60255 GCA_031362405.1 Thermoleophilia bacterium | reverse complement strand
GGACCGTCCTCCACCGCGCGTTCATGTCGTCCGCGGTTGCCTGAGCTGCGATTCCGGAGGTCAGGCGTCCGCCCCGGTCCCTGGCTCGTACTGGCGCACGCGCTCGGGTTCGACGATCCAGAGCTTTCCGCCGGGATCGCTCACTGCCAGCTGCGAGGCGAGGCGATCCAGGAGTTCACGAATCACCCGCCGTGAGTGAGAAGCCCCAGGCCGAAGGACGATGACCCCGGCCGAAGACGATGGCTCGAACCTGAACGGGTTCGAGAAGTCGAGATCGAATGTGACAAGCGCACGCCCCTCTGCGGCGCATGCGCGGAAGAGTGCTTCGTCGGTCCACCCGGCCATGCCCTGTTCGACCACGGTTGAGACATCATGGCCGGCGCTCGCGAGAAACTCGGCCGCCCCTCGCCCGAGATTCTCATCGAGCTTGAGCCTCACGCCGCCGGGGTCAACTCGACGAAACCTTGGGCGGACACCTTGGCCCCATAGGCCAGCGCCGCCCGAACATCTGCTTCCTCGAGCTGGGGATACTCGGCGAGAACCTCGATGACGGTCATCCCGTCGGCCAGCAGGTCGAGAACGACCGCGACCCAGATCCGGTGACCTCGGATGCAGGGCTTGCCGCCACACACCGCGGGATCAACGCTGATCCGATCAAGAAGGGAGGGTTCAGGCATCGACGGATTGTCTCATGCGCCGGCAGGAGCGACCAGCCGCCAGTGCTCAAGATGGCGACCATCGGCGTCTACGGCTGCGACGGCGAGCCCTTCCTGCAACGACTGCGGCACGCGCATGTCCGCCTGCTGCTGGACGTACGCCAGCGCCGAGGTGTCCGCGGACCCCGAATATGCCTGGGCCAACTCACTCCGGCTGCGGGCGGCCCCCGCCCAACCCCGGATCGCCCGAGCACCACCCTGAGCTCGCCCCAACCACTGAGCTGCCAGCTCCAGTACTCCGAGGATGCTCGCCGCGGGGTCGACAAACGCTCGCGCCAGGAACTCGCTGCCGAGTACACCCGCCGTTGCACCGAGATCCTCGACGGCGCCGACCTAACGCTGATCGTGTCGGCCCTGTCGAGCAGTGGGACCGCAGCCGTTGTGACGCGCGCCGGCGATCACCTTTCGAAGCGCGGCGGCCATATCGTTCGTTGCAGCGCCATACGTAACATAGATGGTACACTCCTTGAAGAGCAGAACCGCCCTTCAAGGAGCACCTCAACGGCACGCGACACCGATTTTGCCGAGGCCTCCCTCGCCGAACGTCTCAAGGACCCCGACTTCCGTGAGGCCTTCGAGCGGAGTCAGCGTGAGATCGCGATCGTCGACGATCTGGTCAACAACCTCGACGCGTTGCGCGACGACCAGGGTATGACCAAGGCCGATCTCGCCCGCGCAGTCGGGAAAAACCCGGCGGCGATACGCCGGCTGCTGACGGCATCCGGCAATCCCGAGCTGAAGACTTTCGTGGCGCTCGCCAACGCGCTCGACGCCGACGTGGTCGTCGTGCCCCGGCGTCAGAATGCCCAGGCGCGTCATTTCACCTCCGCGTGACCCTTCGACAGGGTGAGGCTCGGCCGCGGGGGGTCGTCTCCTGAGGGCCGGACGACGGGCCGGTGAACGGCGCCGCGAAGGCTCTCAGGCAACCTCGAGGTATTCGCGCAGCGCCTTTCGGATCACGGCCGAGGTGGTCTCGTGGTCGCGCTGTGCCCTTTCGGCGAGGGCGCCACGTAGCTCGGGATCGAGCCGAACCGACTCGACGCTCGCTGCGGCCGAGCCGATCGTCGGGCGCCCACCCCGCCGGGCGAGCATTTCATCGACGCTGTAGCCGGCTTCTGCCTTCTCGGCGAGCGTGGCCACCAGCTCGTCGGTGATCGGCACGCCGCTCGCGGTCTGTCCGTATGTCTTCTTTTCCATCGTCACTCCCCTCGGAGCAGCCGGAGGTACTTGGCCCGCATCGCCATCGCGTGGATGACCAACTGTGATCCGTCGTTTCGAACGATGGACATGATCTCCAGCAGCTGGGCGTTTCGAGACGGGCCGAGGTACAACCGGGTGTCATCGTCTTGGTCTTCGATCACCATGGCGTGAGTCATCGGGTGCTCGATCTCGTCGTCGGCGATTCCGTGTTTGCGCGCCGACGGGTGGACGTCCACGAAGGAATCGTACTACAAAACCCCCCCGTCGAGGTTCCTTCCACGTCGGCGTCGATCACTGGCGTGCTTGCGAGCAGCGCACTCTCGGCAGAAGTGTGCGCCAGCGCGAAAACAACCAAACCGCACACTTTTCGCCGGAAGCCGAGGAACGAACTCGATCAAGAAGTGCGAGGACAAGAGCGAAAGCACCCGGGCAATAGCGAACGCGCAGCGACGTTCGGGAGAGCTAGAGAAGGTCGATTTCCATCTCGATCTCCACCGCCTTCGGCGCAATCTGTTCGCGAGCGAGCGGCTCGGCGGCAGCTCGACTGAGGGCGTCGGCCAGTGCGTCAAGCCCCTTGCCGCGATGCGAGGGCTCCAGCGCACCGAGGTCGCGCGACGGCGGTCCCTCGGTGACGTAGAGGTGGGTCGCCTCGCGGGCCCGCGAGAGGGCGACGTACCCGAGTTCGGCGGTCTTCGCGGCCTCGGGAGCCAGAAGGAACGCCTCTTCAACCGTGGACCCTTGGGCGGCGTGCACGGTGAGGGCGTACGCGTGGTCAAGATGCTTCTCGGCGTACTTTCGTGCGATGACGAGCGGTTGGTCGTCATCGGTGCGCGCGTGGAGTGAGTGGTCGTCGATCAGGGTGATCGTCGCGCGGGTGCCGTTGACGAGCCCCTCGGCTGGATCGTTCTTGCGGCACACGATGCGATCGCCGACGGCGTACTCGCGTCTACCCACGGACACGTTGGGGCCGGTGAGACATCCGGCCTCGCGAGCCAGGTGACGGGCGGCCTCGTTGAGGGCCGCGACATCCGCGCGGCGGTGGGCGAGCATCACCGCTTCATCCACTCCGATTCGCTGGGCGGCGTCCCACCAGTCGTCCACGAGGTTCGCGCGCGTCGCCTCTCGCGTCTCGCCCGTGTGGATTCGCCCGTGCTCGGCGTACGCAGACAGCGCCGGTTCTGGTCGTCCGCCTCGGATGTTCGCGAGGGCGTCGCGCTCCCACTGGTGCTGCTGACGGCGGTTGTCTTCCAGTCGCACGGCGCCCTCACGCTTGACGATCTCAGCGAACAGTCCATTCGGCCCGACCGCCCGGGAGTTGGGCGGTATCGCCGATCAGCACGAGCCGCGCGTCACGCTCCTCGGCTTTCTGGATGAGCGCGGACAGGGTGCGTGTGTCGCCCATCGACCCCTCGTCGACCACGACGACGGATCCGGGTGCGATTCCGCGTGGGTCCGCGAGCAACGCGTGCAACGTGTGAGCGTGGATGTCGGCGCTCGCAGCGAGGGTGCGCGCCGCCTGAGCGGACGGGGCGGCACCGACGACCACGAGGCCCGCATCCTCCAACGCGCGCGCACCCACCGCGATGGCGGTCGTCTTTCCCGTGCCGGCGGCGCCGACGACGCACGTGATGCGGTCAGGGCTTGCCGCGACCGCGTGCGCGACGTTTGTTTGCTCGCGGGTGAGGGTGTGCGCGCGTGCGCAAAGTGCGTGGTCCACCCACCTCGCACCGCAGGACACGGACTACCGCGACGTCGTTCTCGCGCAGCTCGCCTTCGCGCTCACAACCAGCACATAGGGCGCTTGCGGCAGTCGGCCGCCGCCCACCCCACCAGGAAAGTGACCCAACATGTCACACACCATCCTTAATCCCGACGGGCTGCACGATCCGGTCCCGTTCGGCTACAGCCACACCGCCACCATCCCGGCTGGCACCGAGCTGGTGCTCGTCGCCGGTCAGTACGGATCGAGCACCGACGGCGCGGTCGTCTCGACCGACTTCACCGAGCAGGTGCAGCACGCGTTCCGCAACCTGGGCGTCGCCCTCGCCGCCCACGGACTCGACCTCAGCCATGTCGTCCAGCTCAGGACGTATGTGGTGAACCTCGACTTCGACAAGCTCGGGGCGATCGCCCAGGCCGTGCGGGGAGGCTGCGGCGACACTCCTCCCACGCAAACCGTGATCGGGGTCGCCGGCCTGGCGAAGCCCGACATCCTGTTCGAAGTCGAAGCCGTCGCCGCCCGACCCTGAGCAGACAGGTCGGGGATCCCCAATGCCTCGGATGGTGACAATCGGCGTCTACGGCTTCGACGGGGAGTCCTTCCTGCAACGACTACAGCAGGCGAACGTCCGCGTGCTGCTCGACGTACGTCAGCGCCGCGGTGTCCGCGGACCCGAGTACGCCTGGGCGAACTCGGGCCGGCTGCAGGCCGCCCTCGCCCATGCCAGGATCGCCTACCAGCACCACCCTGAGCTCGCCCCAACCACCGAGCTACGCCACCTCCAGTACGCCGAGGATCACCGCCAAGGGGTCGGCAAGCGCTCGCGGCGCGAACTCGCCGCCGAGTACACCCGCCGCTACACCACCGAGATCCTCGACCGCGCCGACCTCACCTCGATCGTCTCGGCGCTGGCCAGCAGCGGGACCGCAGCACTGTTGTGTGTCGAGCGCGACCCGGAGGCCTGCCACCGCTCGTTGATCACCCAGCGGTTGACCGAGCAGCACCGCGTCACGATCGAGCACCTGCGCCCATCGTGACGCATGAACTCCGTGATCCACCGGCCGTCGCGATTCGACACACGGACCGGCTGGGGGGATGGGAACACGTGCGCTCCAGCAGGAATTTTGGGAGGCCAGGCGAGACCCGTGAATGGTCCTGGAGAATCCCTAAACCTGATGTCGCACGTTCGATTCTTGCCGGGTCGGGAACGACCCGCAGTATCATCGGCACCCCGCGACGAGGAGGAGCCGATGAGCACGGCTGGGGTGGTTCGACCCGACGGGCCAGGGCAGCGGATCCACGACGTGGCCGACCCGGCGAGCGGGCAGGTGAACTCCTTCCCCGTCCCCGGCACTCTCAGCACGTCCACGCGGGCCAGCCGCATCCGCCAGCTCGGCTACGGCGCGACGGCGTCGATCTTCGGCACAGCGTCGCACCGCCTCTCACCGCAGGCGCCGTACCAGGCGAACCCGAAGGCGTGGGTGGATGCGTTCGAGGGATTGTGGGGCGCGGGGCCGGGTAGCGACCAGGTTTGGTGGCGTCTGCCGGCGACGTTCCCGACGGAGTTCATGTCGGGCATCAACCTGAACTTCGAAGGCGTCGGCCACGGCGCGCGGCTGGTCAGCCTGACGGTCCAGACCTGGCCCTTCTCGGGCCTGACCGGAGTCGTCGTCATCGACATCGGCGCGCTGCGCACCGAGATCCCGATCTCGGTGGCGGCCGAGCACATCATCGACATCGCCTTTGTCCACGGCGGCGGATTCATGGACGCGCGGATCTTCTGGCGGCCCGGGATGATCGACTTCGTCTGGAAACGCGGCGCGCTGCGCAGGGGTTTGACGGCGCCGGGCGCGTAGCGGCCGTGAGGGAGTGCTGCAGCCGCCCCGCTACGGGGTCCTGGTGATGCGCGACCCGAAGTAGATGCCTTCGGTTCCGTCAGGGAAGCGCACCAGCCCCTTCGTGCCCCCGTCGTAGTCGGGCGCCATCACCAGCAGCCGACCCCCACCCATGTCTTTGACGGTGACGGTCTCGTCGCCCTCCGGATCCAGTCCGCGCCAGAGGCGGATGAACAGATTGTGCTCCCACTCGTCGCCGATGGTGGTGGCTTCTCGGTGGCCGGGGTGCACGCGAATGTGGTGCGGCAGCGCCATCAGTACCTGCATCGTGCTGTGCTTGAGCTGCGGGAAATCGCCCCCGGGTCGAGCGTGCCCCCCGAGCGTGCGGTAGAAAAGCACGTCGGCCGTGAAGCAGTCGTCGTCGACCAGGTAGGCGAAGTGGCCCTGCGAATGGCCGGGCGTGTCAATCGCGCGAAACTCCAGGGAGCCTGAGCGAACGAGATCTCCGTCGGCGATCACGATATCGAGCGATCCCTCGCCGAGAACGTCGGCGGTTCCCTGGTGCCCGACGAATGGCACGCCCGGAAACCGCTCCCGGTAGCGGTCGTTCGAGAGCACGTGATCTTCGTGATGGTGGGTCAGGAGGATGTGGCTGATGGTGATGCGCTCACGCTCGATCCGCTCGAGCAGCGGCTCGACCACCCCGTTGCCGTCAATGAGCACACCCGATCCACCCGGGCCCTCGGCCACCAGGTAGGCATTTGCGAGGTATTTCTTGTCTTCCACGCGGTCGATGATCATGAGAACTGGATAACGCTCCTGATTCCGTTCTGGGCATCCATCAGCTCGAAGCCCTGGTTGACCTGATCCAGCGTCAGACGATGCGAGATGAGCGCCATCGCATCAAACTCCCCGGCGAGCCAGCGGTCGACCAATCCGGGCAGCTGGCTGCGGCCCTTCACCCCACCGAACGACGAACCGGTGACGCGCCGCCCGGTGATGAGAAAGCGCGGGATGATCTCCAGCAGGTCTCCCCGTCCGGCCACGCCGCAGAGGGTCGCCAGGCCCCAGGCCTCGCGGGCCGCCTCCACGGCCTGCCCCATCACGTTCACGTTGCCGGTGGCCTCAAAGGTGTAGTCGGCCCCGTAGCCGCCGGTCTGGTCGCGGATCCACTGCACCGTGTCCGCGTCGGCGACGCGGGTGTCGGTGGCTCCGTGTCGACGGGCCTCTGTGAGGCGGTCCTCCGAAAGGTCGAGGGCGATGATCCGCTCGGCGCCAGCCAGCTTGGCCCCGATGATCGCGCCGAGGCCGACGAGCCCGCAGCCGAACACCGCCGCCGTGGAGCCTCGGCGGACGTCGGCCGTGTAGAGGGCGGCCCCGATACCGGTGGAAAGCCCGCACGCAAACGGCGCGCAGCCGTCGAGCGGAGCATCCGGGCTCACCACCGCCAGCGCGATCTGTGGCATGACGGTGTATTCGGCGAACGTCGAGCACCCCATGAAGTGCTGCAGCGGCTCACCGCCGCGAAAAAGACGGGTCGTGCCGTCGGGCAGATACCCGCGGTTCTGCTCGTCGCGGATCGTGATGCACCGGTTGGTGTGCGGGCTGCGGCAGTGCAGACAGTCGCCGCATTCAGGTGCGAACAGCGTCACCACATGGTCGCCCGGGCGCACCATCGAGACACCGTGGCCCACCGTCTCCACCACTCCGGCGCCGTCGTGGCCCAGAACGCACGGGGCATAGCCGGTGGGGTCGACCCCGCTTGCCGTATAGGCGTCGGTGTGGCAGATCCCGCACGACACCAAACGCACCAGCACCTCGCCCGGGCCGGGCTCGACCAGATCCACCTCGTCGATCACCAAGGGCTTGCCGAACTCCTCCAGTACTGCCGCACGGATCCTCATTGCCCGAGGGCTCCCTTCGTCTGCTTGCGCGTCCCGGGGGAGTCTATTGGGGGTTGCCATCCGTCGTCCCGGCAGCGCGACCGCGCTTCGCGACGCAGCTTTCGCGGGGAACCGCGTGAACCGCCTCGGCAATATGAGATTGTCATCAGATGGCGATCCGAACGTCCTCTCGGCGTGGCCTTCGTGAGGTAGGCCGCATGGCAGCAGCGGCCCTCGCCGCGACGAGTGTCGGCGTAGGCTCCGCGTCGGCTTCTGAGTGGCAGGCTCTCCCCGATGCCCCCGAGGCACGGTCGGAGGTCGCCGCGGCGACCGTCTCGAGCCGCATCGCGGTCGTCGGGGGATTCACGGCCGACGGAGCGTCGAGCCCACGGGTCGACGCGTTCGACCCGCGCACCGAACGGTGGCTGCGCCTGCCTGACCTACCAATCGCCGTCAACCACGCGATGGCCGCCGGCGCCGGCCGCTTCCTCTACGTCGCAGGCGGATACGCCGGACGTTCCGGCCTTTCGAGCCCTACCCGACGGGCCTTCCGGCTGGGCCCGGAGGGGCGCTGGCGCGAGCTCCCGCAGATGCCCGCGCCGAGGGCGGCCGGTGGCGCTGCGTTCATCGACGGTCGGCTCTACGTCGTGGCGGGCGTGCGTCGCGCAAGCGGCGATCTTGCGCGCCGGTCCTTCGTGCTCGATACCCGCGTGCAGCGATGGCGGAGCTTCGCGGGCGTTCCCACCCCACGCGAGCACCTCGGCGTCGCCGCGCTCGACGGTCGGCTGTACGTCCTTGGTGGGCGGACCGCCGGCCTCGACAGCAACCTTCGCGCGGCCGAGGCGTACGACCCTCGGCGCCGTCGCTGGTACCGCTTGCCATCGATGTCCAGCGCGCGTGGGGGAACGGGCGCGGCCGCCGTCTCGGGTCAGGTGGTGAGCCTCGGCGGCGAGACCACCGGCAATCGCACCCAGCCGCAGGTGGAGGCCTATGACCCACCGCATCGACGCTGGCGCTCGATGGCAGCGAGCCCGCAACCGCGCCACGGCGTGGGTGTCGCAGGCCTCCGGGGGCGCGTCTATCAGCTGCTCGGCGGGCCGGCGCCCGGCCTGACGGTGAGCCCGACGCTGCTCAGCCTGGCGATCGCTCGACGGTGATGCCGTCGACCCGCGGTCACCGGGCGAGGATGAGAAGCACGAGCCCGGCAACCACGATCGCCGAGGCGACAAGGCGCCGACCTCCATGCGCCTCGCCCAGGAACCGCCAGCCGACGATCGCCGCCAGAACCACGCTTGATTCGCGCAGCGCGGCGACGTAGCCAACCGGCGCGTGGCGAACCGCGGCAAGCACAAGGCCGTAGGTGAGCACCGTCACCACTCCGGTCAGCACGTAGCGGCGCCACGTCGAGGGGATCGAGTCGACCAGCTGGCATCCGCGCCCGCGAGCGAGGCCGTAGATCGTGATTCCCGTCCCTGAACAGGCGAAGGCGGCCGCCGAGTACGCGACGACGTCGGTGATCCGGGCGCCGTGGCTGTCGGTCACCGTGTACGCCCCGATCGTGGCGGCGACAAACAGCGCGAGCCAGACCTGTTTGCCCTGCGCCCCCCACGACAGCAGCGCGAGGCCTCCGGCGACGATCACGATGGCGGCGATCGCCACGGCGTTGAGATCGTCGCCCAGAAGCAGAACACCTCCGGCGGCCGCGATGAGAGCACCGCCGCCGCGGGCGATAGGGTAGGCCAACGAGAAGTCGCCGTGGTGGTAAGCGTGTGCGAGGGCCGCGAGATACGGGATGTGGATGACACCACCCAGGACGGCGTAGGGCCACGCCTCGGCGCCGGGGCCGCCGGTGATTGCGAGCCCGACCAGCCCGATAAGACCGGCGCAGGCAAACTGCCCCCAAAGGGCGAGAAACGGGTCGGCGGCGCGCTTGGCCAGAAGGTTCCAAACCGCATGCAAGACGGCGGCGGTCAGCGCAAAGGTCGTCGCGATCAGCATCAATCGGCGACGATACGCGCATGTCCGAGACCGGCCCCGCACGCATCGTGGTCATTGGCGCACCCGGTTCCGGCACGACGACGCTCGCTGCGGACCTCGCCAAACGCGTGGGCAGCGAGTGCGTCGCGCTCGACGCCCGTTTCCACGGCCCCGGTTCGGAACCGGTCGGTGACGTGGCGTTCCAGGAAGAGCGACGCGAAGGCGACGAGACCGCGATGGATCGTCGACGGGGCCTGTCTGCGGCATGCCGCGCCGAGTATGTGGCCGCACGCGGATCTCATCCTGTGGCGTGACCTTCCGCCGCGGGTGCTTCTGCCGCGACTGGTGCTGCGCAGCGTCGGGCGCGTCGAGCGGCGCACGCACCTGGGGCACGGAAATCGCGAGACCTGGCGTCGCCTGCTCAGCCGCGAGTCGATCGTCGTCTACGCCCGTGGCCTTCCATCGGCGGCTGCGACGGGAACTCTCCGCACGGTTCGCGGCGAGCGACTGCCCGATGGCGTGCGACGATCTAGCTATTAGCTAACTTAGCCCGTGTCGGAGTTACCATCTCTCGTCATGGCACACGTCGGCATGCACGAAGCAAAGACGCAGCTCTCCAAACTGGTGGAACGCGCATCGGGTGGCGAGGACGTTGTGATCACCCGCAACGGAACACCTGTCGCGCGGATCGTGTCCATCACACCACCGTTATCCTTCGAGTCGATCCGCGGGGCCTGGGAGGGTCGGGTGAGGATCGCCGACGACTTCGATGACCTGCCGGACGACCTGGCCGAGGCTCTCGGAGCCCTCTGAAGCTTCTCCTCGATACCCACGCCGCCATCTGGTGGCTGGCCGGTGGCAACAGCTTCGGTGCCGTAGCGCGCCGCCAAATGACCGAACCGGGGAGGATCGTTCTCCTCAGCGCTGTCGTCGTCTGGGAGATCGCGATCAAGAGGGCCCTCGGAAAGCTCGAGGCACCCGACGACTTCGTGCACCTTTGGATCGGTGGTGGAGCAGTGCCGTTGCCCCTGAGCCTCGATCACGCCGCCCTGGTCGAGTCGTTGCCGACCCATCATCGGGATCCGTTTGACCGTCTCCTCATCTCTCAGGCGATCACGGAGAACGCGGTCCTCGTCACCGGTGACGTCACCTTGACCAAATACGACGTACCGATCCTCTGGTAGACGTCCCATCTCGAGCGCCCGGTAGGTGGATAGAGAGGGTGCCCATCCTGGGGTGACGCCCCCGCCCCGATAACTCCCCTGTCAATCAAATTCACGCAAGGGAGATCACGGTGACGGGCAAAGGTGAACACGGAAGTTCCCGCCAGCGGTGCCGCACCACACGCATGTTGGGTGTCGCGTTCGCGGCCACGGCGGCTCTGGTTGTCGCATCATCGGCTTCGGCTGCTTCAGCGAACCACGTGTCGGCCGAGGCGCACGCGAAGAAGCACTCCCTGTCGGCGATCACGCCGCCTCCGCCGACGGTTAAGAAGCGTTCGCTGTCGTCGATCCACCCGCCTCCCCCGGAACTGAAGAAGCGCTCCCTGTCGTCGATCTACCCGCCCCCGGGGGATCTCAAAAAGAGTTCCTGGTCGCGATAGCCACTGGCCAGACTGCAGACATCGAAGGGGCGCTCCGGCGCCCCTTCGGCCGTTCCGGCCCCGAACCGGCACAGGCACACGGGGTGAAATCAACCCTCAACCGCCCCGACGGGACTCTCCGACAACGCCGGGCTCGAGCACCAACGGGGACTGACACTTCAAGTAACACCCCTCGAGGCCCGATCTCATCAGATGAGCCTCAATGACTGAACCCGCCGCAACGACGACCAGCGGGGCGCTCCGGCGCCCCTTCGGTCGCGAAGTCACGATCGCCCTTTTTACCGCGGTCATGGTGGTTCTCGGGCTGGCTCTCTACGGGAACGGTCTGGCGACCGCCGAGCAACTGGTGCCGGGCGTCGAGCTGACGTGGTGGATGTTGGCCGGCGGCTTTCTCGCTGCCGAGATCTTCGTCGTGCACATCCACTTTCGCGCCGAGACCCACACGTTCTCGCTCAGCGAATTCGTCATCGTTCTCGGCCTCTTCTTCGTATCGCCCTGGCAACTGGTCGTCGGAGAGTTGGTTGGGGCGCTGTTGTCGCTCGCGCTGCACCGCCGTCAGCCGATCGCCAAACTGACGTTCAACCTCGCCCAGTTCTTCCTCACGACGACGGTCGCCATCACGATCTTTCGGGCGTTCGCGAATGCCGGCGACGATCCCATGGGCCCGCAATCGTGGGCCGCGGCCTTTGCGGCGTTGGTGCTTGCCGACCTCCTCAGCGGAGCGATCGTCAGCTCCGTGATTTGGGCCATCGACCGCGAGCGCCCCGGGCTTGGCTCGATGTTCGACGTGTTTCGCCTCGGGACCCTCGCGACCATGGCGACGATCTCTTTTGGTCTGGTTGCGGCGATTCTGCTGAACCAGAGGCCGGTGGCCATCGTGCTGTTCGTCACGCCGATCGCGCTGCTGCTGGTTGCCTTCCGGGCCTTCGCCAACGAGCGCCAGCGCGCGACGCGGGTCGACTCGCTCTACCAGTCGATGCAGCAGATCCACGGAGCAGCGGAATTGCAGGCCGCCGTCGTGTCGCTTCTTGACGAGGCGCGGTGGCTTTTTCGGGCGGACACGGCCCAGGTCGTCCTGGTCGACGGGAACACCGCCATCTCGAGCCGTCTGGGGCCCGGCGACAGCCGCGAACTCATGCGCTCGGTCGATACCGACCGCCTCGGCCCTGAGCTTCGCGGAGGCAGCGTCCTCGTTCCCGAGGGCCAGGAGGTCGAGCGGACCGCCGCCCTGGGAGTGCTCCACGCCAAGGACGCGATGATGACCCGCCTCGTGACGGACGGTAAAACCATTGGCTCCCTGCTGGTCGCGAGCCGCCTGGGCGACGTCGACACGTTCGGTCAGGACGACCTGAAACTCCTCGAGACCTACGCGAGCCACGTCGTTCTCGCGATCGAAAAGGGTCGTCTGCAACGCTCGCTGACCGAGATGGCCTCCGAGAGTGAACGCCTCGAGCTACGGGCGCTGACCGACTCGCTCACCGGGCTCGGTAACCGCGCCATGCTCGAGGAGAAGCTCGAGCGGGCGCTGATCGGGAGCGATCCTCCTCGCCCGGTCGGCGTGCTCTTCATCGACCTCGACGATTTCAAGCAGGTCAACGACACGCTCGGCCACGACGCCGGCGACCGGCTCCTCATCACCGTCGCCGAACGTCTCCGGGGTTGCTTGCGTCCGCAGGACACCGCCGCGCGACCCGGCGGCGACGAGTTCGTCGTGGTACTCGAACACTTCACATCGCTCGACGAACCGACCCAGGTGGCTGATCGCATCGCGGCCGCGCTCGCCGCGCCGCTGAGGCTCGAAGGCCACGATGTGCCGATCAAGAGCAGCATCGGAATCGCCGTCGGAATGACGGGTGAAATTACCGCGGCCGAGCTTTTGGCCCACGCCGACACCTCGATGTACCGCGCCAAGAGCAAGGGCAAGAACCGTCGCGAGGTCTTCGAGGCGTAGCGACCGACACACGTCTTTGCCGCCGAGGGAATTGTCCCGTTCCCAGAGACGTCCTGCACGAGAGATCCCGTCAGCCGCGCGACCACACCCGGAGCAGGAGCGACGACGATGCCGGCCGACCACCCTCACCCGACACGGCAACGTCATGCTCGCGCGCTGAGCGAGCCTCGCCGCTTCGCGATCGACAAGGCCGCCCTCAACGCCGCCGTCGTCGCGTGCCCGGTGCGTCGGCTCATGGGCAGACCACCACCTGGCTTCGGCCACACGGCATGGGTGATGACGCACCCGGTCGGTTTGATTGCCGGATCGAAGCAGGGCAAGGTTCCGGCTTGTGAACACACCTCGATTCCTCATCGCGATGTCCAGTGCTGCGCTCGTGGCCGTCGGAATCTCCGTGGCGACCGGGTCGGCGGCCTCTACGCGCGCGCTGTTCGTCGGCGACTGGGAGGCGGGCGACACCGCGCAGTGGGCGGGTTGTCAGTCGGGTCACGACGGCGCGATACGCGTCAGCTCCGCCCGCGTCCGGCAGGGGCGGCTCGCCGCACGGTTCGAGGTGACCGACGCCGACGCTGACGGTTACGGAGATCGTGTCGAGTGTCAGGCGAGCACCGGTGAACGCGAGGGTCAGACCCGCACGTACCGCTGGTCAACGTTCTTTCCCAAATCGTTTCCTCTCAGCAACGCCGACAGTTGGGCAACGTTCACCCAATGGCACTGCGACTGTTCCGGCTCACCGATGGTCGGGTTGTTTCTCCAAGATCGGCAGATTCAGCTCAGCCTGCATCGGCGCGATTCCGAAGACGACCGCCAGAGCGAAATGATCCCTTGGGGCACGTCGCTGTCGGCTGCGCGTGGCAAGTGGACCGATTTTCGGGTCCGCGTGCGGTGGTCGGGGTCCGATAGCAAAGGGTTCGTCGAACTCTGGGTCAACGGCGTGCGCCAGCGCATGAACTGGCCTGGTGGAGACGACCGCGCGTCCCGGTACGGCGGTGTCGGCGCGAACCGCGTATCGGTCCGTACCCTCGTTCCGGGCTACGGGGCGTACCTCAAGCAGGGCCTCTATCGCAACTCGTCGATCTCCGGTCGGGCGGTTCTCTTCCACGACGGCATGAGCATGACCGCCAGTTAGGCGAGCGCCGCGCGCAGGGCCGCGGCGCCACCTGCGAGAACGGGCTCTCCGTGGCTCGGCAGGATCATCTGGATGTCGTGCGAGAGCAGCACCTGCAGGTCCGCGCGCACATCGTCGAGCGTCACCGTGCCGGTAAGCCACGACGCAGGGCACAGCCTGATGCCGCCGGCCCGGTCTCCGATCAGTACGTCGCCGGTCATCAACGCGCGGTGCGCCACGGCCAGAACCATGACCTCCTGGTTCGTCGGCGCCGGGATGATCGTGAGGCCGTTCGGGATCACCTCGCCCGCTGACCAACGAGACCCTGCGTAGCGATCGATGACGTCGCCTGCGCTGCGTTCGTGCAGGCCGGTCGTCGTCACGACGACGACCGGCAGCCCGAGCCGCTTGATGTCGCGGTCGAGGGCTCGCCAGAACCGCCCACCCTCTGTCGCGTCGACCGGCACGAGCGGGTCGACCAGCACAATGGCCCCGGCAGTCTCGAGGTAGACGCACCCGACCGCAGGGCCCCGGTTGACGCTCTCGGCGGTCCACTCGGGGTGTTCGGTCGTCCATCGCCACAGCCCGGGACGCAACATCTGCACCTGCATCGCGCGAAGGTAGCAAGGGTTCCGCGGCGGCCGCGCGAAGGGAGGGATGCAATGAACCGCCTCCTTCCTTCCATCGCAATCGTCATGGGCCTGGCGGGAATGCCGGCACCGGCGCCGGCGACCCCGTCGGCCTTCGGGCCGTCGCGGCCGCTTCCATCGGCTGTGGCCAGCAGTGTCCAGGCGGATATGAATGCCCGCGACGCCGCGCTCGTCGGGTGGACAGGCGCCGGCTCCCGCGTCGAGGTGGCGTTCCGACCCCCAGCCGGCCCGTTCGGCCCGCCCGTTGTTGCGGGAGTAGGCACCCTCGAGGGGCTGGCGATGGCCGATCGTGGCGCGCGCGGCCTGGTGATCCGGGAGGCGTACGGTGAGATCCGCGCCACCTCTGTCAGCCGGGCGCGCGTCCTCGACGACGACCTGATTCGTCTCCCGCTGCTGTCGGGCGTGACGCCTCGCGTGATTGGTGTCCGCATCACGCCTGACGGCGCCGCGGTGCTCGCCGTCGCCCTTGAGGCACGCAACGAGTGGCGCCTGCAAACGCACCGCCGCGAGGGCGGCAGCTGGGAACGATTCGGCCGCGACCTGGTCGTCCCGGGGCAGCCTCAGCCACGCGCCGCGATGGATTCCCGCGGTGGCCTATCGGTGGCCTGGGTCGATGACGACGACACAATCGGCTCCGCGACTGTTCGCGTGTCGCAACGTCCCGGCGACGCCGAGCTGTGGAGCTCACCCTCCACCCTCGCATCGATCGACCCCGA
This sequence comes from Thermoleophilia bacterium, assembly GCA_031362405.1. GTDB lineage: Bacteria > Actinomycetota > Thermoleophilia > Miltoncostaeales > Miltoncostaeaceae > JANLSO01. Next base: position 44,896 of record JANLSO010000074.1, on the reverse strand, counting down.
GTCGGCCCGGCCGTTCGTGACCGCGATCGCGATGAACGAGCGTGGCGACACGGCGGTCGGCATCACGATTCTGCCCGTCGAGCCCGATGGCCGAACGCGCGGCTTTGTGGCACTGCGGCCCGTGGCGGCGGCGGCCTGGGGCCTCACCGCCGATCTCCCTTCTGTGGCCGGCGTCGCGGTGACGCCCGCCGGTGGCGTCTGGGCGGCGTATCGACAGGCGGTCGTCGGGACGTCGGGCGACGAGGTCGCTCTCGCCACGCCCCTCGATCGCACGACTCGGCGCTGGCGTACCCCTGAGCCGCTCGACCAATACGGGGCCGCTGACCGCCGTCCAGCAACAGGGCCGAACCTCGTGGCCCTGGCCGACGGACGCCTCGTCGCGTTCTGGAGCGCCGACGCGACAAGCACGACAACGTTTGGTGCGGTTCATGACTCGCGCGGCGGATGGACCCCGGCCACCGAGTTCGGTGGTGTCTCGGCCCAGGTCGCGGGCGGTGCGTCTCGGGGAATTGTCGCTGCGGTCGGCACCGGCCGCACGACGGATGTACGGGTGACGATGATCTCGTCTGCCCTTACCGCTGGGCGTTAGGGGCATGCCGATCGCGATGCTGATTACCCCGCCCGGGGATGCCCGCGACGCCGTCGGCCTCTTCCTCGCCGGCCGCGGTTGGACCGTGGTACCGGTTGCTCCGGAGGTTGATCGAGTGCACGAACTGTTCGCTGCCGCCTGCCCCGCGATCGTCGTCGCCGATTATCGCGGCGATGCGGCGGCCGTGACTGACTGCATCCACGTGCTTCTCGCCCGTGGCGCGCGTATCTACGCACTGAACACCAACGAGGGGCTTCTCGCCGAGGGGCCGGGTATCACGGTTGCGCGTGAAGCCAACGACATTCCGCGCGCGCCCGGCGCGCCGGCCTCGCCTCATCCTCCTGCGGCGCCGTAGTGCTTCATGACGAACCGCCACCGCTCGGCGAACGGCGGAACTACCGCACTCAGGGCCGTCGGGCACGTCGTGGTCTTGCCGTCGCAGTCGCCGTTGGGGCCGTTGTGGTGACGGGGGCCGTGGCGGCGAGCCGCGGCGGCGACCCCACCGTGAGAGTCGATGTCGCGGAAGTCATTCGCCCGGCGACGCCCCAGAAGACCGTGCGAATCACCGCGGTCGGCGACACCATCATGGGCACGATCGACTACGGGTTGCCTCCTGACGGTGGGTCGAAGTACTTCGATGCCGTTGAGCCGCTGCTCGACGGGGACGTCGTTCTCGGCAATCTCGAAGGCACGCTGACGAACCGTGGCGGGTCAAAGTGCGCGGGCGCGACGCCAGGCAGGTGCTTCGCGTTTCGGACACCCCCGACCTACGTCCGCTGGTTGAAGGAGGCCGGTTTCACGGTGATGAACCTGGCCAACAACCACTTCCGTGATTTCGGCGGCGCCGGGGAATCTGACACCCTTGCCGCCCTCGCCGGTGCCGGTATCGCTGAGACCGGCCGGCCCGGGCGGTTCGCGATCCAGACGGTCGGCGGCGTGCGGATCGCGGTGCTCGGCTTTGCGACCTACTCATGGGGGAATCGGGTTGACGACCTTGTCTCTGCACGGAGGCTCGTGGAACGCGCCGACCGTGCCGCCGACATCGTCGTCGTCACGATGCACGCGGGGGCCGAGGGAACCGCCGCCGCCCACGTATCGCCGGGCACCGAGACCTACCTCGGGGAAGATCGCGGCGATGCCACGGCCTTCGCAAACACGGCCGTCGCCGCGGGTGCCGATCTTGTCGTCGGGCACGGCCCGCACGTGCTGCGCGGCATGAAGTTCACCAACGGTCGGCTGGTGGCGTACAGCATGGGTAACTTCGCCGGCTACAGGGCGCTTGGTCAGGGCGGGGCCCTCAGCGAGACCGGGGTGCTCAGCCTGACCCTGCGGGCCGACGGCACCTTCGTCTCCGGTCAGCTGCATCCCGTGCATCTGGTGGACGGTGGAATCCCGGCGCCCGGCGGCGCGGCGGTCGAGATCGTGTCGCAGCTCTCTCACGCCGACTTCGGCGTCGAGGCCGTTCGACTGGATCGGGCCGGTCACATCACAGCCCCGTAGAGAAATAGGTCGGACCGTAGCGCCGGTGCCCTCGGCGCCACGGTCCTGTCCGCATCCGGCGGAGTACGGGGATGATGCGCCCATCGCGGTCCCCGGGGAATGGGCGGTTTCTCTAGTCTTCCGGCTATGAGTTCACGCATCCTCGTTGGTGATGTCCGCCTTTCGGTCAGTGAGAAGGGCGCCGGCGATCCGGTCGTCCTGCTGCATGGGTTTCCCGAGCTCGCCCATTCGTGGCGTCGCCAGCTGCCGGCGTTGGCCGCGGCGGGGTACCACGCGGTCGCTCCCGACCTACGCGGCTACGGCGAGTCCGACCGTCCGACCGCCGTCGACGCCTACGCCCTGCCGCTGCTCGCCGGGGACATCGCCGGGCTGATCGACACGCTCGGCGGATCCGCTCACATCGTCGGCCACGATTGGGGCGGCAGCATCGCGTGGTCGCTGGCGTCCCGGCGGCCCGAGATCGTGCGGTCGCTGACGATCCTCAACTCGCCGCACCCCGTGGCCTCCGCCGAAGCGCGTCAGATCCGCGAACAGCAGCAGAAGAGCTGGTACATGCTTCTGTTTCAGTTCGTCGGTGTGGCCGAGGCGTGGCTCTCGGCCGACGATTTCGCCAACTTGCGGGCGTTCGTCTTCGACACCGCCGCCGAGGGCACGTTTCCGGATGCCGACCGGGAGGTCTTCGTCGCCGCGCTGCGGCGTGACGGCGCGCTGACCGCCGCCCTCAACTACTACCGCGCCAACATCCCCGCCGCCTCGTGGCTGCGGCCGCCGCCGGATCTCCCGCCGGTCGCGGTGCCCACGATGATCATCTGGGGAGAGGCCGACGCCTACATGAGCCCACTCCTGCTCGATCGCTCCATCGAAAAAGTCGACGGGCCGGTCAGAGTCGAGCGACTGCCCGGCGTGAGCCATTGGGTTCAGCAGGAGGCTCCTGACCGCGTCAACGAGCTACTGGTCGACTTCCTCGGGTCCCTGTAGCCGCCGCCGGTCGAGTTTTCCCGAAGCCAGGCGGGGCAGCTCGGCGACGCGGTGGATCACCGTCGGAGCCATAAAGGCCGCGAGATCGTGGGCGACGTGGCGGCGCAGGTCGGATGCGATGTCGGCACCGGGCGCGGTGCGCGCAACGACCCACGCGGTGACGCGCATCAGGCCGCGCTCATCGGGGCGTCCCGCCACCGCCGCCTCGGTAACGTCGGGGTGCTCGAGCAGGCTCGCCTCCACCATCGACGGGCTCACCCATTTCGCGTCGACCTTGAACAAAGCATCGGCGCGGCCAAGGTGGCGAAATACCCCCGCGTCGCACTGAAGGACGTCGCCCATACGGATCCACTCCCCGTGCACCAGATCTCGCGTGAGCGGCGAGCGTCGCCAGTAGCCGCTCGTATTCGAGCTGCTCTTGATCCACAACTGCCCCGGCGTGCCGTCGGGCACCCGTCGGCCGTCGGGGTCGCGCAACTCCACCTCAACGCCGGGAACCACCCGGCCGAGCGTGCCGTCAGACGTCTCGCCCGGACGGGTCGACACAACGATGTTCGAGCACTCCGAGCAGCCAAGGCCCTGCAGAACCGGTTGACCTGCGAGCGCGGCGACCCGCGCGCCGACAGAGGCCGGCAGGCTGTCGCCCGAGCTCACCAGCAGCCGCACGTCGGCAAAGGCATCTGGATCGGGGTGGCGAGTCAGGAAGTCCGCGAGCTGAGACCAGAACGTCGGTACGCCGGTCAGCACCGTGACGCCATGGCGTTCCATCACGTCGACGGTGACGCGGGCGTTCGGCTGCCGGGCGTCGAGCACGGCCGTGGCGCCACAGCCCAGGACGCGGAAGAAACCGTTACCGAAACCGAGCGACGTGAAAAGGCGTGCGCTCGAGTGGCATCGGTCACCCGGCCCGAGCCCCAGCACCTGCTGAGCGTAGGTCTCGATGCCGGCCGCCATGTCGCGATGCGCGTGCATCGCACCCTTCGGTGGGCCACTCGACCCAGATGAGTAGACGAGGTAGGCGAGGTCATCGGGGTGAACGGCCGCTGGCGCGAGAGGTTCGCCCCACTGCAGATCACTGGCCCCAATGCGTGGCATCGCGACATCGAGGTCGGGCTCGGTGACCGCCAGACTCGGCTCGCAGTCGGCCAGGGTCGCGGCGATGATCTGTGGCGAGGAGAACGGATCCATCGGTACCGCCACGGCGCCCCGCCAGGCCGTGCCGAGGAAGGCGGCGAGCCACGCGCGGCTGTCGCGCAGCAGGATCGCCACGCGATCGCCCCGGCGCACGCCGGCCGCCGCGAGCGCCCCGGCGGCACGCGCCGCGGCGCCGGCGAGTTCGTCGAAGGTCCATGACCCGCTCTCGTCGATCGCGGCGAGGTCATCACCCCGCCCAGCCTCGCGATGGGTGCCGATCAGAAGGTGCACGAGGTTCGCGTGCGGCGATACCCCCGGCGCAGGGAACGCCACGGGCGCAGGCACCTCGACCACCGACCTCGGCAAAGCGCATTCGGCAAGGGCGTCGACGACCTCTGCGGGTATCCGCGAGGGAAGTGCGAGCACGGCGTCGCTCGCTCCGGCGGCGGCGTAGGCGGCAAGCTGATCGCGCACCTCCTCGGGCGAGCCGACGAGGCCCGTGGTGCGTAGCCAGCGCAGAAGGCGTTGGGGTGTCGTGCCGAGCGCCTCGGCTTCGGGGGCCAGCCAGGCGTGTGCCTGGGGCAGCGATGGCACGGGCAGACAGAAGGTGTAGAGCGCGACCGCAGGATCGGGGCGACCCGCCTCGGCGGCCGCCTGGCAGGCGATGGCGCGCCGCTCGCGAAGCGCCTCGGGGGTGAGGAACGCTGCGACGATCCCACTCGCCTCGCGGCCGGCGAGCCGCAGCATCACGGGCCGATGGGCGGCGACCCAGATCGGAGGTCCCCCCGGTTGGATCGCCTCGGGTCGACACGGCGCGTTGCGCAGATGCCCGTCGACGGTTGCTCCATCCGGCGCATCGAACATGGCGCGAAGCACGGCGAGTGTTTCGCGCACAGCCGCGGTGCGCTCGGCGGGCGTTGCGAACGCAATGCCGTACGCGCCGTGTTCGGTGACGTCAGATCCGGCGCCGAGACCGAGAACGACCCGACCCTGCGAAATCACGTCGAGCACCGTTGTGATCTTGGCCAGAAGATGCGCGGGCCGGTACGAGGCGGAGGCGACCATCACGCCCAGGCGCACCTGCGTCGTTACCGGCGCCAGCGCGCTGAGTGTCGTGAACGCCTCGAAGGTGGCATCGGTCGCCAGGCGCCCCGGTGCTCGCAGGTGATCGTTCATCCAGATGCCGTCGAAGCCTCGCGCCTCGATGCGATGGGCCGCTTCGACGATTCCCGACCATGTGCCCCCGTACTGCGGAAGGCGAACTCCTACCCGCATGGAGAAACCCGGCTTAGCCGGGGCCGAGCACCACGACGACGTTCGCGGCGGCCGGGGCCGCGGCGACGATGGCCGCCGCTTCGGCGATCGGGGTGATCGTCACGAAGCCGAGGTCACGTGCGACGCGGCGGGCCGCCGGCCGTTGACCGTCGCGGAAGTAGACGACGGTGCCGCCCGTCTGCGTGGGTGCATTGCCCGAGGTCGGCGTCAGATACCCCAGCTGGGCCGCACGGGTGGAGGTCTTTGCCGCGAAACCGGCGATGGTCGTCCCGTTGAGGACGCTCAACGTGATCGCTTCGCGCTCGGGCAGAGCCGGCGGCGTCGGTGCGGTCGGTGCGGTGGTGGTGACTCCGGGCGTTTGGCCCGAGGTGGCGACGGGGCCGGCGGCGGCGGGCAGAACGGTCGCCGGGCCACCGTCGCCGCGCAGAAACCAACCGCCGATCATGCCGGCGACGATTCCGGCAAGGCCGATTGCCACGAACAACGCCCAGCCAGAGGATGCGGACGAGCGGGGCGCAGAGGGATTCGAGGCCGCAGGTTCCATGAGGGGCATGGTAGATCCCGCCTCGGCCGGCACGGATCGGCGCGCGCGCGCTGGGCTTCCCTTCCCGGAAAGGCCTGGTATGGTCCCGGTCAACCGCGCTTCGGCGTGGATCCTTCGCGGCTCGCTTGACGAGCAGGTGCAGAGCTTCAACCGCACGCAAGCCGCCCATCGCACCGTCACCGACGGTCACCGCCGCCCGGGCTCGCCGGACGCGCGCAGAGGCATGAGGATGCCCAACGGACATCGTCCAATGACAGAAATGACTGCTCCGGTCTCACCCGCCGATGCTCTGTCGACCGCGCTCGCGGATCCCTCTGCCGCCTGGCCCGATGTCGTGTTGCGCGAACATCAGGTCGAAGCGCTCGACGACCTGGCCCGCGTTCTCTCGCATGGCGCGACGCGCACGTGGGTCGATGCTCCGACCGGCTCCGGCAAGACCGTTATGTTCTGCGCCCTGGCCGCGGCGCTCGGAGGCTCGAGTTGTGTGCTCGTGCCGCGGCGTAACCTCGCCGAGCAGACCATCGCCGGCTTCGCGCGCCACTTCCCCTCGGTGACGGTTCACACCGACGGCCCCGAGACGATCGGTCGACCGGGCGCCTCGATCTGCACATATCAGGCGGCCCTGCGCCACGCCGACAAGATCGACTGGGACCAGGTCACCCTGCTCATCTGCGACGAGGCGCATGCGGCGCTCGGTGCGCAGACCCGGCGCTTGCTCGACCGCACCGAGAACGGAATCGTCGTCGGCTTCACGGCGACCGGCGCGACCACCACCGGCCACGTGGAGCAGATCTTCGGGCCGGTCGCGACGACCCTCGACCGGGCGTCGGCGATCGAACGGGGCATTCTTTGCCCCTTGCGCTCTTTGCGCGTCGAGCGTGCCGTCGACATGTCGGAGGTCACCCGCGTGCGGGGCGATTTCGACCAGGGCAGCCTCGGTCGCGCCCTCGACAAGGCACTTTGGCACAGGGCCTGCGCCGAGGTCTGGGACGAGCACTTCGCCGCGCTCGACCTCGCGGGTGTCGCCTACACCGCAACGGTGGCCCAGGCGCACGCGCTCGCCGATGAGTTCACCGCCCGCGGCGTACGCGCGGCTGCGGTCTCGGGCCAGACCCCGGCCCGTGAGCTGCAGCAGGTGCTGCGCGACTTCGGCGACGCCAAGATCGATGTGCTCTGCAACGCCGACCTGCTGACCGAAGGCTGGGACGAGACCCGCGCGTCGGTCGTCATGCATCTGGCGCCCACGACCTCCGAACGAGTCTTCGTGCAGCGTCTGGGACGCGTGATGCGTCCGGCTCCCGACAAGGAAGCCGTGTCGGTCGAGTTCCTTCCCGCGGGCGACCCGATGGGCGTCCAGACCAGCCACGACGTATTCGGGGTCGGGTGGTACAAGCCACTCGGGCGCGTCGCGGGCCCTCCCGAAGGCGGCGAGCGCGGCAAGCTCGCCAAGGCCGCGGCGGTGCTCGCCGAACGTGACGACGGCGTCGCGCAGCTGGTCAACCCCCGCGCCGACTCGTCGCAGATCGCCGCCGGCTTTCGCAATGGCGGATGGCGCGACGCCGACGCGTCTCTGCTTCGGGGTGTGCTCATGGAGGAATGGATCGAGGCCGCCGCCGCCGACGCGACCTGCACCGACGTCGCCGAGGCCCTGGTTGCGGGTATCGATCCGCTGGCGGCGATCGCCTGGTGGGGTCTTTCGGGCGTGCTGGCTCGCGGCGCCCGCGAGGGCATCGACCAACCCATGTGGCGCGAGTGGGCGATGGCTCTGGTGGTGAGCCCGGACGTCCGTGCATCCCTGCCGGATGACGTGCCGCGCAAGGTGCTCGATCGGCTGCGGATGACCGCGCGGGAGCGGCTACGCGCCCTGTGGTGGCAGGCCGAGGGGGGCAGCGCCTGGGATCGGCTCACCGCACTCGAGCAACTCGGCCGCTCGGGCGATCGCCGCCGCCGCTGGAGCGCCCTCGAGGAGGCCTCGCCGTGGGCCCCGGCCTGGGCCTGGGACGTCTCGCGCGGCCTTGCCGACACGCACCGGCCGGGGAGAAACCAGGAGGTTGCCCGGATCGCCGCCTGGGAGGCCCACCACCTCATCACCAACGGCGGCGAGGCGAACCTCATTGCTCAGTGGCTGCGCGCGGCCGGTGGACCCCCGCCCACACCGGTTCCCCCGGAAGGTGAGGTTCCGCTGCGTCTCGGGCAGGCGGCTCGACTCGTCGTGATCCTCGGGCCCGGCGATGTTCCCTCCCGCCCGGAGCATCTGCGCTTAGCCGGGCGCGCGGCCGCCGTCTGCGGCGGATGGGCCCAAATGCGCGGCTTCCTCGACGCCCTTGACCTCTCCACACCCGATGCACGCCGCGCCCTGCGTGCGGCGGTCGGCGCGACCCAGCCGAAGGCCCTGCTGTCGCGTCGCGCCTGGAATGCTCTGCGAACGCGCTTTCCACGGCTTCCGTCGGCGGAAGATGCAGGTGTCGGTGAGAACCCCCGTCAACGACCGCGCCCGGCACCGGTCGCCACCGACGCCGCGGCAGCGGCCGACGGCTCCACGCCGCGTCCGCGCCGGCGCCGCCGGCGCCGTTTGCACGGCGTTCCGACGGATGGCGTTTCCGCCACGGGGGCGGCAGCTCCTGAACGCCGTGAGGAGCGACGCGAACCCGAGGCCGCAAGCTCTCCCGCGGCTGACGGCGAAACGCCGCGTCCGCGCCGCCGCCGTCGTCGCCGCCGTGCGCCTCGTATGGCTACGGGCGAGGGCGGAGGTCCGGCCCCGAGCCCTGGCCCTCCCTCCGGCGACTGATCCGCCGGCGCACGGTTCTGGATCGCAGCGCCGGGTCCGTCCTATGCTTGACGCATGGCGATCTCGACCGAGTCCGGGCCCGAAGCGGTCGCCGATGCCCTGTGGGATCGAGTGCGTCGTATGGCGCAGATCACCGAGGAACTCGGCGATGCCGATGCGCTGGGTGAACTCGACGACATCGGTCAGGCCCGTCTCGACCGTGCTCGGGTGCGATTGTCGCGCGCGGCGGCGCGGGCGCAGATGGCCGACGAGCTCTCCGACCAGCTCGCCGATCTGCGCGCGCTGCAAACCGCTCGGCGGGCGCGCCCCTAACCAAAGCACCAAACGCCGGTGCCGCCCCTTAGGCGACTCACAACAGGTCCTTCACACGTGCTCGGTAGAACCCCACTCGTGAGCACACCTCTTCCGCCAATACCCAACCGACCGGGGGCGCCTGACGGGTTGCCGTCGATCGACCCGCGCCCACTGGCCTCCGCCGGCCTCCCGCCTTTGGACCCTCGCCCGACGCCCCGGCTCCCGCGGCTGGAACGCATCGATGCCCCCGCTCGCCTGCGCCCCGCCCCGGCGGCGGCGCCACGACGTGGGCGCCGGCTCGGCGTTGTGGCCGCCGGGTGCCTCGCGCTTGTCGCCGCCGGCGGCGCGGGTGGCGTGGTCGCGACCCTGCGCGACGCCCCCGCGCCATCGGTGGCGGTCGCACCGCCGCCGACCACGACCTCAACCACATCGACCCTGCCACCGAATGAAACCCCCCTGTCGACGGCCGTCGCCCGCGTGACGCCGTCGGTCGTGGTCGTGCGGTCCGATATTGACCAGGGCAGCGGCGTGGTGCTCGCCGGTCGCAACCTGGTCGTGACGAACCACCACGTCATCGAGGGCACCGATCGCGTGGTGCTGGTGACCTCCGACGACCGGAGCGTCCCCGCCACGGTCGTTGGCGACGATGCCGACCAGGATCTCGCCATCCTTCGTCCCGCGGGGCTCCTGGGGCCGGGCGCGGAGATCGCCGTCGAGCCCGACGCAGGTCTGCGGCGCGGAGATCAGGTGTTTGCCATCGGCAGCCCGTTCGGCCTGCAGAACTCCGTCACCGCCGGCATCGTCAGTGCCATCGGCAGAACCAATCGCGCCGGAGTACCGATGATCCAGACCGACGTGGCCATCAACCCCGGTAACTCCGGCGGCGGCCTTTTCGACCTACGCGGTCGCCTCGTCGGGATTCCCACCTCGATCGACAGCCCGATCCGCGGAAATGTCGGCATCGGATTCGCCGTCCCCGCCTCACGCGTCGCCACCCTCCTCAACACGGTTCCGTAGGGAGAAACCAGATGACCGACGAACCGACACCCCTTCCCGGGCCGGGAGCCACTCCTCGCGAGCGCCTCGAGGCGGTCCTCTACGAGCTGCGGCGGATCATCGTCGGCCAGGACCGCCTGCTCGACAGGGTGCTCGTGGCCCTCGTCTCGCGTGGCCATGTGCTTCTGGAGGGCGTGCCCGGACTCGCCAAGACCCTGACCCTGGAGACCGTTGCCCGCGTCGTCGGGGGGCAGTTCTCGCGCATCCAATTCACCCCCGATCTCGTGCCCAGTGACGTCGTCGGTGGTCAGGTGCTCGATCGCTCGGGGGGTTTTGTGACACGGCTCGGCCCGGTGTTCGCGAACTTCGTGCTGGCCGACGAGATCAACCGTGCCCCGGCAAAGGTGCAGTCGGCGTTGCTCGAGGTGATGGCCGAAGGCCACGCGACGATCGCCGGTGAGTCGCACCCCGTGCCCCGGCCGTTTCTCGTTCTCGCCACCCAGAACCCGATCGAAAGTGAGGGCGTCTACGCCTTGCCCGAGGCACAGGTCGACCGGTTCGCCATGAAGGTGGTCGTCGGCTACCCGACGGTCTCCGACGAGGAGGAAATCGTCCGCCGGATGGCCTCCGATCCGCCCCAGCCGCGCCAGCTGCTCGGCCCGAATGAGCTCATCGAGCTTCAGGAGACCGCCGACGCGGTCTTCGTCGACCATCGCGTTCGCCAGTATGCGGTCAAGCTCGTCAACGCGACCCGAAACCCGAGCGATGAAGGGCTGTTGCACCTGTCTCCGTACCTCGACATGGGTGGCTCACCGCGTGCCTCGCTGGCGCTGATTCGCGGCGGACGTGCTCTTGCGGTGATGCGTGGCCGCAGTTTCGTGACGCCCGACGACGTCAACGCCCTCTTTCATGACGTCCTCCGTCACCGGATTTTGCTGAGCTACGAGGCGCTTGCCGCCGAGGTGAAGCCCGACCAGGTGCTCGACGCGATCCTCGATGCCGTCCCGATGCCCGAGGTGGATCTTGGACAGGGTCGCGCGATCGCCTGAGGCCATCCTGCGGCGCGTCGAGATGCGCGTGGCGCGCCGTCTCGATGGGGTCTTGCAGGGTGAACGCCGCGGCCGGCGCCCCGGCCCGGGCGGCGATCCATCGATCACCCGTGTCTACGCGCCGGGCGACGATGTGCGCTGGATCGACTGGCCGCTAACCGCGCGATCCGGCGAGGCAATGGTGAGGGTCCCCGAGCTGCAGCCCGTGCTCACCGCATGGGCGCTGGTCGACATCTCGCCGTCGATGCAGTTCGGCAGCCGCGTGCGCACGAAGGCCGACCTCGGCCGCGAGGCGCTGGCGGGGTTCGGGACGGTCCTTCGTCGTCGCGGCGACCGCCTCGGAATCGCGGCGACGACCACCGGAAAGCTCGACCTGATTCGGCCTCCCCGAGGGGATCGGCGTGGTCTGGTCTCGGCTCTTGCCGCTCTCGATCGGCTTCCCCCGACTCCGACGGGCGCGCGCACCGACCTTGCGGGGGCGATCACCCGGCTCGGGCGCGTCGCCCGCCACCGCGGGGCGATCGCCGTGATCTCCGATTTTCCCGATCAGCACGGTTTGGAGGCGGCGCTTGGTGCGCTCGCGCGCCGCCACGAGGTGATCGCGGTCGAGCTGCGCGACGCGCGCGAGCGCGAGCTTCCCGAGTCGCTCGGCATGATTCGCCTGCGCGACATGGAGACCGGCGCCACCCAGGTCGTCGACACGGCCGATCCACGTTTCCGCGAACGGCTGGCGCAGGTCGCGGCCGAGGCCGACGCGGCGCGTGCGGCGATGTTCGTTCGCGTCGGGGCCCGCCGCGTGGTGCTCGATACCGACCGCGATTGGGTGCTCGACCTGGCCCGCGCGTTGTCGCGCGGCCTGAATCGCCGGGCGATATGAGCTTCCAGTGGCCGTGGGCTCTCCTTGTTGCCCCGACGCTCGCCGCAGCGTTCCTCGCCGCGCACCGCTGGCGACGCCGCCGGCCGCCCACCGACGGGCTGCCCTTTCCCGACCTCGACCTCATGGCCGAGGCCGCGACACCCCCGCGCCTGCGCCGACGTCTCGGCCCCGTGCTCGCGGCACTCGCGGCGCTGGTTCTCGTAGTGGCACTCGCCCGCCCCGAGACCACGCGTGATGTGCCCCGTGAGCGCGCGACGATCATGCTCGCCATCGACGTCTCGGGTTCGATGGCCGCCGACGACGTCAGCCCGTATCGCCTGCGCGCCGCGCAGGATGCCGCCCTCCGCTTCGCCGACAAGGTGCCGCGCACCTACCAGGTGGGGCTCGTCAGCTTCTCGGGTGGGGCGTCGGTACTGGTACCGCCAAGCACCGACCGTGACGCGCTGCGCCGGGGCATCGAGAGCCTCGTCCCGGGCGGGGCGACCGCCATCGGCGAGGCGATCAGCACCTCACTCGGTGCGATCGCGGAGACCCAGGGTGGAGTTGCCCAAAGCGATGCGGCCCGGATCCTGCTGCTGTCGGATGGTTCGAACTCGGCGGGTATCTCGGTGCCGGAGGGCGTGCGGCTCGCCCGCGATGCCAAGGTGCCGGTCTTCACGGTTGCGCTCGGAACCCCCGGGGGCGTCCTTCCTGACGGGAACAAGGTTCCCCCGGATGTCGAGGCGTTGGCCGCCGTCGCAGAAGACACCGGCGGCAAGAGCTACGAGAGCCGGGACGCCGCCTCGGTCGGCGAGGTCTACGTCGAACTGGGGTCGTTCATCGGTACCGAGAAGGCCCGGGGCGAGGCAACGGCCCGCTGGGCGGGGGTTGGCCTTGGTCTGCTGCTTTTGGCGGGCGCCGCGTGGTGGCGCTTCGGAACGCGGCTCACATGACCTGGCAATCGCCCTGGTGGCTTCTCACCCTTCTGGCCGTGCCGCTCGTCGCCGCCGCGATGATCGCGCGACCGCGCCGCCGGTCGCGCCTGGCGGCCGAGTACGCCGACCCTGCGCTGCTCGACACCCGCCCGGCGCGTCACGGTCGCGCGATGCGTAGCGCCGCGGGTGTTGCCCTGCTGGGATGCCTCGCGTCGTGCTCGATCGCTCTCGCGCGCCCGTCGATCACCGACGAGACCACTGAGCGACGCGGCACGGTCATTTTGGCGCTCGACGTCTCCCGCTCGATGCAGAAGACCGACATTGCTCCGACCCGTCTACAGGCGGCCCTGGATGCCGCCACGCGGTTCGCCGATTCTGCTCCCGACGATGTCGAGATCGGCCTGGTTTCCTTCGCCGATACGGCGACGGTCGTGCTTTCACCGACGAAGGATCGCGCCGCTGCGGCGACCGCATTGCGGACGAGGTTCGCGAACGTCCGCGAGGGCACCGCGATCGGCGACGCCATCGCCACCTCGCTCGGTGCTCTGCAGACCGCCGGCGCGCTGACGCCAACGCCCGCCAGTGCCGCGGAGTCACCCGGCCGGATCCTTCTCCTGACCGACGGGGCGCAGTCGGCGGGAACCGTGCAGCCCGACGCAGGGGCCGACCGCGCCGCGACCGCCCGGGCCCCGGTCTACACGATCCTTCTCGGTAACGATGCGGGTCGTCTCGATCAGGCCACGCCCGCCGAAACCCTCGCGAGCATCGCCACAAGAACCGGCGGCGTCTACGCCAAGACGACCACCAACGACGACCTGACACGGGTTTTCGCCGATATCGGGCGAATCGTGGCGCCCGTGCCGCGCCTTCGTGAGCTGACCTACGTACCGGCGGCGATCGCCCTCGGGCTACTGATGCTCGCTGGGGCACTGATGTTCGCCTCGGAGGCGGCACGATCGCGGGCAGCGGTGAAACGCCCGCATGCTTCTGTGGTTTCGTGAAACGTTGGAGCGCGAATTGAGTGGCGTTTCATGAGGTTTCGGTAAGAAGAGGGCGTAAATGCCCTCGACCTGCGCGGTTGCGTGCAAGAACCTCGGCTTCACTGGCGAACACGGACGTCGTGCCCGCGAATTGAAGCGACGAGGAGGCAACACCTGATGAGACGACGTCAACCACCGCTCGGACGCGGCCTTATCCTGAGCATGGTCCTGGCGATCCTTGTCGCGCTCGCAACGCCGGGGCTGGGGCTCGCCCAAACGCCGGGCATCGCGCTCGACCGTAGCCCCGCGCCCCCACAGGCGATCAAGCGCGGCGCCGGAGCCGAACAGATCAACTTCGAGGTGGTCTACGCGACCACCGCAACACGGTACGTCCTGAAAGTCACAGACCCCCAGGGCAGCGTGGTTCTGCTGCAGGACACGCCCCTGGCCGACACCACCCGCGGGCAGAACAGCCCGCTGCGGCGGACGGTCGCCTACACCCCGTCGCCCACGGCGGTCGAGGGTCGCTACACGGCCTCGCTCGAGTTCTACTCGGCAGAGGTCGGCCTCGAGAACACCGCGACCACTCGCTTTGACGTCGCGAACGACCTCGGGTCGCTGCGTCTGGAGAAGTTCGAGGACCTCAACGGCAACGGTGCCCGCGAGACCGGCGAGCCAGGCGTCCCCAATTGGCGCTTCTCGCTGGTGAACCCGTTCGGCGCACCGAGCCAGGCCGTCACCGGACCCGACGGGACGATCACCATCCCGAACGTTCCGGCCGGTTCCTGGGCCATCACCGAGGGTCGCGAGACCGGATGGCTTGCCACCACTCCCGAGACGGGAACCGTGCAGGTTGCTCCCGGCGCCACCGGCGTCTTCACCGCGGGCAACGTGCGTCCCTCGATCATCAGCGGCATCGTGTGGATCGACGTCGACGGTGACGGTGTGCTCGACCGCGAGGAGACCGGTCGCCGCGGCAACGTGACGATCACCCTTCGCGGCACGACGGGCCAGACCGCATCGGTCAGCCAGGTCGCGACCACGATCGGCGACGGCACCTACTCATTCCCCGATCTGCGTCCGGGCACCTACAGCGTCACGGTCACCCGTCCTGACGGGTTCCGCCTCACCACTCCGGTCACGATTCCGGGGATCGCCCTGGTCTCGAACGTCCCCAAGCCGAACAACAACTTTGGCCTGCAGAGCGGATCGGCGACCGCCGCCGCCGCCCCGGACGTCACGATCAAGAAGACCGGCCCTGCGATCGCACGGCCGAACGAGGTGTTCAGCTACCGCATCGTCGTGAAGAACACGAGCACCTTCCCGACTCGCCAGGTCGTTGTGACCGATCCGATCCCCGAAGAGATGTCGCTGGTAGAGGTCCCCGCGGGAGCGAAGCTGAAGAACGGCGTCGTCACCTGGAACCTCGGCACGCTGAACGGTGGCGACTCACGCATTCTCACGATGAAGGTGCGTCTGAACCCGACGGCACCGGCAGGTCGCTACACCAACCCCGCCACCGTGACAGCGCAGGGCATGACGCCCAAGAAGTCGAGCACGACGCTACGGGTACGCGAACCGGCCACGACCCAGCGGCGTAGCGGAGGTGTGACCGGGTGAGAAATCGGACTGTGGTGGCGGCCCTCGGGGCCGCCACCGTCCTCTGGGGCGGTTCGGTGATCAGCGGCATTGCGGCGACGTCACCGACCCGTCCGGCACCGACGCCGATCGCCAGTCGCGCCAACTCGGTCGAAGCGTGGACGGCACGGGTGCTGTTGCCGACGACGCTGCGCCGGGGGCCGTCGATGCGTGCGGCCAAGTACAAGAAGATCACCCCCTACGCCCCGTACGACCAGGGACCTCAGGTTCTCTTGGTGCTCGAAGCACGCACCAGCGTCCGCGACGGGGTTTGGTACAAGGTCCGTACATCGGACCGTCCGTTGGAAGACTCGGGCTGGCTGCCGGAGTCGGTGGTGAAGGTCAAAAAGACGAAGTTCCGGATTCAGGTCGACATCTCCGATCGCGAGCTCACGCTCTACCGGGGTGGAGTCATCGTCGACACATGGAGCGTGGCCGTCGGAACACCCGACAACCCCACCCCGGAGGGCGAGTTCGCGATCTCGGAGATCGTGCCCCAGGCTGACCCGAACGGGTTCTTCGGGCCGTACATCGTCACCCTCACCGCGCACTCGGCGAAGCTGTCGGACTTCGATGGTGGCGACGGACGCGTTGCCCTTCACGGCACCAGCCTCCCGAACCTGCTGGGAACTGCGGCGAGCCATGGCTGCATCCGGTTGCCGAACGACCTGGCGACCCAGGTCGCGAAGACCGTCCCGCTGGGATCCCCGGTCGACGTCGTCGAGTAATCGCAGGGCGGCCCGAACGATGAGTCACGGGCCGCTCGACGACCTCCACATCCTGGAGGTCACTCACAATCTGGCGGGTCCTCTGACCGGCATGCACCTGGCCGACCTCGGCGCACAGGTCATCAAGGTCGAGCGCCCCGCCGGTGACGAGTGGCGCGAGCACGAAACCGTGCGCGGTCACCCGGGTCGCAGCCGTCACTACCTGCAGGTCAACCGCAATAAACGCGCGGTCTGCATCGATCTCACGACCTCCCAAGGCCACGAGATCATCGGTCGCCTGGTCGAACGGGCCGACGTGCTCATCACCAACCTGCGCGTCGGGGTGCACGAACGCCTGGGGATCGACTGGCCACGCTGCCAGACGCTGAACCCGCGCCTTGTCTATTGCGGGCTGACGGCCTTCGGCGGGCACGGGCCGCTTGCTCAACGCCGCGGCTACGACATGGTCATCGAAGCGCGGTCGGGGTTTCTGGTCGACGGCCTTGGGCCCGACGACGCGCCGCGTTCGTCCCCGATTCCCATCAACGACACGGCCCTGCCACTGCTCGCCGGCATGTCGATTCTGGCCGCGCTGCGCGCGAGAGACCGCGATGGTGCGGGCCAGCAGATCGACCTGTCGATCTTCCAAAGCGCCGTGGCCCTGAATGCCCATTCGCTCGTGCGCCTCGATGACACACCGGACGTCGTCGTTCAGTTCTCGCGTGCCTTCTATCGAACCTACCGAACCTCCGACGGCTGGCTGGCCGTGGCCGCCTACGCGAAACGGCTCGCCGGAGCGTTCTGTGAAGCGGTCGGCGTACCCGATCTGCTCGACGACCCCCGCTTTGCGGCGCGCGAAGACCGTGTGCGCAACGAAGCCCAGCTCGTCGAGGCTCTCGCGGCGCGGATCGTCACCGAGTCGACCGCTCATTGGGAGGCCCTGCTCAACGCCCGAGGAATCCCGGCCGGCCCGGTACGCCAGCGCGACGAGCTCTTCGATGACCCCCAGGTTCACGCCATGGGGATGCTCACCGAGGTCACCGACGACGAGCTCGGCACCGTGACGATGATGGCCCCGATCTCAGGCCTTCAACGCACGCCCGGCGAGATCCGCCATGCCGCCCGCCACCTTGGCGCCGACACCGCCGCCGTCCTGACCGAACTCGGCTACGACGCCCCCACCATCACACGCCTCCACGCCGACGGGGTGGTGCTTTAGATCCGAGATCTCGAGTCACCCTCTCGAGTTACCCCGGTGCCCGGGACCCAAAAGCAAAACCCCGACCCGGATGCCCCTGCCACGAGCAACGACCGTATATCTGGTGTCGGGCACCAGATATACGGTCGAGGCCGACCGCCCTACTGCATGAGCTGGGTCGGGTGGACGACCTTCACGGTGGAGCCGATCTCCGCGAGGCCGGCGGCGATCTGAATCGCGCAGCCGGGGTTCGCCACCGAGAGAACGCTCGCTCCTGACGCGGCGACGGCGCGGGCCTTCTGGAGGCGCAGCTCGGCAGACATTTCGGGTTGCAGAACGCTGTAGAGCCCCGCCGCGCCGCAGCAGCGGCCGTCGTCGACTACCTCGACGGGTTGGGCTCCCATCGCGCGAAGCAGCTCGCGCGACTGGGCTTTGATCCCCTGCCCGTTTACGTGGTGGCAGGCGTCGTGGACGGCGACCGCCCCAAGCGTGCCGGACGCGGGTTTGAGATCCATCTCGATGACATCGCGCACCTTCGCCGCGACGCGCTCTGCGCGTTCGGCCCACTCAGGCTCGTCGGCGAGCAGGTGACCCCACGTCTTCATGTGCCCGCCGCAGCCGGCGCTGTTGATGACCACCACGTCGCTCGACTCGAGCTCGGCGATCCGCGCTCGCGCCATTTCCTTGGCTGCTTCCGGGTGGCCGTAATGCATGGCCAGGGCGCCGCAGCAGCCGCTCTTCTTTGTTCGAGTGGCCCGGAAACCGGCACCGGCGACCGCCGTCATCGTCGCCCGATGGACCGGCCGAAACGCGACGTTCATGACGCAGCCGGTCACGAGGGTCGCAGTGGGTCCGCGTCCCAGCGACTTCGGCAGCGGTCGCACCAGCTCGCGCAGGCTGATCCGCGGGGATGCTCCGCGCAGGCGGGCCGGGATGAAACGGTCGAGCTTCAGGGCCTGCGTCAGACCCAGCCCGGCGCCCATCAGCCACACTGCCCATGGCCGCGACAAAATCTCCACCACCCCGAGCCGTCGCAGATGGCGCTCGCGTGCCGGTCGCGTGGGTTCGACCTGGGCCCGGGCCGCCTCGACCATCCGTCCGAACGGGACGCCGCTGGGGCAGGCGGTTTCGCAGGCCCGGCACGCCAGGCACTCGTCCATCATCTTCGCGAAGGCGTCATCGACCTCGGCGTGCCCTTCCTGGACGGCGCGCATCGCGGCAATCCGGCCCCGCGGCGCCGCCGTCTCGCGGCCCGTCACGCGAAACGTCGGGCAGTGGGGAAGACACAGGCCGCAGGCCACGCACGACACGATGTCGTCTTCGGCCGGAGCCAGGAGGTCGGCACGCCAGTTGGAGGTGGTCATGCGCGCGCCCCCGCAGGTGGAGTGTCGGTGAGGAAGATCCCGGGGTTCAGGATCCCGGCCGGGTCGAAGCTCTGCCGCAGACGTCGCATCACCTCGAGCCCCGGCGGCGGTGGCCCCCAGGCGTCGGTACGCAGCTCGGCGTCGCCGTCGATCACGACGGCGTGCCCGCCACGCGCGGTCGCCTGTCGGCGCACGGTGTCGATGTCATCAACGCTGCCGACGCCCACCTGCACCGAACCAACCCCGACGAGAGCCTCGAAGGGCATCCCGGCCGCGGCAAGCCCGGTCGCGAACTCGGCGAGCCGCAGCGCGGGAACCCCCACCTCAACCGTGGCATCCCAGGCCGGGCGGGGTGGGGCGTGGGATGGCGCCAGTCCCTCCGGGGCGACGAGGTCGGTGTCGGGCCCGATCAACTCGACGTCGAGGCGTCCGTTCGACAGCACGATCGCACCCGGGACATGCAGACGACCACGGATCCTCTCAGCAATCTCGGTGAGTTCGGCCGTCAGCCCCTCGGCCCCGAACCAGGCCGCGTGTGGCGCCGGCCAGAGCTTCAGCGTGACCTCGGCGATCACCCCGAGGGTGCCGAGCGAACCCACCGCCAACCGGGGTATGTCGAAGCCCGAAACGCCCTTCACGGTCTTGCCGCCGCCGCTGACCAGGCGCCCGTCGCCGGTCACCAGCACCACCTCGAGCAATGAGTCGCGGATCGGGCCGAAGCGAATGCGGCGGCGGCCGGAGGCGGCGGTCGCCAGCAAACCCCCGATGGTGGCACCCGGGCGGTCATCGGCCTGGGCCCAGCATTGGCCCGCCGCGGCGAGCTGCGCGCGCAGGCGCTCGACGGGTACGCCTGCCTCGACGGTGACCGTCAGGTCGGCGGGCTCATGGGCGACGATCCGATCCAGACCTGACGTGGAGACGATCTGCTCCGGCACATCCTGTGGCCAGCCGCGCCGCGATGACGTCCCGCCACCCAGCACCCGCACGCCTTCACGGCGGGCGGCCATGTCGGCGAGCAGCGCGGCGAGCTCCTCGCGGCTGGCAGGGGCGGTCAGAGCCATGTGCCAGGAGGCAACGAGTCTTTGTCGAGCACGACTTCCCCACAGCGGCTGCCCAGGGGAAGCACCTTCTCGGGGTTCAGCCGACCGGTCGGGTCGAACGCCTCACGCGCGCAGGCCTGGGCGGCGAGGCTCGTCGCCGAGAACGTCAGCGGCATGTAATCGCGCTTTTCCAGCCCAATGCCATGCTCTCCCGAGAGCACCCCTCCGACAGCGACGCACGTCCGGATGATCGCCTCACCCGCAGCGTGCACACGGGCGACCTGCGCCGCGTCGCGGCGGTCGAATGCGATGAGCGGGTGGAGGTTTCCGTCGCCGGCGTGGAAGACGTTCATGATCACCAGGTCGTGCTCCTGTGCGATGCGCGCGACCGACTCGAGCACCTCCACCAGCCGCGTCCGCGGCACCACGCAGTCGTGCAGGTAGTAGTTCGGGGCGACCCGCGCGACGGCGCCGAACGCGCTCTTTCGGGCCTTCCACATCAGCGCCCGCTCTGCGTCGTCGACGGCGATCCGCACCGCGTTGGCGGCGTGGGTACGACAGACCCGCTCGACCATCGCCGCCTGCTCGGCCACGTCGGCCTCGGTGCCATCGACCTCGACCAGCAGCACCGCGGCGGAGTCGACCGGCAGGTCGGCGTGCACGAACTCCTCGACCGCCCGCACCATGAGGCGATCCATCATCTCCATGGCGGCGGGGATGCACCCCTCGGCGACGATGTCTCTGACCGCCCCGCCGGCCTCGGCCACGGAGTTGAAATCGGCGAGCATCGTCTTCACCATCGGCGCGTCACGGGTCAGCCGCACGCAGACCTTGGTGACGACGCCCAGAGTGCCCTCGCCGCCGACCGCGAAGCCGCGTAGGTCGTAGCCGGGAACATCGGGGGCGGTGCCGCCGAGCATCAGCACCTCACCGTCGGCGAGGACCATTTCCACGGCCATCACGTGTTGCGCCGTCACTCCGGCCGACAGGCAATGAGGGCCGCCCGCGTTGGTTGCGACGTTGCCGCCGATCGAACACGCCGATTGGCTCGACGGGTCAGGCGCGTAGTGCATGCCCAGGTGCTTCACCGCTGTGGTGAGATCGAGGTTCAAGACACCCGGCTCGACCCAAGCGCAGGGCGTGACCGCGTCGACCTCGATGATCTCCCGCATGCGCGCGACCGAGAGAACCACCGCGCCCGCAAGCGGAACGGCCCCTCCGCACAGGCCTGTTCCCGAGCCGCGGGGCACGACGTTCACACCGAGCTCGGCGGCGATCTTCATGCAGGCGACGACCTCGGCGGTCGTGTCCGGCAGCACGACCAGGCCACATTCACCCTCGGCGATCGACCCGTCGCGTGAATACAGACGTAACTCACTCGGATGCTCGATGACCCGTTCGATATCGAGCACTGCCCGGAAGCGGTCGGCGAGCGAGACGGCGGTGGTGGCCATGCCCGAGAGGTTACCGAGCGCTCATCACCGCGGCCGCCGCGCGCTCGCCGTGTTCGATGGCCTCGATCACCGCCGCACCCGGGGCGATGGTGATCCCCTCGATTCCGTCAAGCAGCGCCGCGGGAGCACCGATCGCCGCGAGGTGATCGATATCGGGCACCGGGTACGCGTTCGGCAGCCGAATCACATCGATCGTGCGAACGGCCTCTGAGGGGTTGAGCCAGCCCAGCGGCCGCGTCAGCGCCGCAACGCAGCGCGCGGCGAGCGCCGCGTCATCGAGCGGCCACAGGGGATCCGACGGGTCGGCGCGGCCGTAGCACTCCATCCCGAGAACGGTCGTCTCGGGTGTCATCGCCCGGCTCCAGTTACCCATCTCGAAGATCCGCGCGAACGGGACGTCCGGGTGATCGATTTGGATCCACGCCTCATTGCCGAGCACCGAACGCCCGAGCTCGATGTAGACGATGGTGACCGCCCGCATCGGCACCGGCGGCAGGTTCGGTAAGGTCGGTCGCAGCAGCCGCGCCGCCCGGCCCGCCGGAATGCTCACCACCAGATGACGGGCGCCCATGCGGATGGGGCCGTGTGTGCCGTCGGCCTCGATGGCGACGACCCGTCCGCGCGCGGCGTGGATCGCCGTGGCCCCGGTGTTCAGCATGATCTCGCCCCCGGCATCGACGATCGCCCAGGCCATGGCATCCATCAGCGCCCCGATACCTCCGATCGGAAACCAGAACCCATCGGGTGCGGCCTGATCACGCATGAGCTTCAACGGCCGGGTCGCCGGCATCCGCTCGAGCGGAACGCCGTCGATCTTCTCGAGATAGGCGCGCACCTCGGCCTCCATGTGAACGGCCCCGAGGGCCTCGATCAGGGCGTCCCGGGCGGCGGTTGTGGGGGAGGGTGGATCGACGGCCAACGCGACCGGTGATCCCCGGGGGCCGGTCTCCCGCTGGTCGAGGTAGCGCCCTGGCCGCACGATGCCACCGCGCAGGCTCGCGACCGGGCGCGGCACCCAGGTCAGGTGGTCGCAGACGACTTCGCGCAGCCACTCGAGGCGTGCCTCGTCGCGGATGAACGGAACGTGGCCGCCGATGTCGTATGCGACCCCTCCGTCGCGGCGGGTCGCGCACAAGCCCCCGACCTCCGCACCGGCCTCCATCACCACGACCCGCGCACCGGCCCGCGCGAGGGCAAGCGCCGCCCCGAGGCCCGCGGGCCCCGCACCCACGACAACGACTTCGCGCGCGGTCATCGCGGCGAAAGGTGACGCGCGCCGTAAGGGTGAGTCAACCCACGTCCGTAGGGCCTTTAACCCGGGAGACCTCGGCCTGGGCGCCGCTATGCTCGATGGCTCGGTGCCGGATCTCTCCTCATCAGCGACGCGCCTGGTGGCGCTTGCGCTCGCCGTGTTGTTCATCGTGCCCGCGGCGATCGGGGTCGTCCGCTCGATGGCGGGCATGTCCGGCGGCCCGACGGCGTCGCGCGCCTGGGACATCATCTGGACGATTCTGCCCCTGGCCGGGGTGATCGCGATGCTCGCCTACGCGGTGGCGGCATGACCACGCGCACCGCCGACGCCGAGGCGGCGGGAATCGCCGCGCACATCGCCGACTACGTGCGACTGACGAAGCCGCGCGTCATCTCGCTTCTTCTGGTCACCTCCGCCTTGTCGATGTTCATCGCCCAGCGCGGTGTTCCCTCCCTCGTGTTGGTCTTCTGGACCACGGTCGGTGGCTACCTCGCGGCGGGCGGGTCGAACGTGATCAACCAGTTCATCGACCGCGACATCGACGGCCGGATGGGCCGCACCGACGGGCGCCCGATCGTGGCCGGGCGCATCACGCCCGCCCGGGCCCTGGTCTTCGGGATCACTCTGGGCATCGCAAGCGCGGTCGTCCTGGGCCTTGCTGCCAATTGGCTTACGGCCGCATTGGCCCTCCTTGGCATCCTTCTCTACGTCGGCCTCTACAGCCTGTGGTTGAAGCGCACGACGATCCACAACATCGTTATCGGCGGGGCGGCCGGAGCGGTGCCGCCGCTGGTCGGCTGGGCGGCGGTGACCGGTGATCTGTCGGCGTATGCGTGGATGCTGTTCGCGATCGTCTTCTACTGGACTCCGCCGCACTTTTGGGCGCTGGCACTGCTGATCAAAGACGACTACGCCGCGGCGGGAGTCCCCATGCTGCCGGTCGTCCACGGTGAGGCCGCCACGCGGCGCCAGGTTCTGCTGTGGACGCTCGTCATGACCGGGGTTTCTCTGCTTCCCGTCGCCGCCGGCCTCGCCGGGGTCCCTTACTTGGTCTGCGCGCTCGTGCTGGCCGCTCCCTTCGTGATCTACGCCGTGCTGCTCGAACGCCGCCCCGAGCGCCGCTGGGCCAAAGCTGCTTTCCACTACTCGCTGCTCTACCTGGCTCTGCTGTTCGTCGCAATGGCCGTGGACGCGGCGATCCGATGAGTCGCGGTGGTCACGGTGGCGTGTCGCTGAAGGGCCCTCTCGGGATCGTTCTCTTGACCGTGGTGATCGATCTCATCGGCTTCGGCATCGTCCTGCCGATCCTGCCCCTCTGGGCGCAGACGTTCGGGGCCTCCCCGGTGGAGATCGGCCTCCTGACCGCCTCGTACTCACTGATGCAGGTGATCTTCGCGCCGTACTGGGGGCGTTTGTCTGACCGGATCGGGCGCCGTCCGGTGATCCTCGTGACGTTGGCCGGAAGCGCCGTCTCGGCGCTGGTCATCGGCTTTGCGGGGGCGCTGTGGGTGCTCTTTCTCGGCCGCATCCTCAACGGGGTGTCCGGCGCGTCGTATGCGGCGGCGCAGGCCTACGTGGCCGACATCACGTCCAAGGAGGATCGCGCTCGTGGCATGGGCCTGATCGGCGCCGCGTTCGGAATCGGGTTCATCCTCGGCCCGGCAATCGGTGCCCTTTTCTCCCTCATCAGCCAAAGCGCACCGTTTTTCGCCGCCGCGGGTCTGGCCGCAATCAACTTCGCCTGGGCGTGGGCGCGGCTTCCCGAGTCGCGCCGACCCACCGCGGTCGTCGCGGTACCGTCGCGGATGGAGCAGGCGCGTCGCGCGCTGGCGAGCCGCGACCTCGGCCCGCTCATCGGCCTGTCGTTCATCGCCACCTTTGCGTTTGTCGGCATGGAATCGACGTTCGCCCTACTCGGTGATCGGCGCTTCGGCTATGGACCCACCCAGATGGGACTCCTTTTCGCCTTCGTCGGTGTTGCCGCCGCGGTGGGCCAGGGATACCTCGTGTGGAAGATGGTCAAAAAGCACGGCGAGCACGCGGTGATGGTCATGGGTCTGGCCGGCACCGCCGTCGGGCTCGCGCTGATGGCGGCCGCCACGTCACTACCCCTCATGCTTGCGGCGCTGGCGGTTCTCGGCGTCACGTCGGGCCTGGCGTTCGCGACGACGACGGCACTGATCTCGCGCGCGGCGTCCGATCACGAACAGGGCAGCGTGCTGGGCTTCACCGCCTCCACCGGCGGCGTCGCGCGCATCATCGGGCCGATCACCGCGGGCGCCCTCTTTCAGCACCTCGACGTCGCCGCCCCCCTGGTCGTGGGGGCACTTCTCACCGCCGCCTGCGTGCTGGTGGCGATGCGTGCGGTGCCGCGCCCCGCAACGGCCTGACCCCACGGGCCGTCGGGGGTGTTCTTCGCCACGGGCGCGGGACGTTTGACAGCTCGGATGTGACGATCGGGCCGCCGGACCCTCTGATAGCGTCGCACGCAGTGTTCCGAAGCCCCCACACCATCCCGCTGATCCTGATCGCGCTGGTCATCAGCGCCATCACGGCCGCGACGGCCCTGCTCATCGATTGGTTCCCCGAGCAGGCGGCCGAGCAGGCGGTCCGGGTCGATCAGCTGATGTGGTTCCTTGTGATCTCCTCCGGTGCCGTCTTCGTTCTCGTGACGACGTTCCTGGTCTACAGCGTGTGGAAGTTCCGCGCCGCCCCGGGTGACGAGAGCGAGGGTCCACCGATACACGGTAACCATCGGCTCGAAGTCGCCTGGACCATCATTCCGGTCGTCCTGCTCACCGTGATGGTCGTCTGGGCGATCCTCGTAACGAACCGCAATGAGGCGCTTGCCGGAGACCGTCAGCCGATCGACGTGAAGGCTTGGCAGTTCGCCTGGGAGTTCACCTATCCGGAACTCGGGGTCAGCTCGGGAGACCTGGTGGTCCCCGTCGGGCGTCAGGTGGAGCTGCGGATGCGCTCGACCGACGTCATCCACAACTTCGCGGTGCCCGAGCTTCGCGTCAAGCGCGATGTCGTCCCGGGAATCACGACGAAGCTGATCTTCGATCCGACGCGGCCGGGGATCTATCCGGTGATCTGCTCGGAGCTGTGCGGGGTCGGGCACAGCGTGATGCGCGCTCGGCTCGTGGTGAAGTCCAAGGCCGACTACGCGGCATGGGCGGCAGACGCCCGTGCCGCGGCCAAGTAGAACCGCACACCAGAACTCTCGAGGAACGCGACTGATGGCGACCCACTCACCGACACACGGCCACCCGGTGCACGGCCACCATGAGTCGACCAAGCCGCTTTTCGCATGGTGGAAGCGCGCAATCGTCACCACCGCTGCCGCCGGCCTGATCGGAATGGCCCTGGTCTTCATCGGCCGCCTCGCCTTCGGCTTCGACGACCTGTGGGAACCGCAGGTCTATTACGCCGCGATGGCCTCCGCGATGGGCCTCGGCTTCATCGTCGGCATCGGTTGCTTCGATTACTGGGGCCGATACCTCGTCGGCAAACAGGTCGACCCCGAAGACCATTCCCTGCACGGTGCCAGCAATTGGCGCGCGTACTTCCGCGTCAACACCGACCACAAGGTCATCGGCATCCAGTACATGGTCGTCGTTTTCTTCTTCTTCGTCATGGGCGGGATCATGGCCGAGATGGTCCGCGCCGAACTGGCGCAGCCCGGCCAGCAGTTCGTCGATGGCGAGACCTACAACGGCCTGTTCAGCGTCCACGCGACGCTCATGATCTTCCTGTTCGTGATCCCGGCGTTCGCCGGGCTGGCGAACTTCGCCTTGCCGATCATGCTGGGCGCGAAGGACATGGCGTTCCCGCGCCTGAACGCCCTGTCGCTGTGGATGCTGATTCCCGGCGGCGTGATGATGCTCATCAGCCCGATCTTCGGAGCGTTCTCCGCCGGATGGACCGCCTACGCGCCGCTGGCCGTACAGGGCGGCACCGGTACGACGCTCTTCGAGATCGGCGTGCAGTTCGCGGGGGCGTCGTCGATCGCCACCGCGCTGAACTTCCTGGTCACGATCATCACCATGCGGGCGCCAGGCATGACCGTCTGGCGCATGCCGCTACTGGCCTGGGCGAACGCGACGACCTCCGGTCTCGTGGTCTTCGGAACGCCGTTCATCGCCGGATCGCAGTTCATGACGCTCTTTGATCGCATCGTCGGCACAAACTTCTTCAACGCGGGCAACGGCGGTGACGTCGTCATGTACCAGCACGTCTTCTGGTTCTACTCGCACCCGGCCGTCTACATCATGATGTTGCCCGGCTTCGGAATCATCAGCGAGGTCCTCGCGACGTTCTCGCGCAAGCCGATCTTCGGCTACCGAGCGATCGCGTTCTCGACGGTGGCGATTGCAGTGCTCGGCTTCGGCGTCTGGGCTCACCACATGTTCGTCAGCGGAATGGCTGACTGGCTGCGTCTCCCGATGATGCTCACCACGGTGATCATCGCGGTGCCCACCGGGGTGAAGGTCTTCTCGTGGCTCGGCACGATCTGGCAGGGGAAGCTCCATCTCAAAACGCCCATGCTCTGGGCGCTCGGGTTCATCTTCACGTTCGTGATCGGCGGTCTGTCAGGCGTGTTCCTCGGCACCCTGCCGATCGACATCCAGCTCACCGACACCTACTTCATCGTGGCCCACATTCACTACGTGTTCTTCGGTGGCTCGGTGTTCACCATCTTCGCCGGCACCTACTACTGGTTCCCCAAGATGACCGGGCGCATGTACAGCGAGAAGCTCGGCCAGTGGCACTTCTGGCTGACTTTCGTCGGCTTCAACGCGACGTTCTTCCCGATGCATTGGCTGGGAATCCAGGGCATGCCCCGCCGCGTCGCCGATTACGACGAACGGTTCGCCAACCTGAACCTCATCATCAGCTTCGCCAGCGGCCTGATGACCATCGGCACGCTGATCTTTCTCTACAACATGGTCGTGAGCTGGCGCAGCGGCCCCCGGGCTCCGTGGAACCCCTGGCGTGGCCGTTCGATGGAGTGGCTGGTCAGCTCCCCGCCGAGCCTGTTCAACTTCGACGCGACTCCGCAGGTTGTCGGCGGGCCCTACCAGTACGGCGTTCCCGGCGCCCGCCACGCGGTGATCTTCGCGCCCGACCAGATCGGTGGCGGCGAGCTGACCGAGGTCGGCAAG
Organism: Thermoleophilia bacterium; assembly: GCA_031362405.1. Taxonomy (GTDB): domain Bacteria; phylum Actinomycetota; class Thermoleophilia; order Miltoncostaeales; family Miltoncostaeaceae; genus JANLSO01. The sequence continues at coordinate 17,157 of JANLSO010000074.1, read as the reverse complement.
CGCACGATTTTGGTGCTGGCGAACGAGACCATCGCCGCTTCGTCCCTGCTTTCCCACCTGCGCAACCGCTCTGCGGAAGGCTTCTGGCGCTTCACGCTGGTCGTGCCGACTGACGGTGGCAACCACCGTGCCGCCGAGCGGCGCCTGCAGGTTGCCCTCGCGGTCCTGGCCAACGACGGCATCGACGCGAGCGGGGTCGTCGAAGATGGCAGCCCGCTGGCCGCGGTCGAACGTGTCCTTGCTGAGGAGCCGGCGCAGGAAATCGTCTTGGCGACCTTCCCGACGGGCGACTCGGGTTGGATGGACCAAGACCTCGTCGACCGCGTTCGCAAGACGGCCAACATCGCGGTCACCCGTGTTGTCGTCCGCCGCGAAGAGGCGCGCGAAGCGGTTGTCTCCTCAGCCGTGCGGCGCATCGCCGTCATCGCCAACGACACTCTGGGCGACGCGGCGCTCATCGAGACGCTCCGCGATCGCTACGACGCGTCTGCCCTCAGCGCGGTCATCCTCTGCCCGCTGAGCATCGACGGTCCCGGCTGGACCGATGACGCCGAACGTGTTCGGGTCGAGGCCATGGGCCGGGCCCGCACGACGATCGAGGCGCTTCAAGAGTCGGGTATCCAGGCGCGCGGCGAGGTGGTCGACGGCGACCCTGTTGCTGCTGCTGCGGTCGCCCGCACGGCCTACTCGGCCGATACGATTCTCCTTGCCAGCTACCAGCGCGACCGTGCCGATCAGGTGCTTGCGGCGGTCACCCAGGCTGCCGGGACGATTCCCGTGGAGCACGTCATCGTCGATTCCGAGGCCGCCGCGCCTCCGGCGAGCTAGGAGCGGTTGAGCATGGCCACCGAACAACACGTCGCGACCCACGCGAGCGCCGCCCTGCCGACAGCACCTGCCGGTCGCGGATCCAAGATCAGCCAGGGCACCCTGGTGATGATCCTGTTCATCGGCTCCGAGGCGATGCTCTTCGCCTCATTGTTTGGCGCCTACTTCATGGTGCGGTTCAACATCGCCGAGAACAACTGGCCGCCGCTGAACAACTCGGGCGAGCCGTTCGAGGTCCCCAAAGCCTTGACCGGCGTCAACACGCTGTTCCTGGTCTTTTCGAGCTTCACCGTGTGGTGGGCCGAGCATCGGCTGAAGCACGGCGACCGTAAGGGCCTCGAGCGTGGTCTCATGGTGACGATGCTCTTGGGCCTGACGTTCCTCGTCATCCAGGTGATCGAGTACGCCCACTTGGGTTACACCCCGCAGGACCAGGCCTTTGGCGCTTCGTTCTACGCGCTCACCGGCTTCCACGGTCTACACGTGTTCATCGGGCTCACGCTTCTGCTGATCTGTTACGTCCGGGTCAAGCGGGCGCGTGACTTCACGCCGACGTGGTCGACGCCGCTCGTCGCCGCGTCGATCTACTGGCACTTCGTCGACGTGGTCTGGGTGCTTCTCTACTTCTTGGTCTACCTCCTATGACGTCATCTCGTGCAGTTCGTCTGCGTCGCGCCACCGCGGTCGCGGTCATCGGCCTCGTCTCAGTGCTCGTCGTCGGTTGCGGTGGTGGCGAGAAGGGTGACGCTGCGAGTGGCAAAGCGCTGTTCAGCGCCTGCGCAGGCTGCCACGCGCTCGCTGACGCAGACTCGACGGCCAACATCGGGCCCAACCTCGACGACGCATTCCGTGCGGGTCGCCAGCAAGGCTTCAAGAACAGCCGCTTCGAAGGCACCGTCCTGCGCTGGTTGAAGATCTCGCAGCCGCCGATGAAGCGCGACATCCTGACCGGTCAGGACGCCCGCGACGTCGCTGCCTACATCGCCGAGGTGGCCGGAACCGAGCCTGACAGCGCAATCCGGCCAGCATCGAAGGTCCCGCCGGCGGCAACCAAGGTGACCTTTCCTCACTAGCGGCCTCGCCCGGTGACCTCCCGGCGCCTGGATGGGCTGCGCATCGTGGTGACCGGTGCATCACGCGGCCTCGGCCGCGCCGTTGCCGAGGCCTTTGCCGGTGAGGGCGCCCGGCTGATGCTGACGGCGACCACCCACGCGCACCTGGCGAGCGTCACCTCCGCGCTGGCGCGCGCGCCGGCCGGCGCCCCGATCGCACGCGCCGTCGACCTCGCTGACCTCGCGGCCTGCGGCCGGGCCGCCGATGCGGCCGTGGCGGAACTTGGCCGCATCGACGTGATCGTGAACAATGCGGCCGTGCTCGGACCCCATGGCCCCCTCGCCGAGTGTCCGCTGCACGAGTTCGAACACGTCATGCGAGTGAACGTGCTGGGGACCCTCGCGTTCATCCAAGGAGTGCTGCCCGCGATCGTGGACGGCGGCGCGATCATCAACGTGACCTCCAACGCCGCCGGCCGGGCCGGCTGGGGGCCGTACAGCCTCTCGAAGCTGGCGATCAACGGGATGACCGAGATGTTTCGCGAGGAGCTCTCGGATCGCGCGATCCGGTGCGTTGCCATCAACCCTGGCCCGACCCGGACGCGGATGCGCGCGGAGGCTCATCCGGGCGAGGATCCGTCGACGGTTCCCCATCCCCGGGCGCTCGTCGAGCCCTTCATCGCGATCGCGGCGGGCGCCGACCCCGGCCCGCTCGTACAGGCGGCCCAATGGACCAACTGAAGCCCCTCCCCGAGCTGATCTCCAACGACGGCTGGCGTGACGTCGACATCGAGGCGGTCGATGAACCGCTCGTGCCGGTTGACGGCCTTCACGATCGGATCATCGATCGCGTGGAGTACGCGCGCTGGGAGATGCCCGGGGCACTGCGGCGCTCATGGGTTCGCACGGGCGTGGCGGAACGGTTGGTGAACGTCGCCGATGCTCTACCCCGGGGCCTGACCGTCGTCGTCTGGGACGGCTACCGACCCATCCAGCTTCAGGCTGCTCTCTTCGACGGCTACGTCACCGAGCTGGCGATGGTCCACGCCGACTGGCCCGCGGACGCGATCGAAGAGGCCGCGGCCCGATTCGTGACGCCGCCTTCCCGGGCGGCCGCTACCCCACCCCCGCACCTCACCGGCGGGGCCGTTGACCTGACTCTCGGAGACGCCAACGGGGAGCCTCTCGACCTCGGGACGGGCTTCGACGTCTTCACCGACGAGGCCGGTGCCTTGGCCTTTGAGGACATCCCGGGAGACGTCCGCGATCGCCGCCGTCTCCTGTTCTGGGCGATGCACACCCAGGGCTTCACCTCGTACCACGAGGAGTGGTGGCACTTCGACTACGGCAACCAGTTCTGGGGCCTCGTCACCGACCAGCCTGCGATCTACTCCGCCGCTCCGCACCCTGAGTCTGTCGACGTGGCTTAGCCAGAACCCTCGTCCGGATGGTGCTTTCTCCTCGCACTTCGGCGAACGCTGTCCGCCGCCTCGCAGATGCCGACGCCCCCGCCCCCGCCCTGGCGCTCGGTGCAGGCGGAAGGCAGAAGATCTCCGGGTCCCCCACGAGTGGGCGCCCATCGGCAGGCTGGACGAGGGTTTGTGTCCGAGCGTCATGTGCGGGAGCGATCCCGAAATCAGGAGAAGGCTTCCACGGCGAAGCCTTCGGCCACATCCAACTCGTGGAACAGGCACATGCTGCGCGTTCACGCGCGGCAGGAGGGCGAACAGGTCGGCGTGCCCGCCGTCCGGAATCGATCCGTCCAGGAACTGACGCAAGAATCGAGCGGTTTTCCCCTGGTCGCCCCGAACGGCAACCGCAGAGTTTTTCCTGACGGAACATTCTCTTCGGGCCACGAGATCTGGGACGGTCCGCGGGTGACCTCCTCATCTACCGATTTCCCTGCCCTCGCGACGCTCGCCACTCCCGTGGCGGGGCGATACGTCGGCGAAGAGGTACCGGCAACGGCGGGCGGGCCGCCACGTCTCGGCGAATCGAAGTCCCGCCGGCTCGGAGTTCTCGATCGTATCGCCATCTACGGCGTGTCGGAGTTCTTTGTCTTCGGTTCGTTGGCGAGTGGCCGACACGGTCCAGGGAGCGACGTCGACCTGACCATCGACCTCGATCCGCCCCGACGTGGCTTTTCCATCTGGCAGGAGTCGCGGCTGCCCTGGAGGAGATGCTCGGCTGCCCGGTGCACGTTGTTGCCCCCCGTTTTCTCGCGGAGCCGCTGCCCGATCAGATTGCGCGTGAGGCGGTCCCGCTCTGACGGGGGTCTCGGCCGAACTGAGCCGGTGTTGCGACGACCGGCTGAGTCCGCCCAAAATATGCGGCTTCGAAATCGGCTCGTTCTGGCGTCTTCAAGAATGAACTTCCCGAGCCAAGGCGTCGAGTGTCGGCGATCCGGGCCGCTCGAGATCCTGATCCCTTCACGCACGCTCCCGGCGCTGTAGCCCTCCGGCTTCCGTCCAGAACTCGATCACCAGGTGGTCAGCGGGATCCCCGAGGCGCGTGTGCACGATATCCGTCAGGTGGGCGCGGAAAAGGTGCAGTGGCCCCTCAGGAGCGGGGCCGCCCTTGGCCTCCAGCACGAGCCGCGCCTCGGCCTGATCGAGGATCTCCAGCGCTCGCCCCGAGACCTTCGCGTCGCCCTTCCATTCGGGTGGATCGATCGAGCCACCATGAAGCGCAAAGCGTGGGTCGCGGGGTAGATCGAGGGCCTTCCGTGCCTTCCACATCGAGCCGAACCAGAGCTCTCCGTCGGCGATCCATGCCTCCGTGCCGCTGATCCGCGGTGAACCGTCACGCCGTAGTGTCGCCAGGGTCTTGTGGACCCGCGCGTCGAGAAGCCCGCGCACCGCGGCGCAGAACTCCGTGTGCCGCCGTTCGATCTCACCCCACGAGGCCACGCACGACATTCCACACCCTCGGGACGGGCCCATCAACGTTCGCGGTGAAACGGGCCTCAGCCCGCGGGGGCTAAGATCCGGAGTGTGAGCACCTCGTCGCGCGCCTCGGCGCCTGCCGTCGGCCTCGGGATGGTCCCGGTCCTCGGGCGCCTCGTGCGGTTTCGGCACACGATCTTTGCCCTTCCTTTCGCCCTTGCCGGCGCGCTGCTGGCGCGTTTGGAGGTTCCCTCGGCGGCGACGCTCGGGTGGATCCTTCTCGCGATGGTCGGGGCCCGCTCGCTCGCGATGGCGATCAACCGCCTCGTCGACGCCCGCATCGACGCCCTCAACCCGCGCACCGCGACACGGGAGATCCCGGCGGGGGCCGTCACCCGGGCGCAGGTCGCCGGCTTCATCGTCGTCAGCCTTGCCGCGCTGCTTGTGGCGGTCAGCCAATTGCCCGAGATCACGTGGATCCTGTGGCCGATTCCGGTCGCGGCGTTCGCGATCTACCCGTTCACCAAGCGCTTCACCTGGGGATGCCACTTCTTCCTGGGCGCCACGATCGGCCTCGCCCCTGTGGGAGCGTGGATGGCCGTGACCGGTGACATCGGATGGTCGCCCGTGTTCCTCGGGCTCGCCGTCGCGACCTGGATCGCAGGCTTCGACATCATCTACGCCCTTCTGGATGTCGAGTTCGACCGGGCTCACGGTGTCCACTCGGTTCCCGCCCGATTCGGCCGCGAACGCGCGCTGTGGTTCACCCGTGTCACCCATGTGGCGGCGGTCGCGCTGCTGGTCGCCGCCGGGCTGGCCGCAGGCGCCGGGTTGACCTACATGCTTGGGGTTGGGGCCTGTGCCGCGGTGCTGCTGTACGAGAACGTCGTCGTGTCGCCGCGCGACCCCGAGCGCATCCAAGCGGCCTTCGGCACCGCCAACGGGGTTCTCGCCATGGTGTTCGTCGCGTTCGTGATCGCCGAGGTGGCCCTGTCGTAGGGCCGCTCGCCGATACGCCGCTGGTGGAGGCACGAGGGCTGGTGCGCGCGTTCGGGCAGCGGACGGCGGTGGCCGGGGTCGACCTCGTGCTCCCGGCGGGCCACCGCGTCGGCATCGTCGGCCCGAACGGTGCGGGCAAGAGCACGGTGGTGCGGATGCTCGCGACCCTCGCCACGCCCGACTCCGGTACGTTGAAGCTGTTCGGACACGCATGCCCACGCGACGCGAACCGCGCCCGCGGTTCGCTCGGCTATCTCGCGCACGATCCGCTCGTCTATCTGGACCTCACCGCCTGGCAGAACCTCGAGCTGTTCGCCGATCTCTACGGCGTGTCACGCGGCCGCGACGCGATCGCAGCCGCCCTCGATCGGGTGGGGCTGCTCGCGCGCGCCCTCGACCCGGTGCGCACCTTCAGCCGGGGGATGGCCCAGCGACTCGGCATTGCCCGGCTTACGCTCCACGCCCCGCGCCTGCTGGTTCTCGACGAGGCGTACGCCGGGCTCGACGCCGCCGGGACGGCTCTGCTCGACGGTGTGCTCGAAGCGCTCCCCGCCGACGGCGGGGTCGTCCTTGTCACCCACGAGATCGAACGCGCCATCGCGTTGACCGACGAAGTCATGGTCCTGCGCGCCGGGCGTATTGTCGAAACCGTCAGCACCGCGGGGCTCGACACCGCGGGCTTCCTCGCGCGGTACCGGGGAATCGCGGGATGAGCCTCACCTGGCGTCAGCTCCGGGCGCTCCTGCGCAAGGACCTGCGCATCGAACTGCGCACACGCGAGACCATCGCCGCCATGTTGCTGTTCGCGGTCGTCGCGATGCTGATCTTCCAGTTCGCGGTCGCCCAGCGGTCTGCCGAGGTCACCCTCCTCGCCGGGGGATTCGCATGGGCCACAATCGCCCTTACCGCCGTCCTCGGCGTGGGTCGCACGTGGGTTCCGGAGCGGGAGCAGCGTGTGATCGATGGCCTCCTTGTCGCGCCGGTTCCGCGCCTGGTGTTTCTGGTCGCTCGGACCGTTGTCCTTGTCGTCTACCTGACGGCTGTCGAGCTCGTTGTGATGCCCCTCGCGGTGGTCTTCTTCGCTCCCGACACCGGCCTCAGCGACCTCGGGCTCGTGCTGGTCTCGGGTCTGGTCGCCAATGTCGGGATTGCCCTGGTGGGGGCGTTCCTCGCATCGATGAGCGTTTTTTCACGGGCACGCGAACTGCTGCTTCCGGTGCTGTTCCTGCCGGTGATCGTGCCCAACGTCATCGCCGCGGCGGGTGCGGCGTACGCCGTCCTCGGCCCCGCGCCGGACGTGGCCGACTACCGGGGCTACTGCCTGTTTTTGGGGGTGTATGCGGTAACCTTCGGCCTTGTTGCGTATGCGATCTACGACTACGTCCTCGATGACTGACCCCGCCGCCCGGCGTCTCGCGATCCTGGGCTCGGTGACGGGTGCCCTGCTCGCGGCGGCGGTGCTCGGCGCGTTCCTCGTCGCCCCCGAAGATGCCGACCAGGGCGTCATCCAGCGGATCTTCTACTTCCACGTATCGATCGCGCTGGTGTCGCTGATCGCGTTTGCCGTGTCATTCGTGTCGGGCATCCTCTACCTGCGCCGCCGCGACCAGAAGTACGACGAGATCACCGTTGTGTCGGTCGGTCTGGGGCTGATGTTCTCGGGGCTTGTCGTCATCACCGGTTCGATCTGGGCCAAAGCGTCGTGGGGCACGTGGTGGGTGTGGGAAGACCCGCGCCTTGTCACTTACCTCATCGTCATCCTTCTCTATGCGGCATTCTTCATGCTGCGTTCCTCTGCCGAGGGCGAGCGCAGTGCCCGGTACTCGGCGATCTTCGCGGTGGTGGCGTTTGCCGCGGTGCCACTGTCGTTCTACTCGGTACGCGTCGCATCGTCGTTCGTGCATCCGGTCGTGATCGACACCGCCGGCAGCAAGGTTCCCGGCAGCATGATGGTGTGGTTCCTCGTCAGCCTCGCCGGGATGATCGGCCTGTTCTTCACGCTGCTCCAGCTCGAGCTGATGCAGCGGCGTGCCGACCGCTCGCTACGTGATCTGAAGGTGCGCCTCGAGCGGGCTGCCGAACGCCGCCTGAGCCGCGCGGTTTAGGGCAGCGGTGGACGGGGGATCCCAGTACGTCGTCGCGGCCTACGCGGTGATCTGGTTCGTGTTGATGCTCTACGTCGTGCTGGCGGGGCTGCGTACCGCGCGGATGGCCCGAGAAGTCGAGCTGCTGTCGCGTTTGGTCGATGACTCTTCGGAGGGTGAGTAGCACCCGCGGGTGCGTGACCTTTTCCTGACTGCCAGGGCGAACCGGCCCTGGTCTGAACATCGCCCCGCCGTTTAGTCTAAGCAGAGCTTCACTTTCCTCCACCGGCCGACGGGCCTGGGATCGCCATCACGCGGCACTACCCGATGTTCGTGGATATCGAGGGCCGTCTGTGTGTGGTGGTCGGGGGAGGACGCGTTGCCGAAGACCGCGTACGCAAGCTTGTCGACCACGGAGCCATCGTTCGCCTCGTGTCACCAAAAATCAGCACTCCTCTCGCTGAGATGGTCACCGCCGACGTGATCCCGGATCTGCGCCGACGCGCCTACGAGCCCGCCGATCTCGACGGGTGTGTCCTCGCGATCGCCGCGACCGACTCCGCTTCGGTGAATCGGGCCGTGTCGGTCGACGCGCGCGCCCGTGGAGTTCTGTGCAACGTCGTCGACGACCCCGCGCGCGGAGACGTGATCGTGCCGTCGCTCGTTCGCCGCGGTGACCTGGCCGTTGCGATTACCACCGGCGGCGCCAGCCCGGCGGTGGCCTCCCATGTGCGCGCCGAGCTGGAGCGGGTCTTCGGGCCCGAATGGGATGCGCTTTTGGAGATGCTCCGCGAGGCCCGCGGCGCACTGAAGGCGCAGTACCCCGACTCTGCCGAGCGCAGCGCCATGGTTCGCCGGCTCTTCGACAGCCCCGTGCTCGCGCTGCTTGCTGACGGACGCAACGCCGACGCACGACGCGTCGCCGCGGAGATCCTGCGTGTCGAGGTGCCTGGCTGATGCGCGTTACCGTCGTGGGGCTGTCACATAAAACGGCCCCGGTCGAGCAGCGTGAGAAGGCGTCACTCAGCCGTGCCGAGGCTCAGGCTCTGGTGCGCGAGCTCTCGGAGTCGCCGCACATCACCGAGGCCGCCGCACTTTCGACCTGCAACCGCACCGAGGTCTATGCGGCGTCCGACGATCTGGAGGCGGCCGAGGCCGCGATCGTGGCCTCGCTGGTCAAGCACAGCCGAATCGCTTCTTCCGAGCTTTCCTGCGCTCGGTACACACATCGTGACGAGCACGCCGTCAGCCAGCTTTTTCGCGTCGCGTCGAGCCTCGACTCAATGGTCGTCGGGGAGAGCGAGATCCAGGGCCAGGTTCGCGCGGCCTGGCAGCTCGCCGGCGACGAGGGAGCGATCGGCCCGGTGCTGAACCAGCTCTTTCGCCGCGCTCTGGAGACCGGCAAGCGTGTCCGCACCGACACCCATATCTCGAGCGGACCGGGCTCGGTCTCGGCCGTCGCCGTGAACCTTGCGTGCGAGGCGTTTCCCGATCTCGAGACCAAGCGCGTGCTGATCATCGGGGCGGGCAAGATGGCCGAAGGCACGATGCGCAACTTCGTCGACAGCGGCCTGCGCGACGTTGTGGTTGTCAACCGCACGGTGGGCACCGCGCGCGACCTGGCCGAGCGTGTCGGCGGTCGCGGTGTCGGCTTCGATCACCTCGATGCCGAGCTGCGTGAGGCCGACATCGTGATCTCCTCGACAGACGCGCCACACACGATCCTCGACCGGGCTCGCCTCGAGCCGGTGTTCGCGGCCCGCGACGGACGGACGATGTTCATCATCGATATCTCGGTGCCCCGTGACATCGACCCCGCGATCGCCGACATGCGGGGGGTCGAGCTGCACGACATCGACGACCTCGAGCGTGTCGTGGAGGCGAACCTGAACGGGCGCCGCGCCGAGGCCTTGATCGGCGAGGGGCTGGTCTCCGAGGCCGTCGCGGATTTCGTCGAATGGCGCCAGGGCCTGGCCGCGACGCCGGCGATTCGATCGCTGCGCGATCACGCCGAGGCGATTCGCGCCGGCGAGATCGAACGGGTCAGCGCCGGCTGGGAGATGTCTGACGCCGACCGCGAGCGCGTCAACGTCCTGACCAAGGCGATCGTCAACAAGATTCTCCACGAGCCCACCGTGCGCGCGCGCGCCGCTGCGGGTGAGGCCGAAGGTCTGCGCCACCTCGAGAGCCTGCGCCACCTTTTCGGCCTCGAGGCACCGGTCGACAACGCCTCCTAGCCGGGGCTGACCATGCGCTTGGTGATCGCGACACGTCGGTCGGCGCTTGCGCTCGCGCAGTCGTCGTGGGTGGCCGCGGCCCTGCGGGCGGGGGGACACGAGGTCGAGCTGCTCCAGATCACCACCAGCGGCGACCGTTGGAGTGCGACGGGCACCGGCGAGGCGCCGGGCAAAGGCCTGTTCACGAAGGAGCTCGAGGAGGCCCTCCTCGACGGGCGTGCCCACCTGGCCGTTCACTCCGCGAAGGACGTGCCGACCGACCTTCCGATCGCCCTCGCGATCAGCGCGGTCCCGGAGCGCGAGAACCCGGCCGATGTACTCGTTGGGGCCACATCGCTCGCCGGGCTGCCCGTCGGGGCGCGCGTCGGCACCGGAAGCCCCCGCAGAGCGGCCCAACTGGCTGTTGCGCGAGCCGATCTCGAGGTGGTGGAGATTCGCGGCAACGTCGATACCCGCCTGGCAAAGCGGGACCGCGGTGAAGTCGATGCGCTCGTGCTGGCGGCCGCCGGGCTCGCGCGGCTCGGCATTGTGCGCCCGGACATCGCGGTACTGCCGATCGATGTGTCGACCCCGGCTCCCGGGCAGGGATGCCTGGCGATCGAGACCCGACGTGGTGCGTCGGATGTCATCGCAGCGCTGCGGCCGCTTTCGGATGCCGTCGCAACGCGCTGTCTCGAGGCCGAGCGGGCACTTCTTGCCCGGCTCGGTGGTGGGTGCATGGCCCCCGTCGGCGCCCTGTGTACCGCCCATCCGGAGGGCCTTCGCATGGTGGCCTTTCGCGCCAATGACGCGAGTGGGGCCGGGGCGACCCGCATCACGATCACCGGCCCGCTGAAGGATCCCGCGGGGCTCGGTTCGGCCGCCGCGCACGGCTTGGGGCTGGTGTGAGCGGGCACGTCGCGCTGGTCGGCGCCGGTCCCGGTGATCCGGGCCTGCTCACCGTCCGTGGCCGCGAACTTCTCGAAGCCGCCGACGCCGTCGTATTCGACCGTCTCGGCACCGAGCACCTGCTCGCGCTGTGCCGACCTGACGCCCGCCTGATCGATGCCGGCAAGGCCCCCGGCGACGTGGCGATGACCCAAGACCAGACCACCCAGACCCTCATCGACCTGGGTCGCGATGGCCTCGCTGTTGTTCGGCTGAAGGGTGGCGACCCGTTCGTCTTCGGTCGGGGCGGAGAAGAGGCCGAGGCGCTGAAGACGGCGGGAATCACGTTCGAGGTGGTTCCCGGCATCACCAGCGCGATTGCCGCGCCGGCCTACGCGGGCATACCCGTCACGCATCGCGGAGTCGCCACCAGCTTTACGGTGATCACCGGCCATGAAGACCCCACCAAGCCGAGCGAGCAGACCGACTGGGCGGCGCTTGCCCGCGTTCCGGGGACGCTCGTAATCTTGATGGGGATGGGGCGGATCGGGCGAATCCGCGATGCGCTGATCGCCGGGGGCCGCCCGCCCGATCAACCCGCGGCGGCGGTGCAGTGGGGCACCACGGCCCGTCAGCGGCAGGTCGTCGCGACGCTTGAGACTCTCCCGGACGCGGTTGAGGAGGCCGGCCTCGGGTCGCCCGCGGTGATCGTCGTCGGTGAGGTGGCGGGATTGTCGCAGGGCATCAGCTGGCGCGACGGCCGCCCGCTGACGGGTCGCCGCGTGGTCGTGACGCGTGCCCGCGCCCAGGCGAGCGATCTGCGCAGGCAGTTGGAGGATCTCGGTGCGGAGGTGATCGAGCTGCCGGTCATCCGAATCACTCCGATCACCACCAGCCCGGAGATCGACGCGATGGTTACCCGCATCGGCGAGTATCGGATGCTCTGTCTGACGAGCGTCAACGGCGTCGACCAGCTTTTCGCCCGGCTCGCCGATGCCGGCCGCGACGCGCGCGCGATTCACCGTGACGCGCGGGTCGTCGCGATCGGGCCGGCGACGGCAGAAAGGCTTGCCGCGAACGGCCTGCGAGCCGACGTGGTGCCCGAGAGCTACGTTGCCGAAGGGGTGCTCGAGGCCCTCGCGGATACTGATCTGGGGGGTGTTCCGACGCTCGTCGCACGCGCCGAGGAAGCCCGGGCCCTTCTGGTCGACGAGCTTCGCGCCCGGGGCGCTGATGTCGATGAGGTCTTCCTCTACGCCACCGGGGCTGAACAGCCGTCCGCCGAGGATCTGAGCAGAGCCCTCGCCGCCGACTACGTGACCTTCACGGCATCATCGACCGTAACCCGCTTCATGGAGATCGTCGGGCCAGGTGCCGCCGAACGCGCCTCCGCGCTACGTGCCATCTCGATTGGGCCGATCACCAGCGCCACCGCGCGCGCGGCCGGCCTCACCGTCGATGCCGAGGCGGGTGAGTTCACGATTCCGGGCCTCGTCGCCGCCCTGGTGGAGGACGCGCACCGGGCGTGAGCCGCCCGATCGTCACCCTCCTTACCGACTACGGCCCGGCGACCGAACACGTCGGGGCACTCCATGCCGTGCTGGCGGCGTCGGCTCCGACCGCCGATCGCATCGACCTTGCTCACGACATCCCCGCAGGAGAGGTGCGGTGGGGGGCGATTCTCCTTGCGCGCCTCGCGGCACTTGTTCCCGGAGCGGTTCACGTTGCGGTCGTCGACCCCGGAGTCGGTACTGCGCGCCGGGCCATCGCGATCGAGGTATCGGGTGGAGGGTTTCTCATCGGCCCCGACAACGGCCTGCTCGGGCTGGCCGCCCAGACACTCGGGGCGGCACGGGCGGTGGAACTTGCTCTGCCTACCGGCCTACGGCCGACGTTCCATGGGCGCGATCTGTTCGCCCCGTGTGCTGCTCGCCTCGTCGCGGGAACCCCACTCAGCGAGCTCGGGTCGTTGATCGAACTGCAGACGATCACCTACCCCTCGATGCCCGAACCCGAGATGACCCCTGGGCGGCTGGTAAGCGAGGTCGCGCTCTGGGATCGCTTTGGAAACGTCGAGCTTGTCGCCGGCGCGCGGCTGCTTGGGGTCGCCGGCCTGCATCCGGGAAACGACCTCACGGTGCAGACAGGCGGGCGCGTCTTTCCGGCACGCTGTGCGGAGACCTTCGCCAGCGAAGCGTGCGGCGCACTGCTCGTCTACGCAGACTCCCACGATCGGGTCGCGCTCGCGGTGAGTCGGGGCTCCGCGTCAGATTTGCTGGCCGCCGCCACCGCACAAACGGTGGAGATCAGCTTTTAGCCTTTGAGGCTGGCGTCGACCGAGAGCTCGACATTGCCCTCCATCGCAGCCGAAACGGGGCAGTTTTCCTTGGCGTCTTGGGCCGCGGCCTCGAACGCCGCGGCGTCGATGCCCGGAACGACGCCGACGACGGTCAGTGCGGATTTCGTGATCCCGGTGCCCGGGACGAACGTGACGGTCGCAGACGCACGCAGTTCGGTTGGCGGGGTGCCGGCCCCGGCGAGGCCGTGTGAGAGGGCCATGCAGTAGCACGACGCGTGGGCCGCGGCGATTAGCTCTTCGGGGCTCGTGCGTCCGTTCGGCTCTTCGGCACGCGACGGCCACGTAACGCCGAGGGGCCCGAAGGCTCCGCTGCCGACGCTCGTGATCGTTCCGGTGCCCGACAGGAGTTCGCCCTGCCAGGTGACTTCTGCGCGTCGATCGGTCGCCATTCAGTGTCCCCGTTAGATGGTGCGTCTGATTTCGTCTTTGGTGCTGCCCGAGCCGTCCAACGTATCGGCGGCCAGATCGCCGAGCAGTAATGCAACCCAGATCAGCACCGTCGAGGCGATCCAGGTGAAGAAACCCTCGACCTGGATGCCGTTGGAGATCAGGTCGGTCACCAGCAGCGTGACGTAGGTGGTCACGAGGCCAACGCCCCAGTAGATCTCGCGGGCGTGCTGGTTGACGAGCGACTCGACAATCGGCTTGGCGACGAGCGAAACGAGCGTGAAAACGATCACGGCGATCGGGAAGCTGATGATCCCGATCGAGAAGCGATCGAAGATCAGGGCCGCCAGGATCAGAGCGACTGCGGAGGATGCCAGCATCACGCCGGCGCGCTGGGCGTAGTTCATGCGCGCACGGTACGGGTACTCACGCCGCGCACGCAAGCTGATGCAGCATGCTTTCTTCCGGCAGGCCCTCCCCCCAGAACGCGTGTTGGGCGGCTCGGCCACCGTGGCGAAAGCTCGTCGCCACGGGCCAACGCATGGGGTCCCAGGATCCGACGTCGCGGATGAACGCCCGCCCATCGGGTTCCTCCCACACGACGAGCCGACTCATCGCCGGCCCGATGAAGTGCCCCTCGTGGGTGGTCAGCTCACAGGCCGCCGCCGCCCGACTGCCCGGTGGAATCACCGGCAGGCCGAGGCCGGCGGTCAGCTCAGCGAGCATCTGGTCGAGCCCGGCGGGGCTCGTGTCGGTCTCGAGGCGGGTGGCCGTGACGTACCCACGCGTCAGGATCGGCGCGCGGGGGAGGGCGGGCACGACGATCTCGATCTCAAAGGTCTGCCCGAGCAGGCCCCCCGAACGCACCGGCGTGAACTGGCCGAGGGCCGAGGCGAAGTCGGGCCACCGTTCGGGTTGCGCCAGCAGGGCGACGGCGCGCGCGGCCGACGGCACCTCGACCGCGGCGTAGGTGCCCCAGACTTGCTCGCCCGTGGGAGCTACGGGGGGCGAGATCAACGCCAGCGCCCCTTTGCGAAGACGCGATTCGGGGGCGAACGCCGCCCGGGCGGCGGCATCGGGGAAGGCCAGCCCGTAGGCGCGGCGCCGATCGTCCGCCCAGCATTGAGGAAACCACGGCCCGATGAGACGCGACGCCCCGTCGAGCAGCTCATCACGCGAAAGACAACCGTAGGTCGAGCCGCTGCGCCGAAAGCGCTGCCGACCGAAGGCGCGATGAAAGGCGGCAAGATCGCGTAGCGCGAGCCGTCGACCGAGGGTGTTCCATCGTGTCGCCACGATTCCCATGGCCAGGCGAAGGTCGGCGACATCGCGGTCTGCCGCAGGGCGGGCGTAGTACGCGGCGTTGAGGAAGTCGGTCAGCCATCCGGCCGCACCCGGGGCAGCGACCGATGTCCCGGTCATCCGCGCGAAACGCACGGCACGCCGTAGCGGCCCGCGGGGTGCGGCAATCCGTTCGTGTCGTTGAATCGCCACACTTCGACCGTATTCCTGATCGGGCAGGGCAACCAGGGCGTCCGACCCGGCAGGATGGGTGCGTGCTACTGATCGAGATCGTGCGAACCTCAGCCGACGTGGCCGCCACACGTGCGCGGACGCAGAAGGTTGCGCGGATCGCCGAAACGATCGGCCGGCTCGCGCCGCCTGAGATCGCCGTCGGGGTCAGCTTCTTGGCGGGTGATCTCCGCCAACGGCAGATCGGCGTGGGTTGGGCGACGGCCGGGATCGATGTTCCGGCCGCCGCCGAGCCGACCCTCACGGTGATCGCCGTCGACGTGACGTTTGCCCAGATCGGTGCCTGCGCCGGGGCCGGATCTCAGGGCGAACGTCGCCGGCTGGTCGCGGACCTGCTCGGAACGGCGACGGCTGATGAACAGATCTTCCTGCGGGGCGTCATGCTCGGCGAGCTCCGCCAGGGTGCTCTGGAGGGGCTCGTGACCGACGCGGTTGCGCGCGCGGCGAATCTCCCTCTCGCCGACGTCCGCCGCGCGCGGATGCTGGCGGGTGATCTCGGCGAGGTCGCCGAGGCGGCACTCGCCCGCGGGGGCGCTGGCCTCGCGGCTTTTCGGTTGCGCGTGGGGCGCGGAATCCTCCCGATGCTCGCCTCGCCCGGTGACGACATGTCGACCGCCCTTGCGCGCACGGGCCGGGCGGCAATCGAGTGGAAACTCGATGGAGCCCGCATCCAGATCCATCGCGACGGCGGTCAGGTCAGCGTCTTCACCCGCAGCCTCGACGACATCACAGCCCGGGTTCCCGAGATCGTCGACGCCGCACTCGCGTTCTCGATCGAAACGGCCATCCTCGACGGCGAGGCAATTGCGCTTCGGCCCGACGGCCGCCCCCACCCATTCCAGGTCACGGCGAGCCGCGTCGGACGCCGTGGCGACCCGTCTGAGTTACGGGCAACGCTGCCGCTGACACCGTTCGCCTTCGATGTGCTCCACGCCGACGGGACGGATCTCATCGACGCGTCGGCAGACGTTCGGGCCCAGGTGCTCGCCGATCTGACTCCTGCCGCAATGAGGGTTCCCCGCATCGTGACCGGTGACACCGACGAGGCCGAGCGGTTCCTTGCCGGGGCGATCGCGCAGGGGCACGAGGGCGTAATGGTGAAGGCCCTCGACGCCCCGTACGCCGCGGGTGCGCGGGGCACCGGGTGGTTGAAGATCAAGCCGCGCCACACCCTCGACCTCGTCGTGCTCGCCGCCGAATGGGGCCATGGGCGCCGCAAGGGCTGGCTGTCGAACCTTCATCTCGGCGCCCGCGACGCGGGTTCCGGCCAGTTCGTGATGCTCGGAAAGACCTTCAAGGGGCTGACCGACGTGCTACTTGAGTGGCAGACCCGCGAGCTCCTCGCCCGACAGACCGCCACCGAGGGGATCGTCGTTTTCGTCCGCCCGGAACTCGTCGTGGAGATCGCGTTCGATGGGGTACAAACAAGCAGTCGCTACCCCGGCGGCATGGCACTGCGGTTCGCCCGCGTGCTTCGCTACCGCCCCGACAAAGCGGCCGACGACGTCGATACGCTCGATGCCGTCCACGCGATTCTCCGGGGCACGGGCTGACGGCTACCCCCGGCGCGTAAACAAAAGACGGAGCTTCGGTCGAATCGCCGCGCTGCCGGCGAACAGGCGACCCACCAAAGATCGGACACCCGAGCCCACCTCGCCCAGAGATCGGCCGCGCGAGTCGACGATCGCCACATGAACTCCTGAAGATTCCAGGAGCGCGGCGATACGGCCTGCGTCGGATCTTTTCCCAGGCGGCAGCCCGTCCGTGGTGAGCGTCAGCTCTGATCCCTGGCCGGTGAGCCGCATATGGCGCCCGCCCACCGCGATATCGAGGTGGGCGGAGACAACCACCGGGCCTGACATCAGGCGGCGCGCGCGGGGGTGGTGTTCGTGTGCGTACCGTGCCGCCCCCAGGTGGCCCCCGGCG
>JANLSO010000048.1:0-20536 GCA_031362405.1 Thermoleophilia bacterium | reverse complement strand
CTTCGGCTCGATCGCGGGTGCCGAGTCGTTGCTGCTCGCGTTCGACGACGACCTGCGCGTCACGACGGTCATGGCCGAGGCGCCCCACGGGACCGCGCCCACGCTGGAGGGTAAGAATGTCGCGAACCCCCTGGCGATGATCCTCGCCGGTGCCTCGATCATGAACTTCATGCACGAGCCGCAGGCGTCGACCGTTTCACGCGGGATCTACGAGTCGGCCCTCGAGGCCGTCGCCGAGGAGATCCGCACCGCCGATCTCGGCGGCCACTCCGGAACCGACGAGTTCACGAACGAGGTCATCAAACGCTTGGGCACCAAGCTCGACGTGTGGAGTTCGCTCGGGGAGTCAGCGGTTCTCTGAGCTGCCGCGTCTGCGGGTGATGCGCACGCTCAGAAAAACGATGAGCCCGATCAGCACGACGACAATCACCACGGGGATCGCGACCACGAGGCTCACTGCGGGTCGGCGTCGCCCGTATCGGCGCCCTCGGCGATGAATTCCAGGAGATCCTCGACCGTGAAGCGGCCCGATTGCATCGAGGCGACCAGGCCGTAGACCGTCGCCGTGTGGGGCCGTTGCATCACATATGCCCGCATGGCCTCGTTCGCGTCGATCTCGAGTTTGTGCGCGCGGGTCCGGCCGGCGTCGGACGCACGCACGCCGTCGGGGCGAGTCTCGGCCAGGCCATCGGCGACGAGGCGCCCGGCGAGGTCGGCGACCTCATCGGCCGACGCGGCGAGGCTCTCGGCAAGGCCGGTCACCGGTCGTGTTACAGGATCGCGCACCAGCTCGCGCAAGACCAGGTAGCCCCCTGCCGAAAGACCCTGGGCGCTCACCGTTTGGTCGAGGACACCCGCAAGTTCGGCGAGCAGCTCGAGATCCTCGTCGCTGCGGTACATCAGGGGCCGTAGCGGTGGGCGGGCGCGGGGCGAAAGTTCGCCGTCGTCGCTCCGGCCCAGGTGCGCCCACCGATGCTGAGGTCGTCGAGCAGCTTCAACGCTGAGCGGACGACGCCCGCGCGGGCGCCGTGCCCCCACGTGTTCGCGATTGTGATGGCGAAGTCGTGGTCGGCGCTGCCGTACACCGGCCGGGCGTTCGCCCGTGCCAGGGCGACGCGCGCCTCAGAAAGACGAAGTGGGTCGTCCAATGCCACCAGGCATTCGAAGAAGGACCAGTCGTCGGGCTGCTCGGACAGCAGATCGTCGAATGCGCTGACGTGGCTCACGCGGGAAAGCTACCACGGGCTCCGGCTGCTTCAGCCGGGCATCGCGAACGCCGCGAGGGCGTCGGCCACCCGGGCCTCGGCGACCTGAAACGCACCGTCATCGAGCGCGGCGGTCCGGGTGCCGGGAGCGATTCCGTCGGGAAGTGTCACCCAACTCACGCAGCCTCCGTGTTCCTCCGTGACCGCGAGGACCGGTGGAACATCGAGCCGCCACACGCGCAGTACAGCGGCCCACAGGGGCTGAGTGCGCCGCCACTTCAGCCGCTCGGCCGCGTAGGCCGGGCTGAGGATGTGGAGCGGGTCGAGGGCCTCGAGCGCCCCGGGATCACGGATCGGGTACGAGGAGTGCAGCTCGGCGTAGTGGGCCAGCGGCAGATCAATGGGGTCGTCTCGCCGCGTCAGCGACTCCGCGAAGACGGTGCCGTAGGGCGCCTTCACGAGGTCCGGTCGCTGGTGGGCGTACGTCGGGAAGAGGAAGAACCGGGGATGGGGAAGCTCAAAGCGCTTCTCTGCGATCCCGCCCTTGCGCACGATCAGGACCTGCTCGCCGGCGGCGAGCGCGTCGCAGGTGACCGCCCACTCTTTGAGAGCAAACTCGGACATCCGACCCAGATTAGCGCCCACGCGGCCCGATGCGCGGCTCGTGCGCCGGAGGCGTTGATACCCTCTACTCCATGATCGATCGCATTCTTTCCCGGGCCGCCGACGGTGAGCGCATCACGCCCGACGAAGCCAGCCTGCTCTACGAGAGGGCTCCGCTCGCAGACCTGGGTGCAGCAGCCGACACCGTAACCCGCCGTCGCACCGGAACCGGCGTCACCTACAACGTGAACGCTCATCTCAACCCGACCAACATCTGCGTCGTGGGCTGCGGATTCTGCGCCTTCGCGGTGTGGACCGAGAAGGATGAGCGCGCGTACGCGTACAGCGTCGACCAGCTCGTCGACCGGGCAGGCCAGCTTGTCAGCGAAGGCATCACCGAGCTGCACATCGTCGGTGGGATGACCAAGGAATACGACCTCGAATACTATGAAAACCTCTTTCGGGAGTTGAAGGCCGCACACCCACACGTTTCGCTGACCGCGCTGACGGCCGTCGAGATCGACTTCATCGCCCGCCTGTCGAAGGTCAGCCACGCCGAGGCCCTCCACCGTACGCGCGAGGCCGGCCACGACACGATGCCGGGCGGTGGGGCAGAGGTCTTCAGTGCCCGGGTGCGCAAGATCATCGCCGACCGCAAGGTCCCCGCCGAGGTCTGGCTGGATGTGCACCGCGAGGCGCATGGGCAGGGCCTACGGACGAATGCGACGCTGCTGTTCGGCCACTTCGAGACTCCTACCGAGCAGGTCGACCATATGGACCGGCTGCGCCAGCTCCAGGACGAGACGGGTGGCTTTCAAGCCTTCATCCCGCTGCCGTTTCTTCCGGGCAACACCGACTTCGCTTACCTGCCCGGACCGTCTCGCGAAGAAAAGCTGCGCACGATCGCCACCGCTCGGCTTTTTCTCGACAACTTCGCCCACATAAAGGGTCACTGGGTCATGCTCGGTGAGGAGATCACCTCCGAAGCGCTGTCATACGGCCTCGACGACCTGTCGGGCACGCTCACCGAAGAGCGGATCGCCCACGCGACGACGGTCCAGACTCCACTTGGTCTGTCTCAGGATCGCATGCGGGATCTCATCGTCTCGGGTGGCCGCACCCCGGTGGAGCGCGACACCCTCTACGGGGAAATCGAAAGGGAGCCGGTACCCGCCTAGTCGCCGGCATTCGGCCGGCGCCCACGACGACCGTCCGACTTCTGCGCACGGAGGCACTGATGAATCCGAGTGTCCATACCCCCGAGTTCGATGAGCTTCGTGACCACGATGGGTTTCGTTCTCGTCGGGCCCGCCTCGGAGACCAAGCCGGCGCCGAGCGCCTCGGGATGAGCCTCTGGGAGATGCCGCCCGGCGAGGCGGCCTACCCCTACCACCAGCACTTCACCGACGAAGAGCTGATCGTGGTCCTCTGCGGGCGACCGAGCCTGAGAACTCCTGAGGGCTGGCGCGATCTTGTCGACGGAGATGTCGTGTCATTCCTGCCCACCGCCGCGGGCGCCCACCAGCTCGTCAACCGTACCGACGAGACCGTCCGGTTTCTGTCGGTCTCGACCAACGGTAGCCCCGACATCGTGCTCTATCCCGATTCCGGCAAGGTCGGCGCTTTTACCCGCGGCCCCGCCAGCACCGGCTTCCACGGCCTCTTTCGCGAGGCCGACGCTGTCGACTACTGGGACGGCGAAGACGTCGAGGCGCCTACATGAGTGAGACGTCGATCGAGGTTTCCCTTCCCGGCGGTCCGACGTTCCCGCGTTTGGGCTACGGCGCGATGCACCTGACCGGTCAGCCGCGGAACTTCGGCCCCTACCGGGACATCACGGCCGGCATCGCCCTACTTCGACGCACGTACGCGCGCGGGGTCAGGTTCATCGACACGGCCCGCTCGTACGGACCGGGCCACAACGAGGAGCTGATCGCCCGTGCCTTCGACCCGTATCCCGACGATCTCGTCGTCGCGACCAAGGTCGGCGTCGAGAAGCCCGCGTGGGACGTCATCCACCCTGACGGATCCGCCGAAGCGATCGGGCGAGGAGTACGCGAGAGTCTTCAGCGCCTACGGCGCGAGCGCCTCGATCTGGTCTACCTCCACCGCCCCGACCCCGCCGTCCCCATCGAGGAGAGCGTCGGTGCGCTCGCCCGGCTGCGCGAGCAGGGTCTCATCGCCCACATCGGCGTCTCCAACGTGGATGCCGACCAGCTCGCCCGGGCACAGTCGGTCACTGAGATCGCCGCGGTCCAGAACCGCTACAGCCTCGGTGACCGGTCGGACGACGTCCTCATCGACCTGGTCGGTGAGGAAGGCATGCTCTACGTGCCGTACGGCCCGCTCGGCGCGAACCCGATCGCTGCCGGAGCACGGCGCGACGATGACGCCGTCTCGCTTGTGGCGGCCCGCTACGGGGCGACTGCGGCCCAGGTCGCCCTCGCCTGGTTGCTCGCTCGCGCACCCCACGTCTGCCCGATTCCCGGCACGACCAAGACCCAGCACCTCGATCAGAACATCGCGGCCATGCATCTGGTGCTCACCGACGCCGACATCTCGGATCTCGCTCCGCCGACCTGATCAAGGACGAGCAAAGACGTCAGAGCCCCGGCGGCGAAGCCCCCGCTGGGTGTTGCCCGATCAGGAGACAGGTGTGGTCAGTACTTTCAATCCTCAAGGTTGGCCCGGATGAACATCGTGTTGGCGGCGCTCGGCTCGTGGATGCTCGTGGAGCGGTTCGGCTCATCGACGCCGGACCCGCGCTCGGCCCCTCGCCTTCGACGTCATGGTCTTGGATCTGCTCGCGGTGGCGCGAACTCGACGCTCCTGACGAACGCGCCTTCCCGTTCACCCTTGCCGGGCTCACCGAGGCCCTTGCCTGGAAGCGCGCGCGCCACAGCCCACGACCTTGCGGCCACGGTCAACACCCTTACGCCAGCCACGTTCCGGGCGCGGGCCTTCACCGCCACGATCCGCGAGATGTGCGTTGATACTTTCGGTCTGCGGGTCCCGTCGGATGCCTGCGGTTGCCACGAAGCACCGCTGACCGCTCTCTCTGCCGAGAAGCAATCTGAAACACGACCCGATCGGATCGCCGCTCATGGTCAACGTCGAGACGGTCAGGCCAGCCAGCCCGTCGCTCCCACATCGCCAGCGTCAGTGGTCGTCCCGGGGCAGGATATCTTTGCGGCTGCCCTCGCCGACAAGCCCGACTGGTTCCGCAAGCAGCCGAACTCGGGGGCACCAGCAGGCTCGCCCGTCGACCAGTGGCACGTGCCTGGTCGACGGGTCCATAGATCACGCGCCGGGGGTCACCAGCCCGATCTCATATGCCAGCACGACGGCCTGGACGCGGTCGCGCAGGTTGAGTTTGCGGAGGATTCGTTTCACGTGGGTCTTGACCGTCGCCTCGCTGAGCACGAGTTCGTGGGCGATCTCCGCGTTAGAGAGTCCGCGCGCGATCAGGGCCAGGACCTCGACCTCGCGTGGCGTGAGCTCGTCGAGGCTGCCGCTCGCCGCCGCCGGCGGGGCGCTGCGCACGAATCGCTCGATCAGTCGGCGCGTCACCCCCGGTGCGATCAGGGCGTCACCGCGGGCGATGACGCGCACCGCGGTGATCAGGTCCTCCGCGGGAACGTCCTTGAGGAGGAAGCCGCTGGCGCCCGCGCGAAGGGCGTCGTAGACGTACTGATCGCGGTCGAAAGTCGTCAGCATCAGGACCCCGGTCTGCGGCTCGCCCGCGTCCTCGACGATCCGCCGGGTCGCCGCGATGCCGTCCAGCAGCGGCATCTCGATGTCCATGAGGATCACGTCGGGCCGGTGCCGTCGCGTCACGGCGACGGCGGCCTCGCCGTCGCCGGCCTCCCCGACCACCTCGATGCCGCCACCGCTGTGCAGGATCGCCCGAAAGCCCGCGCGCACGAGCGCCTGGTCGTCGGCGACGACGACGCGAATGGGCGGCGGGGCTCCCGGCGTGTCGGGGTTCATGGGCGGGAACCGTACCGGTAGCCGCCCCGGCGTCCGGGCGCGTACCCCGGCGGGGTGACCCCGGGATCGCTCTCGGGGGTCTATCCGCACCGGCGGCTCAGCAACTACGGTTGAGCGCATGGCTAGCGGTGCATCCTCCGGCCCTCGCCGATCCTCGCTCGCGGCCCGGGGCTTCGATCGCGGGGACGTGGTGCTCGTGGCGGTGGCGGTCGTCGCCTCTGCGCTGATCTCGCTGCCGCCGCAGGACCGGTTCGGCGCGGTCGCGACGGTCGTCGGGCTCCTGCTCGCGCCGGCTCTGGCGCTGCCGGTGGTTTGGTGGAGACGCGCTCCGCTGCTGGCTGCCGTGGCCTTCCCGGTGGGCGTGTTCGTCACCGCCCTGCCGACCTTCGATCGGACCCGCTGCGGGGTCGCGATCCCGATCGCGATGCTGATCCTCTTCTCGGTGGGGGCGCGGTTGCCGGTGCGCCCCGCGCTGGGGGGCCTGGCGCTGGTGATGGTGGGCATGCTCGTGCTGCGGGGTACCGATCCGCTCCTGACCGACCCGTCGTCGCTCTTCATTCTGCCGCTGGCCGTCGCGGTATGGCTCGTCGGGCGGTTGGTGCGCTCCCAGGCGGCCCTTGCGGAGCAGTTGGCCGCCCGTACCGCCCTGCTCGAGGAGCGCCGGACGAGCGTGGCCGGGCTCGCGGCCCAGATCGAGCGCGCACGCATGGCGGCCGTCCTGGACGACGACGTGCGGCGACGCGTCGGCACGATCCTCGGGTTGAGTGTCGGCGAGGGCGTCGGGCCCGAGCCCTTCGCCGCCATCGAGCGGGAGGGCAGGGAGGCCCTCAACCGGATGCGCGATCTCGTCGGGGCGCTGCGCAGCGACGCTGATGCCTGAGGTGAGGCGCGACGGCGCGTTCCTCGGCGCCTTTGTCGCCATGATCGCGCTGGTGGCCTACGTGGCGACCGTCGCCGGCGCGCTGCCGGGCCTCCTGTTGCTCGCGCCGGCGGCAGGCAGCTTTCTGCTGGGATCCCGCGCGCCGCGGTATCCGGGCCTCGCGCTCGTGATCGCCCTCGCGGCCGGCGTCATCGTCCTGGACGCCGAACCGGTCCCCGCGCTGCTGGTCACGGCAGGCCCGTGGATCCTCGGAGCCGCCGTGGGCGCCCGCCGCGAGCTGGTGCGCCACCTCGCCGAGCGGGCCGCCGAGCTCGAGCACCAGGAGCGACGGCTCGCCGAGCTGACGGCGCGCCGCGAGCGCCTGCGGATCGCGGCCGATCTGCACCACTTGGTCGGGCATCACCTCGCCGTCGTGGTGGTGCAGGCGGGAGCAGGCCGCCTGATGCCCACCGGCGACGGCGACGCCAAGGCGGCATGCCTCATCGGCATTCGCCGTTCGGCCGCGGAGGTGCTCATCGACATCGACCGCCTGGGAGCGACGCTCGCGCCGGAGGGCCGAGGTGAGCTGGCCGCGCGGCTCGCGGGGATCATCGACGGGGTGCAGGCGTCGGGCGTCGCCGCCGAGCTGCGCGGAGAGCCGCCTGCGGGCCTTCCCGACGAGGTCGTCGAGCAGGTGATCAGGATCGTGCAAGAAGCCCTCACGAACGCCATCAAGCACGCCCCGGGGGCCCACGTAGACGTGGGCATCGCCCTCGAGGGCGATCACCTTACGCTGGCCGTCGACGACACCGGCGCACGGGGGGCGGGCCCGGCGCTGGCCGGCTCGGGCTCGGGGTTCGGCATCGGCTCGCTGGCGGCCGAGGCCGAGGCGCGCGGCGGCTGGCTGGCCGCCGGGGCAGGCCCGAGCGGCGGGTGGCGGGTTCGCGCCGTCCTGCCGCTTCGGCAGGCCGTCACCCTCCTGGGGTAGCGCTCGGCCGCGACACCCCCTGGGGGCGATCCCACGATCGTCATCCGGGGCGACGCGCCACGCGGGGCGGCCAGCTTGAGTGGTAGGGCGTCACACCCATCGAACCGGGAGTCATCCGTGGAACTCATCAACGCCGTCCTCATCGCCGGCCCGCTCGGCTTCCGCATTCGCGACCGCCGGGGCAGCCTGGGGCTGTGGCTGGGGATCTGGGCGGTCGTCTTCCCCATCCAGACGATCGTCGTCTCGAACGACTCAGGGCTTGACGCCCTCTACTGGGTCTTCAACGCGGGGATCCTGGCGCTCGGGATCGTCCTCAACATCGCCGGCTCGCGCCTGCGCGCTCGCCGGGACTCGCGCCGGGCCTCGGCGGCCGCACCCCCCGTCGGCGACTCCGCGTCGGCCTTGTGAGCGCTCGAAGGAGGTTCTCCATCCTGTATGGGTTTGGCTGCGACGCTCGCGAGCAGGCCGTAACCGACCTCACGCCCCCCGAACGCACGGAGCGATGCTGACCCGTGGAGACACGACCGAAAGGAGAAGCGCGATGATCGCACGAGTCGCCGAGCATGAGGACATTCCGGCCGAGGCGGACGAGCAGTACGTCGCGCGGTTCCGGGAGTTCCTCTGCCGCCAGCCGGGCTTCCGGGGTGGCTACCACCTGCTTGAGCCTGCCACCGGGCACGCCCTGTCGGTGATGCTCTGGGAGGACGAGGCGGCCCTTCAGGACTTCGGGCGGGTCCTCTCGACCTCGCCGGTGGCCGACGGACGGATCAGCGGCCGGGGGCGCACCACGTCCCGCATCTTCGAGGTGACCGCCGTGCTGGAGCCCCTGCCGGCGCAAGCGTCCCAGTAGCTCGGCTGGACGACCTGCGGCGCAGATCGCAGAGCGCCCATCCATGTCCGGCCCTTCCTTTGCCATCCTGGCATCGAGGGCCGGGCGTGCCTTCCCCGCAGCCGCAGCAGTGGTGATCACTGCGGTATCGCCACGAGTCGATGCTGGACGCTTTAGTTCGCGAAAGCATTCTGATCGGCCTTTGATGGTCCACGCTGCCGGGAATGGTTGGTCCGGTCGACGACGAGCTGAGCCTCTCAGAGGAGCAGCTCTGGGAGCGCTTCGGCCGCGCTGAGACATCCACCGTGGATTTCACGGTGCTGCTGCCAAGGGCAGACAAGCTGCAGGAGCCTTGGTCGCCTTCACCACAACCGGGCGGCGTGGTCGTCGCCGGACCGCAACCATGATCGAGGTTGAGGCGCTCGAGCGCGGCTGGGGGATCGTCCTCAACATCGCCGGCTCGCGCCTGCGCGCTCGCCGGGACTCGCGCCGGGCCTCGGCGGCCGCACCGCCCGTCGGCGACTCCGCGTCGGCCGTGTGCCTCGAAGGTCTCAGACGAAGGACGCCGACAACCTCCTCAAAGACCTTCTCGACGGACTCAAAGGCGTGTCGTACGTCGACGACCGCCAGATCCCGTGCCTGACCTCGCGACGGACCACGTGCGTCGGAGGTCAGGGGTACTACCTTGTCCGCGCGATCGCCGTGCACCCGTTCAACGGCGACGTGGTGGCAACCGGCGACGTAACACGGCCCCTGTTCCTCTGAGGTCTCAGCCACACCGCTCGCGGTTCGGGTGGCGCGATCTGCCATCGAAACGGAGCGACTGGCGACGAGTGGCACCGGGTTAGAGCTGGCGGCGGCGGAGGCCTCCGGCGGTGGCGAGCAGAAAGATGCCGACCCAGACGATCGCGAGCAGTACTTCGTAGGTGTTCGAGGGGGTGACGGCGATCACCTTGCCGTCGATCTCCAGGCGTGGTGCGGCGGGGCCCGCGACGTTGCGTAGCTGCATCTCGGTGATGACGGGGGCGACCACGGCGTTCGGCAGTACGGCCGACACGGCGCGCACGACGCCGCCGTAGGAGGAGATCACGCCCTGGTCGGTCGCGGACTGGATGTTCACGATGGCCTGGGCCGAGATGTAGACGATGAGGCCGAATCCGCCCGCGGCCCATGCGCCGATCAGTGAGGCCATCATCACGGTGCCGCCGAGCACCAGGGACATGTTGAGGATCGTTGCCGCTCCGTGGACCAGGAAACGCGCGTCGACCCCATAACCCAGGGCGCCGGCGGCAACGGCGATCGCGGCCATCCACGACGCCATCACGAGGATCAGCGCGACGAGCCGTGACACAGCACGTCCGAGCCCGATCTCCGCCGGTGCGGCGCCGGCGGCGGCCATCATGCCGAGGTGCCCCGAGGTGCGGTCACGCTCGAATGCCGAGCCTCCGAACACGAGGGCGACCGCGAGGCCCCCGAGCAAGAGCACCGAGGCTCCGCCCCGGCGAAGGTCATCGAGTTTGGACGTACCGATCGACGTATCGGCGCTCAGGGCGACAAGCACGATGATGACGACGCCCACGACGATCGCGTAGAGCATCCATCGTCTGCGAAGCAGTGCCCGAAAATCGGCGGCGGCGAGAGCGGCAACGCGGCGCGCGTTCATGCGACGCCCGCGCCGTGGTCGAGGGTGAGCGTACGGCCCAGCAGGGCGGGGAAGCCTCCGGGGTCAGGGCTTGCCACGACAACCGCGGCCCCGCGGGCGCGGGCGACCGTGATCTCATCGATCGTCTCCGGGAACTCCCACGGGTCATCGAGAATGATCAGGTCGGGATCGCCGATCAGGGCGCAGGCGAGGCTCAGTCGGCGGGAGTCTTCGACCTCCAGGCGCTCAACGCGGCGCATCGCGACGCCGCCGGCACCGACCCGTTCGAGTACCGCACCTGCGTCGGTGCCGGGGTACCCGCGCACGAGCGCGACGAGATCGAGCACGTCGCGCGCGCGCAGGCCGGAGGGGAAGGGGCGGGTCTCCGGGCCGAAGCCGAGGCGACGCCGTGCGAACGACGCCTGGGCAGGGCCGCCGAAGAGACTCAGGCTGCCGTAGCTTGGCCTCACCACGCCGACCAGCACCCGAAGCAGCGTGGACTTGCCGCACCCTTCGTCCCCGGTGACGAGGAGGCCGTCACCCGGTTCAAGGCGGAACGAAACGCCGGCAAGCGCGGGCGTCTTACCACCGGGGAACTGCACGACGATGTCCTCGGCGCGCACGGCGACGCCGGTCAAGAGCCCCGCTCCCACCCGATCAGCCGTCGCCGCGGATAACCGCCAGCACGTCGTCGCGGCGTCGCTCCATATCGGCCTCGGACACCAGTGATTCGAGGTTCAGGCGTACCAGTGGCTCGGTGTTCGACGACCGGACGTTGAAGTGCCAGTCGTCGTACGAGACCGACAGGCCATCGACCTCGGCCTGGCGGGCATCCCCATACTCGGCGCACAGGCGCTCGAGCACGGCGGGCGCATTCTTCACCGTCGAGTTGATCTCTCCGCTGATGTGGTACCGCTTGTGAAACGGTGCGAGAAGCTCCGAGAGCTTCTTTCCGCGCTCGCAGAGCATCTCCATCACCAGCAGCGCGGGGATCAGCCCGGTGTCGGCATAGGAAAAATCCCGGAAGTAGTAGTGGCCGCTGACCTCGCCCGCGAAAAGGGCGTCGAGTTCGCGCATGCCGCGCTTGATGAACGCATGGCCGACGCGGTATTCATGCGCCCGGCCGCCGGCGGCGGTCACGGTGTCGCGCACCGCCCAGGAGGCGCGTAGGTCGTAGATGATGTCGGCGGGGCCCGAGCGACACAGCAGGTGCTCGGCGAGCAGCGCCGTCAGGAAATCCCCTGGCACGAACGCGCCCTGGTCGTCGATGAAAAAGCAGCGGTCGGCATCGCCGTCGAAGGCGATTCCCAGGTCGGCCTTCTGCTCGACAACCGTGCGCTCCGCGAACGCGCGATTCTCCGGAAGCAACGGGTTCGGCTCATGGTTGGGAAAGTGGCCGTCGAGCTCGAGGAAGTAGGGGACGGCGTCAATGTCGATCTGGGCGATCGCCGGCGGCAGGAACATCCCCGCCATCCCGTTGGCGGCGTCGAAGACGACCCGTAGGCCCGTGATCTTCGCCGGATCGACAAAGCTCATCGCCTTCGGGATGAACCGTTCGAGCACGGTGGGGTCGGCGACACGGCTTCCTCCGGGGCGGTTGGCCACGGCCGCGCCCTGCGCCTGGCGGCCGACTTCGCCGATGCCCGTGTCACCTGACAGGGGCAGGGCTCCGGCGAGCACCAGCTTGGCGCCGGTGTACTGGGGAGGGTTGTGGCTCGCGGTGATCGCGGCGCCCGCGTCAAACCCTCCGTCGGCGACCGCGAAGTAGACCATTTCGGTCGCGGCGAGGCCGATCTCGGTGACCGCCGCGCCACCCTCGACCGCCCCTGCGCAAAATGCGTCGGCCATCGTGGGTGACGACAGCCGCGTGTCATGGCCGACCGCGATGCGCGGGGCCCGGTCGGGAGGGAGCGACTGGGCGCTCATCACGACGTCGACAAACGCCCGGCCGACACGATGTGCCCCGGCCTCGTCGATCTCGTCGCCGTAGAGGCCGCGCACGTCGTAGGCCTTGAAGACTCCGGGTGTGAGCGTCATGTGGGGAATCCTGGGCGCAGAAGGGCGTAGGTGTCATCGAGATGCTGTGGCATCACGCGAGTATCGCTGAGCGCGGGCATGAAGTTCGTGTCACCCGCCCAGCGGGGCACCACGTGCAGGTGCAGGTGATCGGCGATGCCCGCCCCGGCGGCGCGCCCCTGGTTGATGCCGATGTTGAATCCCTGAGGCTTCATGGCGTCGATCACGACCCGCTCGGAGAGCTTGGCAAGGTCCATCATCTCGGAGGTCGTCCCGGAGTCGAGGGCCATCAGAGAATCGACGTGGGCAAACGGCACGACCATGAGGTGCCCGTTGTTGTATGGGTACAGGTTCATGATCACGAATGATTTTGTGCCGCGGAACAGGATGTAGGTGCGCTCGTCGTCGTCCGCCGCGGGAAGGTCGCAAAAGACGCAGCCCGTGCCCGTGAAGCCGTGATCGTGCTCGGCCGTGATGTACGACATCCGCCAGGGCGCCCACATGATGTCGGGCTTGCCCGGGCCGCCCCCGCCGCTCAACGCTAGAGCCACCGCTTGTGGCGGAACCACAGCAGCAGGGCTCCGCCCATCGAGACCATGATTCCCAGGGTTACGAGCAACGACGCGACGCCATGTCGGGCGAACGGCAGGCCGTCGATGTTCATTCCGTAGAAGCCCGTCACGAGGGTCAGCGGCAGGATGACCGCCGACAGCATGGTGAGCAGCTTGACCATGTCGTTCAGGCGGTGTGTGATCACCGACTCGTTGGTGGCCTCGAGGGCCTCCACGACCTCTTTTGCGTTCTCCAAGAGGTCCCAAATGCGCTCGTTCTTGTCGACGATGTCGTCGAAGTAGATCTCGAGGTCCTGCGGGGCGTACTGCTCGATGTTGCGCTCGAGCAGGCGCAGTGTCGGCCGCTGGGGCTTGATGATCTTGCGGTAGTTGATGATCTCCTGCTTGACGTTGGAGATGTCGCGTACCGACTCCTCCGAGCGGCCGTCGAAAATCGCATCCTCGAGTTGGTCGAGTTTGAAGCCGATCTTGTCGAGGATGGGAAAGCAGTAGTCGAACGTTGCGTCGACGATCTCGTAGAGCAGGAACCCGGGGCCCTTGCTCATCAGGGCTTCGCGCTCATCGTCACGCGTCTGGCACCGCGCCCACATTGCGCTCAGCGGCTTGAGGGGTTCGTTGGGAAGCGTGATCACCAGATCGCGCGCGATGAATACGTTCAACTCCGCTGCCTGCAGACGCCCCGTGCGCTTATCGAACCGCGGAAAGTGCAGCACGATGAACGTGTAGTCGGCGTAGTCGTCGATCTTCGCCCGCTGGCGCCGCCGCGACTGGACGTCTTCGAGGTCGAGGGGGTGGAACTCGTAGTTCTCGGCCAGCCAGGCGGTCTCGCGCTCGGTCGGCGACTCGATGTTCAGCCAGGTGAGGCCGTGGGCCTCGATGCGTTGGATATCGGCCGGGCCACCGGCCGTCGTCTCAACGGGGTGGTTGGCGCGCGGTCCTACTCGGCGGATCTTCGGCAGGTTCGCCATCGTCCACTCCCGCGGGTGGCTGTGCGCAGCTGTCGACAGAACCATTCATCCCGAACAGTCTAGCCCAGCAACCGCACAACACCGCCGTTGCGCGGGCGCTAGTTGTCGATCAAACCGTTGCGGTAGGCGTACCGAGTGGCCTCGGTGCGGTTGCCGACGCCGAGCTTGCGGTAGATGTTGGAGAGGTGGAACTTCACCGTCTGTTCGGTGACGTACAGCTTGCTGGCGATGTCGAGGTTCGACAGTCCCTCGGCCACGAGCTTGAGGATCGATAGCTCGCGTTCGGTAAGACCCCCGGGGTTCGGCACCGGGGCGCTGGAGGCAGCAGCCTCGGCCTCTCCGGCGCTGCGGCCGCGCGGCGAGTGAAAGACGTTCCCCTCGACCACCTGGCGGATCGTCGACGGCAGGTCGAGCGGGTTGATCGATTTGACGACGTAGCCGGACGCACCCTGGGCCAGTGCCTGGTCGATGTGCTCGGGGTCTTCGAACATCGACAGGATGATCACCTTGAGATCCGGGTGATCTTTTTTGAGGGCCGCGAGTGTCGTGAGGCCATCGCCCTTGGGCATGCGCATATCGAGGATCACGACGTCGGGCTTGACGCGCGGCACGAGCGCGAGCATCTCCTCACCCGTCATTGCCTCGCCGACCACCTTGATGTCGGGTGCGGTCTCGAGGGCGCGCTTGATGCCGTCGAGCATCAGGCGGTGATCGTCTGCGATGGCCACCCGGAGGTGGGTCTTCGCGCTTGCGGGTGTGGGCTCTGACACGTCCGTGGTCCCTGCCTGGAGTCCATCGGCCGCCACCGACCGTTCCTGAACCCCGATGCGCGCCTACCTTAACGATCCCGGCGGACGCCCACTACGCCGGCCGACAGGTTTAGTCGTCGAACGTATCCGGGCCGTGGCGCCGGATCGCGGCCACGATCTCCGCGGTGGGCGCGCCTTTGATGAGGAACTCAGACGCTCCACCCGACAGGCCTGCGGCGATCTCGTGCTCCTTGTCGGCGACCGAGAGCATCAGCACGGTGACGTCGGGAAGCCGGGCCTTCAGCGCCATCGTGGCTTCGAGGCCATCGACGCCGGGCATCGAGAGGTCCATGAGTACGACGTCCGGGTGATGCTCTTCGGCCAGCATCAGCGCTTCTGCTCCGTTTGATGCCTCAGCGACGACGGCGATCTCGACCTCGCGCTCCAGCAGGCGCCGCAGGAGCGAGCGAAACTGAGCGTTGTCATCGGCAAGCAGAACGCGAACCAGGGAACTCACAGGACTCCTCAAACTTCGACTACGGGCCGGGCCGCCCGCTTGAGTAGCGAAACCCTAGGACTTCTCACGGGTGCCGTCGCCTAGACGCCCTGGTAGTTCGACCCACGCGCGTATAGGGCGCCGATCGGCGAGAGCATGCCATGCAATCGTCCCCCGCGGGAGGGCCGAAGGAGACCGCCCGCGGCGGGCACTAAGATCATCAGCGATGGAACGCTCACTCGCCCCGACCACATCGCACGACTCCGTTGCCCTGCGCGTGGCACGAACGCCCGTCTCGGCTCGCCAGCCCGAGCAGGGGCTCGCGGCGATACTCGAAAGCCTTGCTGCGGCGCTCAGCGTCCCGTGGACCGCCGTCGTAAGCGCATCGGCCGGGCCGGGTGTCTGGGCCGTCGCCCCGGGGCTCGGTCTCGACGCAAAGGAATCTTTGGTGGTAGGGGGCGCTGCCATCGTCGCCGGCGCGGGTCACGACACTGCTCTGCTCGTTGACGATGCGGCGGTCGGATCCGCGACGGCGATCGTGATTCCGCATACCCGTGGCGAGACGGCCCTGGTCATCGGCGCGGGCGCCGTCGCTCCCGGGCTCGATGACATCGTCGCCGTCGCCATCGAGCGGCTTGGCGGTGCGCTGGAATCGGCGCGGCTGCGGTCGGATCTCGAGCGGGCGATGGCGCAGATCCTCGAAAGCGACGAGCGTCTGTTGGGCCGCATCGGCCTCGACATCCACGACGGCCCCACCCAGGCCCTGTCGGTCGCTCTGTTGGAGATCCAACTGCTGGAGGCCGAGTTGACCGATGCCGAGACCCAGGGCGCCGTGCTTCCCGAGGCACTGCGGCCGGCGATCGGGCGGATCTATGAAACGCTCGGCGGCGCGCTGCACGAGATGCGCGAGCTGATCGGGCATCTGCGGCCCGCCCAGTTCGAGAACCGTCGGCTCACGGAGATCCTGAACGACGCGATCATCGCGTTCGAGGCCCGCAGCGGCTCCCAGGTCGTGCCCGAGATCGTCGGCGATTTCCCCGTCAACGGCGTTTCGGTGACCCAGCGGATCACCTTCTATCGGATCCTCCAGGAGGCCTTGAACAACGCCCATCGGCACGGCCGGGCGACCCAGGTCGGCGTTGCGGTGCGCGAAGACGCCACGGGGATTCTCCTCGAGGTCGCCGACAACGGCGGGGGTTTCGACGCAGAGCGGGCGCTGCGTCCCCGGCCCGGGGCCCCGATCGCGCGCTTTGGTCTGCACGGGATGCGAGATCGGGCGACGGTCCTTGGGGGCACGTTCGCGGTGGTCAGTACCGACGCCGGCACGACGGTGCGGGTGTTTCTGCCCACCTGGCAGCCGGGCGACGAGGACGCCGATCCCACGGCCTGATCTCATCAGGGTGAAGATCTGCGGCCTGACGCGGGCCGACGAGGCGCAGGAGTCAGCACGCGCCGGCGCCTGGGCGATCGGCGTGGTATTCGCCGACGGCCCACGGCGAGTGGACGTCGATCAGGGCGCTGAGGTTCTCACGGGCCTGCCCAAGGGCGTGTGCCGCATCGGCGTGTTCGTCGAGCCGAGCGACGAGGATCTCGTGCGGGCGGTGACGGCATGTGGGCTCACGCACGTCCAGATCCACGGGGCGGTTGATCCGGTTCACGTGCGGCAGGTCGCCGGGGTTCCGGTCATCCAGGGGATTCGCGTCGACGGGCCCACGGCACTCGCCCGTGCGCAGGCGAGCGCAGCAGAGATGGTGCTGCTCGACGCGGCGGTTCCCGGGCGCCACGGCGGCACGGGTGTCACACTCGACTGGGACATGGTGGCGGCGCATCGGCCGTCGCGTTCGTTCGGTTTGGCGGGCGGTATGACGCCCGCAAACGTCGCCGAGGCGATTCGCCGGGTGCGTCCCGCTCTGGTCGACGTTTCGAGCGGGGTCGAGTCGGCACCGGGGCGCAAAGATGCGACGCTGGTTGCCGCGTTCATCACGGCCGCGCACGGCGCGGGGGAGAGACGGAATGAGTGAGCTTGCCGAGAGGTTCGGCCCGTACGGGGGCCGCTACGTACCTGAGACGGTCATCGGGGCGCTCGACGAGCTTGCCGAAGCGTTCCAACGCCATCGCAGCGACGTCGACTTCGCGACCGAGCTCGACGGGCTGCTCAGCCGCTTCGTCGGCCGGCCCACGCCGCTCTACCGGGCGGCGCGCCTCGGGGAGCGCTACGGCGTCGAACGGCTCTACTTCAAGCGCGAGGACCTCTGCCACACCGGGGCCCACAAGATCAACAACGCCCTCGGCCAGGTGCTCTTGGCCCAACGGATGGGCAAAAAGCGGATCATTGCCGAGACCGGGGCCGGCCAGCACGGCGTCGCCACCGCCACCGCGGCGGCCCTGTTCGGGATGGAGTGCTGCGTCTACATGGGCCGGCTCGATATGCAGCGTCAGCGGCTGAACGTCATTCGCATGAAAATGCTCGGCGCCGAAGTCCGCGCCGTCGATGCCGGCACCGGCACCCTGAAACACGCCACCAGCGAGGCGATCCGCGACTGGGTCACCAACGTCGGTGGGACGCACTACGTGATCGGCTCGGCCGTCGGGCCCGCGCCGTACCCGGAGATCGTCGCCGACTTGCAGTCGGTGATCGGCCACGAGTCGCGCGAGCAGATGCTCGCCGAGGAAGGGCGCCTGCCCTCGGCGGTGATCGCCTGCGTGGGTGGCGGATCGAACGCGATCGGGATCTTTCGCGGGTTCGTCAACGACGCCGACGTCGCCCTGATGGGCGTCGAGGCCGCGGGCGACGGAGTCGAGACCGGCCGCCACGGCGCGTCGCTCGGCCACGGCCAGCCGGGCGTTTTGCACGGGTCGCTGTCGTACCTGCTTCAGGACCCTGACGGCCAGGTCGCTGAGGCCCACTCGATCTCGGCCGGGCTCGACTATCCGGGCGTGGGGCCGGAGCACAGTCACCTGCGCGACACCGGTCGCGTGCGCTACGAGAGCGCCACCGACGCCGAGGCTCTCGAGGCGTTCACCGCCTGCTGCCAGGCCGAGGGCATCATTCCTGCCCTGGAAAGCTCCCACGCCTTGGCGCTCGTGGCCCGTGAGGGCGCGCGCCTGGCCGCAACCGGCGGGCCCGTCCTGATCTGTATGTCGGGTCGCGGCGACAAAGACGTCGACCAGGCCGCCGCCGCGCTGGGTATCGATGTCTGAGGGCGCCACACGTCTGCGCGAAACCTTCGCAAACGCCGGCCGGCCGCTGTTCATCCCGTACGTCATGGGTGGGTACCCAGACGTCGCGACAAGCTTGGAGCACGCGAAGGCAATCGCCCCGCATGCCGACATCCTCGAGATCGGGATCCCATTTTCGGATCCGCTGGCGGATGGGCCGACGATCCAGACCGCCGGGCAGAGGGCCCTGGAGGCCGGCACGCGCCCCGAACACATCCTCGAGATCGCCGAGGAGCTACGCGGCGGGCCCCCAATAGTGTTGATGACCTACGTCAACCTGCTGATCCACTCGGGCGCGCGGGGCTTCCTCGACCGGGCGGCCCAGGCGGGTGTGGCCGGCGTGATCATCCCTGACCTGCCGATTGACGAGGGTGAGGAGATTCGTCGGGCGGCCGACAGAGCCGGGGTGGCGATTGTGCCGTTGTGTGCGCCGACGACCTCCGACGAGCGCCTGGCGGCAATTGGCCGCGTGGCCGACGGCTTCGTCTACTGCGTCTCGGTCGCCGGCGTCACGGGTGGCGAGCTGAACGTCGACGCCGCGCTGCGGGCCTTCATCGCCCGGGCGCGGGAGCAGATAGCGGCTCCGCTGGCGGTCGGTTTCGGAATTCGCGGACCCGCTCAGGCGGTTGAGATCGGGTCGTTCGCCGACGGCGTTGTGATCGCGAGCCAGCTCATCCGGATGATCGAAGATGCCAAGGATCCCGCGACGGTCGCGGGCGAGCTGGCCGAGTTTTCCGCCGGTGTCCGGGCGGCCCTTTCCGGAAGGTCCTGATGGCCGAGGCGCAGGAGCCGACGACGTGTGCGGTATACGACGGGGAATGCCCGATCTGCCGCACCGCGGCTCGGGTCGGGCAACGGCTCGATCGTAACGGCCGGATGCATTGGGTCTCCTCGCACGACCACGAGGCGCTGCTCGCCCTCGGGATCGACTCCGACCAAGCCGCGACCGAGCGGTCGATTCTCGTGTTCGACCGCGCGACGGGCGGTCCGCCGACAACGGAAGTCCGCGCGATCGCCGAGATCTCCCGCGATGTCCCAGTCGTCGGCCCGCTACTGGCCCGGGCCCTCCGCACGGCCGCGCCGCTGCTCAACCCCGCCTACCGGCTCTTCGCGCGCAATCGTCATCGCCTCAGTCGAGTGGTCACATGGATACGCCCTTCCGCGTAGCGCGTCGCGTCAGCACGGTACGATCGACGTATGCCGAACGCTGACGAGATGTTGGAAGCTGCGGCCTCTCGTGCCGCAGAGCTTGCCGCCCCGGGCCTCAGCTCGAGCCCCCGCCGCCAGGTCGCGGTGCTGACCTGCATGGATACGCGGATCGATCCCTTACCGATGCTCGGCCTCGAGCGAGGTGACGCGCACATCCTCCGCAATGCGGGTGGGCTGGTCACCGACGACGTGATTCGCTCGCTGAGCGCCTCTCAGAGGCTGCTCGGCACGAATGAGATCGTCGTGATGATGCATGAGGGCTGCGGCTTGCACGGCGCCTCGGAGGACGCGTTCGCCCAGGCCCTCGCCGCCGACCGGGTTCTGCCGACCTGGCGGCTCGGCGCCTTCCGCGACATCGATGCGACGCTGCATGGCAGCCTTGAGCGCCTGCGTTCGAGCCCGGAGCTTCCGGCGCGTGATCACATCCGTGGCGTCGTCTTCGACCCCGAAACCGGGGCCTTGCGGGAGGTTGACGGCACCGCCACGGGACCGGCTCCGACGTGAGGATGACGCGATGAGCGACGTAACCGTCCGCTCGTACGGCGGCGCGATGACCGTCACCGGCTCGTGCCACCTACTGGAGGCCCCAGGAACGCGCGTGCTCATCGACTGCGGCGCGTTTCAGGGATCCGAAGCCCTGTTTGATCTCAACCGCGGTGCGATGGACTTCGACCCGACTTCGATCCAGGCCGTGCTTTTGACCCACGCGCACCTCGATCACTGCGGTCGGCTGCCACTTCTCGTGAAGCGTGGCTTTCGCGGGAAGATCCACGCGCTGCCGGCCACGAAGATGCTCGCCGAGCACCTGCTGATGGACTCCGCGAAGCTGCAGATGGAAGACACCGAGCGCGACCGGCGCAAGGGTCGCCCCGCCCAAGAACCGCTCTACGACGATAGGGACGTCCTAAAGACCCTCGAGCTCGTCGTGCCACTGGCTTATGGCACGGCGTCGGAGATCAGTGGTCTGCGCGTCACCCCGCAGGTCGCCGGGCACATTCCCGGTTCGGCGAGCTTTCTCGTCGAGGTCGCCGGTCGGCGCATCGTGTTCAGTGGCGATATCGGCAACGCCCGCAAGGACGTCATGCCCGACCCGACGCCCTGCCCGGCCGGCGATCTGGTGCTGATGGAGTCGACCTACGGTGACCGGGATCACCGCGATTTCGAGGCAACGATCGCCGAGTTCGCCGCGCT
>JANLSO010000146.1:0-17649 GCA_031362405.1 Thermoleophilia bacterium | reverse complement strand
CCCCGCCGCGGCGAGGACCAGGCCACCGACCGTCATCTGCCACCCCGCCAGCGGCACCGCTCCCCCACTGCCGCGTACCCCGCGGGCGGCGACGATCGTGCCGATTCCCCAGGCCAGCGAACCGGCAACCACAACGAGTGCGTCCACCGACAGCCGAGGCGGCCATCCGGTGCCCTCGAGCACCACGATCGCCGCGCCGGCAAAGCCGACCCCAAGGCCGAGCCACTGTCGGCGGCGAAGAGTCTCCCCCAGGGCCAGGCCACCCAGAGCGGCGACAAACAGCGGATCCGTGTTCGCCAAGACCGCTGCGACACCGGCACCGGCGCGCGCGATGCCCCAAAAGGTCGCCCCGTAGAACAGGACGGTTTGGGTCAGCGCCAACCACCCCACCACCACCGGCCCGACACCCACTGCGAGGCTCATACCCCGGGCCCGCAGGATCCCGAGCACGAGAAGACCACCGACGCCGAGGCGCAGCCCGGCGGCGGTCAGCGGGGCGAGATCGTCGACCAGCCACGACGACGGGACGTACGCGGCGCCCCAACACAGCATCGCCGTCGCCGCGAGGACGTTCGCGTTTCTCAGCGGACCAGATCCGACAGGACGAGCACGACGCTACTCGGAAGGTAGGTCACGAGGAACAACACGAACAGGCTAACGGCAAGCCACGGCAGGATCGTGATCGACAGACGCTCGATCGGCACTTTGGCGATGCTCGACACGAGAAAAAGCACCAGCCCTATCGGCGGATGGATCAGGGCGAGCACCAGGTTGAAGACCATGATCAGCCCGAAATGCACCGGGTCCATCCCGAACTGCCCCACGGCGATCGGCGCCAGAAACGGCGCGAGGATGTAGAGCGCCGGCAGTGGCTCGATAAAGATCCCCACGGCCAGCAGCAGCAGGTTCACCACCAGCAGAAAGACGTACTTGTTGTCGGTCAGGCCGGTCAGGAACGACCCGAGCGACGGGCCGAAGCTGTCGAAGTACAAGGCTTGGGAGACGATCACCGAGTCTCCGAGTAGCAGCATCACCACGCCGGCCTCGAGGCCGGCGAGGATCAGGGCGGCGGGCAGCTGGGTCAGGGAGATGGTTCCGTACCAAAACAAGGCCATGCCGATCGCGACGACAGCGGCGACCGCAGCCGACTCGGTTGGGGTGAAAACCCCGCTGAAGATCCCACCGAGGATGATCACGGGGATGAGAAGCACGGGTGCCGCGCTGATCCCCGTACGACCGATCGCCGCGACGCCCGCGAACGGGCGTTTCGGCAAGAAGCCCATTCTTCGGACCACGATGTAGACGGTCGCGGCCTGGAACAGCAAGAGCAGCAGCTCAGCGACGACGCCCGACAGCAGTAGCTGGCTGATCGAGGCTGACCCCACGCCCGAGACGACCACTCCGTAGACGATGAACATCACCGATAAGGGTCCGATCGGGCCCTTGATCGATGCGGCAGCGACCACGGCGGCCGCGACGTCCCGGCGGTATCCCTCACGTTCCATCGCCGGAACCAAAAGTGGGGTCATGATCGCCGCATCGGCTTGAGCCGATCCCGAGATGCCCGATACCAGCGCGGAGGTCAGCTGGCAGACGTAGGCCATCCCTCCGCGCATGTGACCAACGCAGGCGGCGGCGAACGAAATCAACCGGGTCGACATTCCGCTGGCATTGAGGACTTCGGCGACCACCAAGAACATCAGGATCACAAGGAGTTCACCGCCGCCGTTCAGGCCCATCGCGGTCTGGGTGGTATTGAACGGTTTGAGCAGATCGGGGCTGGGATAGAAGCTGACGCCAAAGAAGCCGGGATAGAACGCGAGGATCCCGACCAGCGACAGCATGAACACGATCGGCATGCCCGCAAGCGTCAATACAACGAAAATCACCCCGAGCACCACCAGCGGCGAAGCATTCAGCGTGAGCATCACCTGAGACACCGCGGCAAGCACGGCGATGAGCGCCAGGCCACCGGCAAGACCTGTGGCGACCCGGCGCAGGCCCGCACGGCCCTCCGCGCTCGTTCGAGCTGCGGCGGCTAGGCCCTGGTGCAGGTAATGCAAACTGATGAAGTAGTAGCCGAGGGCCATGGAGGCCACCGGGTAGAACCATGCGACGTCGAGCGTCGGGGTTGCGCCTTCGCGGGCGAAGGTGCCGGTTGCGTATTCGGTTGAGCGGAGGCACGCGTAGGCCAAGAGAGCGCCGAGCGCGAGAGCGGTGAACCCCGCGACCGACTGACGCCACCAGGGCGCGCCGCGCTGGGAGACGAAAGTGATGACCGTCACGGCGCTGCGTTTGACCGCGAGCGATACGCCCATCCAGATCACCCACAGGAATGCGAATCGGGCCAGCTCCTCGGAGCTGAAGATCGAGAAGCCGATGACGTTGCGGGTAAAGACGTTGCCCGCAAGCGCGAGCATTGCGACTACCACCCCCGTCGCCACGATGACTTTGGCAATCACCACCGCGGCATCTGAATAGACGCCGGTGATCCGCGTCGCGCGGTCCACCATCCTGACCGTGGCGTTACTCAACAGGGAACCCCCAGGGGCACACCCGTGATGCGGGCGTACCCCTGGCAGCGATCATCGTGTGATCAGCCCCCGAGGACGCACGTGGCGTCGGGTGCGGACTTTGTTGTCGGGAACGGTGGCGGAGGCGCGCCCACCGGCGCAGCCTTCTTGACCGCTTGGATCTCCGTGATGAAGCCCGCGGTGAGCGGATCCTTGCTCAGCTTGGCGATCGCCGTCGCACCAGCAGCCTCGAGGGCCGCCTTGTCGGCGGGGCTCGCGGTCACGAACTGGATACCGCAGTCAACGAGCTTCTGCGGGAGGTCACTCGTGGCCGACACGATTCCCAGCGATTGCGCCGGGACCTTCGCCGCAGCGTCGGTGATGATCTTCTGGTCCTCCGGGGGCAGGGTGTCGAGCGCGGCCTTGTTGATCGTCAGGGCGGTCGGGAACGGCCAGAAGTTCACGTTCCCGGTCACGTACTTGGCGACCTCGTAGTACTTGTTGGCGGCGATCAGACCAAGGTTCGCCTCCATGCCATCGACGGTACCGTTCTGCAGCGCCTGGAACACGTCGGGCAGCGGCAGCGGGTCGGGTTCGGCCCCCAACGCTTGGAGCCCGGCGGCGAGCACCTTTGACTGCGGCGCTCGGATCTTCAACCCGGCGAAGTCCGCCGGAGTGGTCAACTGCTTCTTCGCGCCAAGAGGCTTTCTGAGGCCTCCCTCGTGGATCGCCAGCACCGTGATGTCTTTGGCGGCCGTTGAGGCCTCAGCGGCCATCTTGGTGCCGATCTCCCCATTGATGATCGACCCTTCCAGGGCGTAGTTGTTGATCAGGAACGGTGCTTGGAGTGCCTGGAAGGCGTTGATCCCCTGGCTGTCCCAC
This sequence comes from Thermoleophilia bacterium, assembly GCA_031362405.1. Taxonomy (GTDB): domain Bacteria; phylum Actinomycetota; class Thermoleophilia; order Miltoncostaeales; family Miltoncostaeaceae; genus JANLSO01. The sequence goes on along the minus strand of JANLSO010000146.1, from coordinate 14,254 downwards.
ACCGCGGTGGAGATCGTCGCCATATCGACGGTGCCACCGCGGACATCCGACAGCAGCTGAATCTCGCTCTGCGGATAGCTTGGTAGCCCCGTGACGGTGATGCGTCCGCCCGAGGCGGTCGCGACGTCCTTGATGAAGGCATCGACGGCGATGCCGTATGGATGCTGTTGGGTGGTCACATACGCCAGTTTCAGCGTGACCTTCGCGTCTGCGCCGCCGCTGCTTCCCGTGCTGGTGGAGCTGTCGCTCCCACAGGCCGCAAAGCCCAGGGTGGTGACAAAACCGGCAACGAGAAGAGCCGCGCGCCATGCCCACGAGCGCGTTTTCACTGGAAGTCCCCCTTTTCGGATCGACGTACCAGGGGAATCCGCGTCACGGTGATCACGAAACGAGGCCACCGACGGACGAAAACGCGTTCCTGCACCCCTGATGGCGCGACCCTACCTCAGGATCGGGCGACCTTGTCAACATTTGCACGAGGACATCTCAGATACCCCCGAAATGGCATTTGAGCAGGGCTTTTCGGGGTTATCCGCCACATGCTCCGGGGCGTCTCGCGAGTTGACGCTCGCGAGGTACGTGACATATGATGCTTGCGACGCGCGACGGGCGGGCCTCTCGCAGGATCGGGGTCTTTTTCATCCACCGTCTCGCGCCCTTGCGATTCGTGTGCAGCTGCCATTCATCGATTGATGGGGGACGCCAGCCTATGGCTGACATGTTTGCTGTGACTGAGATTCCCGGTGCCGAGACGGGAGAGATTCCGCCGTCACCGGTTGATCGTGACGAGAAGACCGCGATTATCTATCCGCTGGTCGACCCGCTCTGGGACATTGATGTCCTTCCGCTGACCTACACCAACTCGCGTTGGTCGGCGTTCTTCTACCGCTGCGACGAGAAGCACCTTCGTCGCGTGCTTCCTGACTGCATGGAGCTCGAGGACGACATCGTCGAGTTCTGGTACGTCGATCACAACCACACCATGCTCGGCCCGTACGGCGAGATGGGTGTCACCGTGGCCGCTTCGTTCAAGGGTGCCGACGGCAAGAAGACGTACGGCGGCTACTACCCGTACATGTACCTCACCCAGGACGCCGCGATTGACGCGGGTCGCGTCCTCGGCTTCCCGAAGAAGGAAGCGTTCATCCGCGTGCTCGAGCACGGCGGCAACCCGGATGACGGTTACGGCGTGTACGACGGTAAGAACTACCAGTTCGACTACTTCTCGTTCCTGATGATCCGCAACGGATACGTCATGCACTCGGCAACGGGTAAGTACGACGACGCTGACCTGTCGGCGAAGCCCGCGTTCTACGGCAACACCGACTACGGCCGTCTGAACATGAAGGTCATCACCAGCCCGGACATCGCGCAGTCGGAGTGGCAGCTTGTGCACCTCGGCAGCCTCGTCGACAAGGGCCTCGCCACGGCGATGGGCCGTCCGGACACCGAAGGCTCGCACCGTTTCCAGGTCAAGCCGGAATCGATTCGTACCGCCAGCCCGCAGAGCATCAACTGGTTCATGCAGGCCACGCCGTACGACAACCTCGGCCACGAGATGCCGCCGAAGGAAATGATCGGGCTGATGACGTTCAGCTTCGACCTGATCATCCCCGCCGGTGAGGTTCTGTGGACCGAGACCTACACCCGTGACGCCACGTGGGCCGGCGCCGCCAAGCCGTACCGCTTCGGACTGCGTCACCGGTTCCCGAAGCCCGTCGGACTGGGAGCATAAGAACATGGCGCAACAGCTCAACGTCACAAGCGTTCCGTGGATCGACTCCGGGGACGCACCGCCGCTGGCACTCGACCGCGACAAGCGCGACATCATCAGCCAGGGCGTCGCCGACCCGCTGGTCGACTACGACATCGTCCCGTTGACGTACACCAACAGCCGTTGGTCAGCGTTCTTCTACCGGGCCGACGAGAAGGACCTGCGGCACATCCTGCCCAAGTCCTTGACCCTCGAAGATGACATTGTCGAGTTCTGGTACGTCGACCACCTGCACACCGGTCTTGGCCCGTACGGCGAGATGGGCGTCACCGTGTCCGCCAGCTGCAAGGGCATGGATGGCAACACGTACTACGGGGGCTACTACCCGTACATGTACCTCACCCAGGACGCCGCCGTCTTCGCCGGCCGCGAGCCCTTCGGATTCCCGAAGAAGATCGCGTACATCGTCACCCAGGAACACGGTGGCAAGGAAGACGACGGATACGGCGGGTTCGGAAACGACTACTTCAACTTCACGATGGAGCGCCGCGGCTACCTGCTGCACACCGCCACGGGTCGCTACGACGACGCCGAGCTCCCCGCGAAACCGAAGTTCTACGGCGACCCGAAATACGGTCGCATGAACCTGAAGCTCACCACGCACCCCTCCCTGAAGCAGACCAAGTGGGACATCACCTACCTGCCATCAGAGGTCACCGCCGCCACCGCAGCCGCCATGGGCCGCCCGGAGACCGAGGGACAGCACCGGTTCCAGCTGAAACCCGAATCGATTCGCACGGCCTCAGCCGGCGCGATCCGCTCCTGGGCGATGCAGGCAACCCCGTTCGACAACATGGGCGCCATGCTCCCGGTCAAGGAACTGATCGGCCTCATGAGCTACAACTTCGATCTGATCATCCCCGGCGCCCAAACGCTGTGGACCCAGACGATCGAGCGCACCGACGAGGACATCGCGGACCTGCTGTTCGCAACGCCGTACCAGTACACCATGCGCCACCGGTTCCCGAAGCCCCCGGGCATCTGAACCAAACGCATACGCAGCACCGGCACACGGCCGGGCCCCTTCGGGGGTCCGGCCGTTGTCGTTCTAGGACCGGCGTCTTTCCCCGCTACCAACAAGAGGGGCGTCGCCGCCACGTGCGGCCGCGTCACGGAACTCAGCAAGGCGCGCACGCAGCTGGGTGTGGGTCTGCGGCAATTCCCACAGCAGCATCTCGACGAGCTCAACCTTCGAGGTCCGTACGCCCTCACGGCGAAACGCGTGGACGATCTCGGCCAAGTGGTCGTCGAGTGGTTGACGCACACGTAGCGCGAGATTCGCGGTCGCCGCGCCATGGGCGACTTCGGGCCTCCATGGCTTCGCGGTCGTCGTTGTGGGCCGCAAGGTCTTCGGCTTCCGGGCAGCCACCTGTGGCGCGAGGTTCGTCTCCCCCACCTTCGCGCCATCGGCTGCCGTGGCCGTGGCTTCTAGCGTCGGTGGTCCTGGTCCGCGTACGGGGGGTGGTGTCCGCCGGCCGCGTTGTATGCGACTGCGCATGAGATCGATGCCGTCTGGTCCATCAGCCATCGAGGGCCTCCTTGATCACCGTGGCGACGCTGCGAAATTCGGCGGCGGCGATCTGCAGCCGCACTCCGGGGTTGGGTTGAGAAACGACTGCCGCGCGCCGCAACCGGCGTCGCAGCCAGCGGTGCTCGGAGATCGGCGGTGCGACGGTTACGCGTCCGCCGGCTACCGCCGCGAGCCGATCAACAAGACGCCGAGGCGGCACTGACGGCACCATGGTGGGAACGACCAGGACGCGGTGATGAGACAGCTCAGCGAGGTTCTGCTCGAGTGCGGTCATCTCTCTCATCCCCAGGACGGCCGGAATGACGATGAGGTCGGCGGCGGCAATTGCTCCGTCGGTAAGCGGGTTCGCCCCCGGGTGGGTGTCGACGACAACGTAGTACGGCGATAATTGAGGGCACCACGCGACCAGACAGTCGGCGACCAAGTCGGCGTCGATGCGGCTCGCCGACAGATCTGGGTGGCTGGGAACAAGGAGGGGCTGATGAGGCCGACGGCGTGGGCGTGGTGCGGGAGCCTCCGGGCCCTTCTCAAAACCGTCCAGCAATGGGGCCCTTTGGCGAGACGCCGGATCGAATCCCCACATACGCGTCGCGCCACCGGCATCCCAATCGAGATCGACCAGGCACCCGTCCAAAGCGGCAGCGAGTTCGTAGGCCAGCGTGGTCTTCCCCACTCCGCCTTTGGCCGCGGCCACAGTAATGAGTGGTGTCATGCCTACTTGTTCGCCAGCGCCTTCACTATCCCTGCCGCTGCCCTGCATTACCTTGGCCCTGCTGGCGGCCCAGGCAGCATGCACGCATGCATGCTACTTCGGTGTACGTCACTCGGTGAGTCGACGCGCCCTCGTACGGGTGTGGCGTTGCGCCATGATCTGGTGCCCGAGGGCGCCATCGTTGGCTATTCGTTCCTTGGTGAAGCGATACCGCGAATCTTGCGCGGCTACTGCTTCACATGCGCGCCATACCGCCGCGACGTTGTCACGCTCCCGGGCGCACGTAGAGCCCAACGACGCGAACAGTGGCGGGCCGAGCCAGTAGCTCTGCCATTCGTCGCCGTCGTCGCCGGACTCGAACCGGTCATTCTCCAAAAGCCCGTAGAGCTTGCGGGCGATGGGGGGGAGGTCCCGGATGATCGTCCAGTCCAGATAGGCGCCGGCCTCGTGGCGAAGCTGGTCGAGGAACCAACTACCGAGGAAGATGTAGCCGAGCCGTTCGACACGGCCGTCTTCGACGACGGGCCACAAGACCCGATCAATGATGCCGAAATGGTCTTCGTGGGTTTTGCGCCCGGTTGCAGCATCGTTCACCTCGCCCTGCCAGCGGGCGTCCTGCAGGTTGAGAAGAGTTTTTTTCAATGCGACCCGCGCGTTGCGACCAGATTCTTCCCAACCGAAGTCGTGCAGCAGGCGATACTGGGTAAACGGCACAGCAGTGGCTCCGGCGTGCTCGAGCTGTAGCCACCGCGAGCCCAGCCAGACGATCGCCATGTAGCCATGACGGCCGATCGGAGGACCTGCCTTTTGACGAATCGCTCCAAGCCGGTCCGCGATGGCAACGCCTGCGGCCACCTCGAGGCCTTTACGGGCACTCGTTCGATCGGCAAACCCGTACCGCAACGGCTGTTCGAGCCGTCTGAGGTGATCCGGCTCGCATAACGCAAGTTGGGCTTGGGCGCCGTTGACACCGAGCTCTTCGCTAGATACCAGCTGAGTTCGCAGTGGACGTTGCACGGCGGTGACAGATCGGCCCATTGGGGTGAGCATGACGGATGGTTCAGACGCTGTGGGTGGGGCGCGAGTCCCCAACCGGGGTAACCGACTCGCGAGTGATGACGGTTTCATCCGGGTCGGTCGCGTCGATATGACGCGACAGCGACCGACCCCTAAGCTCTTCTTTTCTCTGTACCTAAACCTATAGGTGGGAAGAAAAGCCCTGAATGCAGGCAAAAAGGGGCGTGATGCGCGAGTCGGTTACCCCGGTTTGCGCGAGTCATCTACCCCGGGGTGGCGCGAGTGATTTACCCCGGGTACCGCGTTTTCTGGGTTTCTGCGAGTCAGTTACCCCGGTTCACAGGCCGGGCTCTCTGTGGAAAGTGTGGATAACTTCCGCATCCGTATGGATGGGAACGCGTCACCGCCGGACGCAGCGCGGCCCACAGCGGTGCTGCGAGCTACTTACCCCGGTATCCGGCTCGCAATCGGCTGCGGGTGCCGCGAGCCACTTACCCCGGTAACCGGGTCGCGCGAGTTGCTTACCCCGGTATCCGGGTCGCGCGATCGTTCTACGTGGTCAGGCGCCGGTAGAGCTGCGGCAACTTTTGCGGGAGCGTCCGGACGTCGTCGATGATCACGAAGTTGGCGTCCGAGTACATCTGCGGCAGGTAGTCCGCACCCTCCTGATCAACGGTGACGCAGAACAGGTGGATCTTCTCCCGCCGCGCCTCACGCAACGCGATCTTCGTGTCTTCCTGGGCGTAGGTGTTGTCTTGGTAGGTGTCGGAGTCGTAGGGCTTGCCGTCAGTGAGCAGAATCATCAATTTCACGGTGGCATCCGCAGCCGCCAAGCGACGTGCGGCGTGGCGAATCGCGGGCCCCATGCGGGTCTTTTGGCGGGCGTAGATACCGCCGATACGGGCTTTGACCCGATCGTCGTACTTGTCGCCGAGCTCTTTGACGACGTAGAACTGGCAGTCCTCGCGGCCGGACCCGGAAAAGCCGTAGATGGCGTACTCGTCGCGGATCGCCTCGAGGGCCTCACACATCAACAGCAACGCTTCTTTCTCAATGTCGATAATGCGTTTGCGGCCATCGATCTTGCGGTCGGTCGAGCTGGACATGTCGACGAGGAACGCAGTCGCGACGTCCCGGTCCTTTTTGTCGCGTTTGATGTAGACCCGGCCGCTGGGGCTAATGCGCGCGCGCTTTTCCACGACGTATTCGACGAGTCCGTCGGTGTCGAGGTCGTCGCCCGATTCCTGATAGCGCATCTTTCGCAGGCGGTCGGGGCGCATCAGCTGAAAGTTGCGGCGGATCTGGCTGACGATGCCACCGAACTCGTAGAACGTCGCGGCGACGAAACCCTCTTGGGTGCGTGTGGCGCGTTGTTCGCGCAGCGTGCACCACGCCGGGCGGTAGTCCTCGATGCGGTAGTCCCACTCGTCGTACTGAAAGAGCTGCTCACCCAGATCGTCTTCGGTCTGCTCGTCAGGGGCGAGCGGTATGTCAACCGTGCCGGGGCGAAGCAGTGAGTCGGTGCCGCCCTCCTGATCATCCGAACGGCTATCGGCCGATCCACCCGGCTCGGCGTCGCTGTCGGCGCCCTCGGTTTTCTGGGCGACCTCGTTGGAGTCGTGACCCTCGGATGCTGATTGCGGCGCAGTGGATTGTGCGAGCCCGTCGGGCTCTTGGGTCAACGCGTCGCTTTCGGCGTCGGAATCACTCGTGCTCTCAGACTCGGGGGCCTGTTCGGCGACACGTTGGGCCGGTGCCGGCTCCGGTGGCCGCACAAGTTCTTCCATCACCGGGATCATGAAAGGCGGCAGCTCTAGGGGCTGGTATTCCTCGTCGCTGGATGACGGCGCGTCCTGCTGCTCAGGTACCGGTGGCGTCGCAGGATCCGCATCCTCGGCCGTGTCCTCGGAAATCCCGCGGGCCGGGTCGGCCAGTGCGTCATCGATCAACTCGTACATCTGCGCGGTGAACCGTGCGGTGTCGGAAACCTCGGCGGTGAGCGCGGGAAACGTATCGACCAACGCGATAGCGTCACCGATCACCGACTGGGTGTGTGAGGCGACCCGCTCTAGGTCCGGGGTGAGGCCAATCATGTGCTGCAGCAGGGCCTCGACGATCGCCTGGGCATCGGGGAGGGCACCGAGCTCGGGTCGACTCCCAGACGTCAACGACTGGATGTTGTCCATATCGCGGCGGATCCCGGGGTAGGCCGACCGGACCCGCGTGTCGATGCGGAAGCCCTCGATGAGATTGAACAGGTCTTTGGCCAGATCCGGCTGCGGGAACAATGTGTAGAACTGCGCGAGATCGGACTCGACGGGGCGGGTGCTCATACGGTTGCGTCCCCGTAGCGTGTCATCAGGTGTGCGACGGTATCGGTGATCTCGTCCAGGCTGAATTGGTAGGTGCCGAACTCGATGCGCCCCGCGCCGTGCGCGGTCGCCACCTTGTAGGCGGTGAAGTTACCGCCGTCGTCTTCGAAGAAGCGCATATCGGGGGGAAGGACGATGTGGTCGGCGCCGTAAGTGTCGAGGGCGTGCAGCTCGTCGGTGCTACGGATCGCCACCTCGTGACCCGACAGGGCGGTGGCAAACAGCTTCAGCACTCGGGCGACGGACTTCAACGCGAGGCCCTCTTTGAGCTCTTCGAGGACTTGGAGGCTGTACTTGGACCCCAGCCGGAAGTAGCCACGCCCAACCTCCTTGTTGCGCTCCAATACGTCGAGGCCGCGCTGCACCCACTCTCGCGCGCCTTCCGGCGAGACCCGCTCACCGTTGAGCAGGTCAAGCAACGTATCGGCCGCCTCCAGGGAGGCCTCGGGGTCGGCGCCGGCGACGCTCTGGACAAGCTCCAAGTACGCGCCGCGGTGGCGGGGCCGCAAACGGGCAAGCAGTGGCGGGAGGGCAGAAGCCAATTCAACGGCGTGCTTTCGGCGCTTCTCGTCCCGGCGATCCCGCGCCGCGAGCTGGGTGCGTAGCTCCTGAGCGCGTTTGACCATCGGTTCCATCTCGCGAAGCTCACGGTCAAGCTCGTCCAGTTCACGTGACAGTTGGGCGGTCTCGGTGTCTTCCGGTGGGCCCTTTGTGGCGTGCGCGATGATCTCGACATACGACTCGGCGAGGGTGTCGTCGGGGGCGTCAAAGAGGTCGGGAAGCTGCTTCGCGACCTCGACGCCGCTCTTCCAGCCGATGTTGGCGACCACCCGGACCTGCCCGAGGTACCGGGCGACCAAGTCCGGGTTGTGTTCCGCCAAAAGGCGCGGCAGCTGGCGGGCCACTTCGACCCCCAATTGATATTTGAGGTCGGAGATTTCCTCGACCATGCGCAGGTACGCCTGGCGTTGGTCCTCCGGGACACTCGCGAGCATTTCGCGCGCGACGTACATCCCGACATTTCCGACCGCCGGGCCGAAGGTCATCGACGTCCCCCGACTAGAACTGCGTCGCGATGATCTCGACGATCGAGCGCTGCATCTCCAGGTCGTCGGTGATCGGCTTGCAGATCGTCGCCTCGCAGGCGGCAATCGGCTCGACGCCCGCGTGGATCAGCTGACCGGCGTAGACCAAAAGGCGGGTCGAGACACCCTCATCAAGCCCGTGCGTGCGCAGGTTGCGCACCTTCTCGGCGATCTTTACGAGCTTCGCGGCGATGTCTTCGTCAACGCCCGACTCGGAGATGAGGATCGTCGCCTCGAGGTCCGGTGGCGGGTAGTCGAACTCGATCGCGACAAAGCGCTGCTTGGTCGAGTGCTTGAGGTCTTTCAGCACCGACTGGTAGCCCGGGTTGTAGCTGATCACCAACATGAAATCGTCGGGTGCCTTGACGATCTCACCCTTCTTTTCCAGGGGCAGGATGCGCCGGTCGTCGGTCAGCGGGTGGATGACGACGGTGGTGTCCTTGCGGGCCTCCACGATCTCATCCAGGTAGGCGATGCCACCGGACTTCACGGCGGTGGTCAGCGGGCCGTCCTGCCAGACCGTCTCGTCGTTCTTCAACATGTACTTGCCGACGAGATCCGAGGACGTGAGGTCCTCGTGGCAGGCCACCGTGATCAGCGTCCGCGACAAACGCCAGCTCATATGCTCGACAAAACGCGTCTTGCCGCACCCGGTCGGCCCCTTGAGCATCACCGGCAGGTGCGCGTTGTAGGCGGCCTCAAAGAGTTCGACCTCGTTGCCCAAAGGCAGGTAGTACGGCTCTTTGGTGAGGCGGTAATCCTCGACGAGCTGGCTCTCTACCCCCACGGCGGCTCCTTGTACGAGTGCGAATGAGCAGGTCGGGCAGTGTAGCTAACCGCCTGCGGGTACAGCCCTCAGGGATCGGTGAGATCGTCCCCCGCCGATCCGTCCAGCGGCCATACCGATGGCAATTCCAGCTCGAACCCACCATCGTCGTCGGCGTGCGCCGCGTGCCATGCCCGGAACTCGGGGATCGAGAACCCCACGACCTGGCTGCTGGTCGGGTCGACGCGCACGAGCACCTGGCGCTCGGGGTCGTGGATCGTGACGGCGGGGATCGGCGGGCCGTAGGTGCAGTGGTACGTGTCGGCGGCCTGGTCGTAGTGGGTGAGCGACTCCGAGGCGATACGCATCGCGTTTTCTTCCGCGAACGAGGGGCTCGAGGGATCGGGTGGAGGGGACGAGCTCACGGGAATCTCCTTGTCCGTTGAATGCGGTGAGAAACGGTCACCGGGGTGCGACGAGTAGAATCGCGGGTCGATCAGAAGGCCACGGCGACAGAAGGGCACACCCGATGCGAGCGGTTGATGCAACGTTGGCCGGTTTGAAGCGCGCAGGTGTCACGGCCATCTTTGGCCTTCCGGGTGGACCGCTCATCCCACTCTTTGACGCACTGCACGACGATCCGGACATTCGCACCTACCTGGTGCGACATGAGCAGGGCGCCGGGCACATGGCCGAAGGGTACGCCAAGGTCACCGGCCGGGTCGGGGTGTGCACCGCGACCTCGGGGCCGGGTGCGACGAATCTGGTGACCCCCATCTGCGACGCCTACATGGACTCGGTGCCGCTTCTGGCGCTGACCGGTCAGGTCGGATCGAACCGCGTCGGCACCGATGCCTTCCAAGAGGCCGACATCGTCGGAATCACTCTTCCGATCGTCAAGCACTCATATCTGGTCAAAGACGCCGAGGAGCTACCGCAGGTTCTCGCCGAGGCGATCCACATCGCCGAATCAGGGCGCCCCGGACCGGTTCTCGTCGATGTCTGCGTCGACCAGTGGACCGTTGACGTCCCTGACTACAGCGGCCCCGTCCCGCCGGAGATGCCCGGATACCGGCCCCCGGCCTCCGCTGGTCATCCACGCCAGATCGAGGCGGCGGCCCGAGCCCTGGTGGGGGCGAAGCGTCCGATGATCTATGCCGGTGGCGGGATCATCCACGGTGAGGCCGCCGAGCAGCTGACGCGCCTTGCCGAGATGACACAGATCCCGGTCACCACAACCCTCATGGGGCTCGGTGGTTTTCCCGGGACCCATCCGCTGTGGGTCGGGATGCCCGGCATGCACGGCATCGCGGCCTCGACCTTTGCGTTCCAACAGTCCGACGTCGTCCTTGCCGTCGGGGTGCGTTTCGATGAGCGGGTCCTGTCGACGGTCATGAACGAGTGGGCCCCGAACGCCAAGATCATCCACATCGACGTCGACCCGGCGGAGATCTCCAAGAACCGTAACGCCCACATCGGCATCGCCGCCCAGGCCGCCCCGGCTCTGGACGCCCTGGCGACCGCCTACGACGCGCTGCCCGAAAACCACGACGGAGCCGAACGCGTCGAGTGGATGGCCCGCATCGACGTCTGGAAACGTGAGCACCCCTACCAGGTGGACCACACCGAAGGGATGATCCAGCCGCAGCACGTCGTCCAGGCGATCTACCGCCTGACACGCGGCCAGGCGATCATCTGCACCGACGTCGGCCAACACCAGATGTTCGCCGCCCAGCACTACATCTTCGACCGTCCCCGTCGCTGGTTGACCTCCGGCGGGCTTGGCACGATGGGCTTCGGGTTGCCGTCGGCCCTTGGTGCCCAGGTGGCCCTCCCCGATGAACTGGTGATCGACATCGCCGGTGACGGGTCGTTCGAGATGACCCTGCAGGAGCTGTCGACGGCCCAGACCTACGGCCTGCCGGTCAAGGTCGTGATCCTGAACAACGGATATCTGGGCATGGTCCGCCAGTGGCAGGAGATGTTCTGGGAAAGCCGGTATGCGGGGACGAGCTTCGAACCGTTCCAGCCCGACTTCGCGCGCCTGGCAGGGGCGTACGGGATCCTCGGCGCGAAGGTCACCCACCCCGGGGAACTCGACGACGCCCTGCGCGAGGCCTTCGCCCACGATGGGCCGGCGCTTGTGGATGTCCGCGTCAACCCGACGGCCAAGGTCTTCCCGATGGTCCCACAGGGCAAGGGCCCGGACGCGATGATCGTCGGTGACGCGCCCCGCGCCGGCGCGCGGTAGATCGCGCCATGACGGCTGAGACTGCCGGGGGCATCCCGGCAGTCTCAGGCCGTCAGTAGAACTCGGCGATCCGCACGCCGGTGCGCATCGACTCGGCATCGAAGTTCATCTCTTCCTCGATGTTGGCCGGCACGTTGGCGGGAAGCGTCAGGCCAAAGGAGCCGTCGTCTTCCTTGTGTTTTTCGTAGTACGCCGAGAACTCGGTGATCGAGAACCCCAGCACTTCGTGGGTATCGGGGGCGAAAAACACCGTGACGCCCTCGCTGTTGGTCACCGCCGACGCACTCGGGTGGCCTTTGTAGATCTGCCGGTAGGTGTTGGTTTCGGCGTTGTAATTGGGGTCTGTCTCGCTCAGCGCCGCCTCCTTCGCACGTTGATGTTCTCCCGGAGATGATGGTAACAACGCCTTCGTGGGTCCGGTGGACCACCCCAGGCGGTGATCCCGTGGTGACGTGTCGAACGACAGCTATTTGCAGGTAAAAAAGGCCGTCTGGTCATCTTGCCGTCTTTCGGCGTGGTCTGTAGCGTTCGACGGCGTTCGGGCTCCGAAGCGGGGCGTGCTGGTCCGCGTGTCACCTCGGTACGTCTTCGAGAGTGATCGTCGGGCGTGCTTTGGGTCCGACGGCACTTGAGTCCACCAGAGGAGGATGGATGCGCGAGGCTACGCCCAACGTTCACGAGGCGCGCCGCATGCTCGCCAAGGGCATCGTGATCGCCGGAGTCGGCGAGACCCAGCAGGGGATCATCAAGGACCGCGGCTCGTTTCAGCTGTTGGCCGAGGTCACCAAGATCACCCTCGATGATGCGGGTTTGACGCTTGGCGAGGTGGACGGGCTGGTCACGGCGTTCAGCTTCGTCGAGTCGACCCTGATGCACTCAACGACGTTCGCCGACTACCTCGGCATGGAGCCCGGGTACTTCGCGTCGGTTGCCGTCGGTGGAGCAACCGCGCCGCTGATGGCGGTCCAGGCGGCCATGGCGATCGACGCCGGCCTTGCCGAGGTCGTGCTGTGCGTGCGCGGTGACAACACCCGCTCGGGCATCTCGAGCTCCGGGATGATCGCCATGGCCCGCGAGATGAGCCACGGGGCGTACGAAGCCCCCTACGGTCTCACCACCATCGGTGGTTACGGCCTGCTGGCCCAGCGGTACATGCACGAGCACAACGTGCCGCAAGAGGCGCTCGCTCAGGTGGTCGCCACCCAGTCCGAGCACGCGGCGCTGAAGTGGAACGCGATGGAGCGCGGCGTCGTCACGGTTGACGATGTTCTTGCCAGCCGGATGATCGCCACGCCGTTCCACGCGATGGACTGTTCGCTGGTGTCCGACGGAGCCGCGGCGTTCCTCGTCACGACCGCATCGCGCGCAAAGTCGATGAAGTCAAAGCCGGTCTACATCACCGGTATCGGAGAGGGCTACTCGCACCAGTACATCACCCAGGCCGCCTCGGTCGACTCGGTCCGCCAAGGTCTTGGCCGTGCCGGGCGCCGGGCGATGGAAGTCGCCGGCGTCACGGTCGACGACCTCGATGTCGCGGAGATCTACGACTCGTTCTCCTTCACGCCGCTGATCGCCCTTGAAGGCTTCGGCGTCTGCGGTCCGGGTGAGGCGGGCGACTGGATCCTCGAGGGCAACGGCAAACTCGGAAGCGCGCTTCCGATGAACACCCACGGCGGTCTGATCCGCCAGGCCCACCTGGGTGCCATGCACCACATCGTGGAGGCCACCCTGCAGTTGCGCGGCGAGGCCGATGACACGGCGCGCGGCGGCGGTAACCACCAGGTTCCCGACGCCAAGCTGGCGATCACCAACGGATCCGGTGGGATCCTCGCGGCGACCAGTGCCCTGATCCTGTCCAGCGAGCCCCCGTCGGCGGCCTGAGTCGATTCGGCAAGGAGACACGAAATTGTCAGACGAGACCAGCACCAAGCCGCCCTACACCAAGCCGCTGCCTGACCTGCGGCCCGAGGGCGACCACTTCTGGGCGGGAACCCGTGAGCACAAGTTGCTGCTCCCGGTCGGCGCCGACGGCAAGCCGTTTTGGTACCCGCGGGCGTACGCCCCCGGCACCCTGGAGCCGATCACGTGGACTGAGTCGACGGGGCAGGGGAGCGTCTACACCTACTCGGTGCACTACATCGGCCCGAGCAAGTCCTACAAAGGCGACCCGCCCCACATCGTGGCGCTTGTCGACCTCGATGAGGGTGTGCGCATGATGACCAACTTGGTCGTCGACGCGGAGGATTTCCCGTCACTCGCTCCCGAGGATGTTTCGATCGGCATGCGCGTCAAGGTCGTCTTCCACGACGCCACCGACGACATCACGCTGCCGAAGTTCACCCCGGCCTGATCAGGCCAGGTACGCATCACCCGCCCTGACCGGCACGACCGTGTCCCGTCGTCTTCGAGGTTTCCTCGGGTACGGCGGGACGCACCGTCATCTACGACCCCGATCCAGAGGATTGCGTCCATGGCTGCTGAGTGGAGTGATTGGTACACGCGGGAAGACCCGACCAAATGGGTGCTCGCGGACATTTTGGCTCAGCGGGCCAGCGCGACGCCGGACCGTGAGTTCCTGAAGTTCGCGGACCGCCCGTGGGTGTCGTACGGCCAGGTCAACGCCGATTCCAACCGGATCGCCAATGCGTTGATCGCGCGTGGTGTGCAGCCGGGTGAGTCGGTTTCGGTGATGCTCCCGAACTGCGAGGAATTCCTGCCGGTGTGGTTCGGGATCCTCAAGGCCGGT
>JANLSO010000196.1:0-6400 GCA_031362405.1 Thermoleophilia bacterium | reverse complement strand
GTGCTCGCCATGAGCGCGCCCCCGTCGCGCGAGAACACCACCAAGATCGAAGACGACGGCACCGCCGCCCAGAAGATCTTCGACTTCCTCCTGGAAAGGAAGCTCGTATGAGCACCCTCGTCTTCCTCGAGCACCACGGATCAACCATCCAGAAGGGCTCGCTCGGCGCGCTCTCAAAGGCCGCCGCTCTCGACCCCGACACCTCCGGTGTCGTGATCGGCTCGGGTCTCACCGGCCTCGCGGAGATCGCCGGCAAGTACGGCGCGAAGAAGGTCTTCGTCGCCGACAACGAGTCGCTCGATGCCCCGCTTCCCCAGAGCCGCGTCGACATCATCGCCCGCCTCGTCAATGACCAGGGATTCGACACGGTGCTGTTCGCCGCTTCGGTGCTCGCCTCCGACGTCGCCGGTGGCCTCTCGGCACGGCTTGACGCGGGTCTCAACTGGGACCTCAACGATCTCGAGCATCAGAACGGCGCTCTCATCGGTAAGCGCTCGGCGCTGGGTGACACGATTCGCGCAGATGTCGGCTGGTCGGGCGGAACGCAGCTCGGCCTGATCCGGGCCGGCTCGTTCGACCCGGTGGAGACCGGTGGAACGGCGACCGTCGAGCAGCTCTCGACCGACGTTGAGGCGTTCTCGTCGCGGGCCACGATGGTCGAGCAGGCCCACGAAGAGCAGACGGGCCCGTCGATCGAAGAGGCCGAGATTCTCGTCACCGGTGGCCGCGGGCTGGGCTCCCCGGAGAAGTTCTCGTTGCTGGAAGACCTCGCCGCGGCAATCGGCGGCGCGGTGGCCTCGACTCGTGCCGTGGTCGACTCGGGCTGGTACCCCTACGCGACCCAGGTGGGGCAGACCGGCAAGGTCGTCTCGCCGAAGGTCTATATCGGTGCCGGTGTGTCGGGCGCAATCCAGCACAAGGTCGGGATGCAGACGTCCCAGGTGATCATCGCGGTCAACAAAGACGCAAACGCCCCGATCTTCGACTTCAGCGACTTCGGCGTCGTGGGCGACCTCAACCAAGTCATCCCGCAGCTCACCGAGCTCGTGAAGGCCCGCAAGGCTTCGTAAAGTCGCGGCGGGGTCCGGGTCATCGGAGCCCGGGCCCCGGGCCGTGCTTGCGCGGTCCTCTACAATCGATAGACCGACGTCGCCGCGAGCCGCGGCCGTTCACACCATGCGAGGGCTGAACTATGAAGACTGACCTGCATCCCAACTACATCGTTGCCAAGGTCAGCTGCACGTGCGGCAACGCGTTCGAGACCCGCTCGGTGAAGCCGGAGATCCGCGTTGAGGTCTGCAACGAGTGCCACCCGTTCTACACGGGCAAGCAGAAGCTGATCGACACGGGTGGGCGCGTCGAGCGCTTCCAGCGCAAGCTGGCCCGCGCGCAGCGCGCAAACTCCTGATCTTCGAAGCCCCGGTGAGGGGTCGGGCATGAGTTCCGCGACCGGGCGGCTCGTCGAGCAGATCGAAAGATCCCGCGACGAGCTCACGGCCGCGATGTCCGACCCGGACCTGGCCCAGGACCGCGTCCGCTACGCCGACGTCAACCGTCGATGGTCGAACCTGTCGTCGGCGATCGAGCTGGCCGAGCGCTGGCGCGACGCGCACACCCGCGCCGCCGAGGCGGGCGAGCTGCTGGCCGACGGCGACGATGATGACCTGCGGGCATTCCTGCGCGAGGCGGAGGGGGAGATGCAGACGCTCGAGCCCGAGCTTCGCGAGGCCATGATCGAGCCCGATCCCAACGACGCGAAAGACGTGATCGTCGAGATCCGCGCGGCTGCGGGTGGGGAAGAGGCCGCTCTGTTCGCGCGCGACCTCCTCGAGATCTACATGCGGTACGCCGAGTCGCGGGGCTTTCACGGCGAGATGATGTCGGCAAGCCACGCCGATGCCGGTGGGTTGAAGGACGTCACGTTCGCGATCAAGGGCTCGGGGGCCTACTCGGTCTTCAAGCACGAGGCCGGCGTTCATCGTGTCCAGCGTGTTCCGGCGACCGAGAACCAGGGGCGCGTGCACACCTCGACCGCCACGGTCGCCGTGCTTCCCGAGGTGGAGGATGTCGATGTGCATATCGACATGAACGACATCAACATCGACGTCTATCGCTCCAGCGGGCCGGGAGGGCAGAGCGTGAACACGACCGACTCGGCCGTGCGCATCACGCATCTGCCCACGGGCATCGTGGTCTCGATGCAAGACGAAAAGAGTCAACTGCAAAACCGCGAGCGCGGCATGCGCGTGCTGCGTGCGCGGATCTACGAGCGGGCTCAGGCCGAGCAGGATGCGAAGGTCTCGGCGGCGCGCAAGGCGCAGTTGGGTAGTGGCGACCGCGCCGAGAAGGTGCGCACGTATAACTTCCCCGACAATCGGGTCACCGACCATCGGGTGAAGGTCACGGTTCCATTGCGCGAGCAGGTGCTTCACGGTGATCTCGTGGCCCTCACCAGCGCTCTTGCCGCCGAGGAGCGTCGTCAACAGCTCGAAGACCAGGCCGACGGAGGAACCCTCTGATGGCACCCAATCCGGATCTTCTTCGCGTCGAGTTCCTTGGCATCACCCTGCGCCACGAGGAGTGTCCGATCGGCCGTGAACAGCTGGCGGGCCTCTTCGCCGAGGTCGGCGAGATCTACGGGCTGAACCGACTGGAGTTCGGCACCGACGGCGGCGTCGCGATGACCGGTGGTAATGGTTCCGAGCTGTCAGCCCGTAGCGGCCAGACGGCGTCGTGCGCCGTAACAAGCTTGGGATTCCATGAAGGAAGCGATCGGGTCCACGGGTTGATGTCCGATGCCCTGGCGCGCATCGGCGCGTCCGAGCCCTTCTGGATCGACGACATCACCCTGGTCGCGGTATGGGATTGCGAAGAGCCCGACGAGGGGCGCCGCTACCTCACCGATGAGGTCCTGGCTCTCGACGAGGAACGAATCGAGATGCTTGGCGACGACGAGGCGGCGCATGGCCTGCGGATGTGGCGACGCGTTGGCGAGGGTTCGGTCGATGTCGCGATCGAGCCGATGCACTCCGACACCAGCAAGATCTACATCCGGCTCGTGTACTCCCAGGATGACCCCGTCCTCGATCTCGCCACCGTTGCCGAACGGGCGGAGTCGCTGAACACGTACCTGCGTGGCCCTCTCGTGTCGTTCGTCAGCGCCCGCGCGCGGCGGTGACGACGGGAGAACGGCTCACGGTCGGCGAGGTTGTTCGTCGATCGACGACCTACCTGGCGGCGAAGGGGTCGTCGTCGCCACGCCTCGATGCAGACCTGTTGGTGGCGCACGTGCTCGGTATGCGCCGTCTCGATCTGTACCTCGAGCACGACCGGCCCCTCGACTCTGCCGAGCTCGCGGCGGCTCGGGCGATCATCGCTCGCCGGGCGACCCGTGAACCGGTCGCCCACATCGTCGGAGTCCGCGCCTTTCGGAACCTGGAGCTGGAGGTTGGGCCCGACGTCCTCGTGCCGCGTCCCGATACGGAGACCCTTGTGGAATGGGCGCTCGAGGTGGTGACCCCGGGCGCCGCGGTGCTCGACTGGGGCACCGGCAGCGGGGCGATCGCCTTGGCGCTCGCGTCGGAGGCCGACTGCCGCGTGACCGCCCTCGACATCTCCGCCGCGGCGCTCACCGTGGCTCAGGCCAACGGTCGGCGTTTGGGCAGCGACGTCGAGTGGCTTCTCTCCGACGGGTTCACCGCGGTTGGGGGAAGGCACTTCGACCTGATCGTCGCGAACCCGCCTTATCTGTCGCCGCAGGAGCTCGCCGACGCACCCGCCGAGCTTCGCTTCGAGCCCGAGGGGGCCTTGGTGTCTGGCCCGACCGGGCGCGAGGCCCTGGAACGGCTCGCGCGCGAAGCCGGCGACCATCTGGAGCCGGATGGATGGCTCCTCAGTGAGATCGGAATGGGTCAGGCCG
This sequence comes from Thermoleophilia bacterium, assembly GCA_031362405.1. Lineage (GTDB taxonomy): Bacteria > Actinomycetota > Thermoleophilia > Miltoncostaeales > Miltoncostaeaceae > JANLSO01. The sequence continues at coordinate 2,481 of JANLSO010000196.1, read as the reverse complement.
ACGCGGCAGGCGATCTTTGGCGGGCAGCGTTCGACGACGTGCAGACGCGGCCCGATCTCGCCGGAATCGCGCGGGTCATTGGGGGCCGTCACGCCTAATGCGTACACTGACAAGACGACGATGATCACCGGTTTGAAGGGGCGAATGTGAGCTTCACCGACGACGCCAGCTACCTGTCACAGGACGTCCACGACGTCGATCCCGAGATCGCGCGACTGCTGCACGCCGAGGCCGAACGTCAGTCGGAAACGCTCGAGATGATCGCCAGCGAGAACTTCACCAGCCATGCGGTCCTCCAAGCCGTCGGCTCCGTGCTTACCAACAAGTACGCCGAGGGTCTGCCGGGCAAGCGCTACTACGGTGGCTGTGAGGTCGTCGATCAGGTTGAGGACATCGCCCGCGACCGCGCCAAGCAGGTCTTCGGGTGCGAGCACGTCAACGTGCAGCCCCACTCGGGCGCCACAGCGAACGAGGCCGCCTACATGGCGGTGCTCAATCCAGGCGATCGGGTGCTGGCGATGTCACTCGCCCACGGTGGCCACTTGACGCACGGTCTCAAGGTGAACTTCTCGGGCAAGCTCTACGAGTTCCATCAGTACGGCGTACGCGAGGCCGACGGCCGGATCGACATGGATCAGGTGCGCGATGGCGCCCGCGAGACCCAGCCGAAGCTGATCGTGGCCGGCGCGTCCGCCTACCCCCGAATCATCGACTTTTCCGCCTTCCGCGAGATCGCCGACGAGGTCGGAGCGCTGTTCATGGTCGACATGGCCCACATCGCCGGTCTTGTCGCCGCCGGAGCTCACCCGACGCCCGTCGGGATCGCCGACATCGTTACCACGACAATCCACAAGACCCTCGGCGGTCCGCGCGGAGGCATGGTGATGTGCACCGACGAGCTCGGCGCGAAGATCGACCGCGCCGTCTTCCCGGGCCTGCAGGGCGGGCCGCTGATGCACGTGATCGCCGGCAAGGCCGTCGCCCTCGGCCACGCCCTCACCCCGGAGTTCACCGCCCGCCAGTTCCAGGTCGTGGCCAACTGCCAGGCCCTCGCCGCAGAACTGGTTGCCGGAGGCATCGACCTCGTTACGGGGGGTAGCGACAACCACCTCGTGCTCGTCGATCTCTCGGAGACTCCGCTCACGGGTCAAGACGGCGAGCATCGCCTCGACGCCGCCGGCATCACCGTCAACAAGAACGGCGTGCCCTTCGACAAGCGCCCGCCTGCTGTGACCTCCGGTCTTCGCATCGGCACCGCGGCTCTGACAACCCGTGGTCTCGGTGAGCCCGAGATGCACGAGATCGGGCGGATCATTTCCGCCGCCCTGCAACCCGAGGTCAGCGACGCCGATCTTGCGGCGCTGCGCGACCGCTCGCGGGCGATCTCTGACCGCTATCCGCTCTACCCGAACCTGGTGACCGGCTCCGCGATCGTCTAGAGCGAGCCCCGGGGAGCGAGCCAGACGCTCTCGAAGGCAAGGCCGGTGCGCTCCGCGATGAGGTCGTAGTCGGCGTCGTAGTGCAGGACGGCGAGGCCTCGGCGAGCAGCAATGGCTGCCACCATGAGGTCGACGGGAGGCAGTCGATGGTGACCGGTTCGAGCGAGCTTCGCTTGGGCATCGAGCGCAGTTCGCTCGGTCTCGGCATCAATCGCGGCGTGGGGAAGGGCACCAAGCTCCGTCATCAGGCGCTCATGGTCGAGTTGCGATCGGCTGGAGTACCCCGCCGCGAGGAGGAACGGAAGGCAGGTGTAGACGCGTCCCGTCTCGAACGCGTTCGCAACCTCGATCAGTCGCTCGTCGGTGATCTGGCCTGATTGCAGCCGGCTCCACGCAGAATTGTCGATGAGCGACGCTGCGATCACGGGCGGGCCCAGCCACTACACCTGACCTCCTCGGCAGCGTCGAGGTCGACGTGGATGTCTCGCCGCAGGATTCGCGCAGCGAGTTGCTTCCTGAGGGCCGCCACCTCCGCGTTCTCGGTGCGCAGCGCGGCGGCCTTGGTGCGGGCGCCAATCACCACCAGCTCAGCGAGGTTCACCTGGCCATCGACCAGCCCGCGCAGTTCGTCGAGCGCCTCTTCGACCGGGGGCGTTTCGGTAATCGTGTGGCGCTTGCGGGTCGTCGGCATCGGCGAAGTGTAGCACCAGTGATGCACCGCTCTGCGTCAGCCGTGCGGGACGTCTCATCGGCACGTCACCGAGGCCGATGGTGGTCCTCCCGAGGGAGGACCACCATGAGTGATCGGACTAGTTCAGGGCCTTCTTGGTGAGCCATGCCGTGGCGACCGCTGAGGACTCTTCCTTGTCGAGATCCGTCGACTTGTTCCAGTCGAGGAGATCGTCGGTCGTGATGGCTGCGCTCAGCGTGTTGAGGTCGGCGGTGAGCTGCTTTCCGTACGCCGTGAGTACCTCGGTCCGCACGATCGGAGCGATGTTCTGCGCCGGGTGCAGGCCCTTGTCATCTTCGAGAACCTTGAAGC
>JANLSO010000194.1:0-3232 GCA_031362405.1 Thermoleophilia bacterium | reverse complement strand
CACGGTGCGCAACACGTGAGAGATCAAACCCTCGTCGCGCAGGTCGAGGGCGGCGTTACCGGACAGGCAGTCTTGAGCGTGAATGACGTCCGGGTGCAGCTCGGCCAGCACGTCGCGCAGGCCCTCACGGTATTCGTCGGCCATGGCGGCGATCCGCTCGTCGAACGAACGCTTGGGCTCCGGGTGATGGGGGATCAACCGCTCGGTCACGCCCGAGTCGCGGAAGAAACCCTCGCCGGGGCGCGCGAGCGCGACAAGTTCGACGTGATGTCCGCGCGCGCTCAGCGCCCGGGAGAGTTCGATGGCGTGCACGACGCCGCCGCGGGGGCGTACCGAGTACGTGAGCATCGCGATTCTCACACGCAAACCGCCGCCACGGCCAGGCGGGCGGCGGCCGCGTTCGACGGGGCGACCACGACCCCGGCGTCGCGCAGGGCCGCCTCCTGCTTCGCCACGTCTTGAGGATCGCCCGGTGTGCCACAGACCGAGGTGATAACGATGCCCGTCTTCGTCAGTGGCGCCAGGGCGGCGGCGAGCTCGCCGCCGGGGTTGGCATGGGCACCGTGGCCGAGCACGACGTCGAGCAGCACGCAGCCGTCGTGTCCGTCGCGGACCAGGTCGGCGATCATCGACAGGCGCAGATCGAGGTCGACCATCGGGTGGGGCCGGCCTTGCGTGTACTCCTCCTCGCCGAGATCGAGGATCGAGTGGACGGCCGACGCGTCGCCGTGACCGGCATTGCCACCGATCGGACCAAGAGCCGGCTCGAGGATCGTGATCGCCTCGTGGGCGAGGGACCCGCCGGAGTAGAGGCCCACCAGCGGGCGCCCCGTCGTGCGACCGCGGGCCGCCTCGACCGCGGCCTTCTGGGAGGTCAGGTCGGGTTCGGCCCCTCCGACGGCGGCCCGGACGGCCTCGTCGATAGTGGCGTGGACCTCAAAGGGCGCGTCTCCCCCCTCCCAACCGACGAAGGCGGCGACGACCCGCTTGTCCTTCGGAACGGCCGCGGCCAGCGTCCGAACGACCGACGGCGCAGGTGGTTTCGAGACCAGAAGCAGGATGTCGGTGTCGTCATCGGCGGCGAGCATTTTCATGCCTTGGCGATACATGATCCCGCCAATCGCCTCCGACAGATCGCGGCCACCGACGCCGATGATCTGGGTGATCCCGGCCCCGGCGGCCTCGATCAGACAGGCGGCCTCCTGGGCCCCGGTGCCCGCCGCGGCGACGATCCCGACGCGGCCTGGCGCCACGACGTTGGCGAATCCGAGGCCGATCCCGCCGAGCATCGCGGTGCCGCAGCCGGGCCCCATGACCAGCAGGCCCGCCTTCTCACCGCGCTGTTTGAGGGCGAGCTCGTCCTCGAGCGAGACGTGGTCGCTGAAGAGAAAGACGTGCATGCCGGCCGTGAGGGCCTGGTGGGCCTCCAGGGTCGCATACTCACCGGGCACCGAGATGATCGCCAGGTTCGCGTCGGGAGCCGCCGTGCGGGCGGAGGAAATCGACCGAGGGCGCGCCGCCGGCCCGGCAGCTGCGCCTGAGCCGCCGGGTACCGCCGTCAGGGCACGCTCCGCTTCGGCCATCGCCGCCTCGACGACCTCGGGGGACGCATCGACGGCAATCACGACGTCCGCGGGGGTCGCGTCGACCGAGGCCCCCAACTCGCGCAGTGCCTCGAGGTTCGCCGCGGTTCCCATTGCCACCTCACAGCGCGCCACCCCCTCCCGCGCCCGGACCCCGCGGGCGACGCCCATCAACCGGACGCTGTCGGCGTAGCGCCCCGTGATCACCGTGGTGTGCCAGCTCATGCTGCCACCGTCGATTCCATCGGCGGCGCGACGATCGACGGCCCCTCAGAATCGGGGACGATCCACGTCCCGTCGCGCCCGGCGACGGCTTCTGCCATGCGGTCGATCTGGGTAATGATCGCGGCACGACCGCCCGCGAGCACGAAGCGGGCTGCCGACTCGATCTTCGGCCCCATGCTGCCCGCCGGGAACTCCCCCTCCTTGAGGTGACGCAGTGCGTCGGTGACGGTCAACCGCGACATATCGCGCTGCCAGCGCGTCCCGAAGTCGAGCGCCACGCGCGGAACGCCCGTCACCAGCATGAGCAGATCGGCGCTGAGCAGCCGCGCGAGTTCGGCGGAGGCACGGTCCTTGTCGATGACCGCGTCGCATCCGCGCAGACCACCCGGACCCTCGATGACCGGCACCCCGCCACCGCCCACCGCGATCACCAGCGCACCGGAATCCGACAGCAGGCGGATCTGATCGAGTTCGACGATGTCGATCGGCTGCGGACTCGGCACGAGCCGCCTCCACCCCCGCCCGGCATCGGGACCGATCGCCCAGCCGCGCTCGGTGGCCAGGCGCCGGGCCGTGGCCTCGTCGTAGAAGATCCCAATCGGCTTCGCCGGCGATTCGAACGCAGGGTCGTCGGCCCGGACCCGCACCCGCGTCAAAACGGTGGCGGTGGCAAGCGTCGGATCGATCGCCGAGATCGCTGTCGACAGCAAGAAGCCCGAGTGCCCCTGGGTCATGGCGACCAACACGTCGAAGGGCATCGGCGGAACTTCCGCCTCGCCCGCCGACTGCTGCAGCGAGAGCGCACCGACCTGCGGGCCGTTGCCGTGGGTCAGAACGACGCGATGGCCCGCACGCTGAAGTTCGACGACGCCGCGCGCCGCCTTCGTCGCGTTGGCCAACTGCTGCGCCCACGTTCCGCGCTGGCCGTCGGCCCAGAGGGCGTTTCCGCCCAGAGCAACGATGACCCGAGACGACATGGGGTCAGGAGCTGCGGATGGCGAGCCAGATGGCACGGGCCGGCCGGACGGTCGGGTTGCTCCACGCGTGCGTGCGCCGCGTGAGGAAGTGGATCGAGTCACCGGTCTCCAGTTCGTAGGGCTCGTCATCGACCACGAACGTCATCGACCCGTCGAGCATGATCACGAGTTCTTCGCCCGGATGGGTCATCGGTTCCGCTCCACTGGTCGCGCCGGGCTCGATGAGAGCCTCGGCGCCGGCGACGAAGAACGGCCCGTAGCGGCCCGAGATGTTCTGCAGCGTCAGGCCCTGCTTGTTGGTGTAGAGCTCTGCGCGCGCGTCGGCGCGAACGACCGTGACCGGCCGCAGCGGCTCGTGCTCTTCGATGAAATAGCCGACGCTGCGCCCGAGAGCCGACGCGACCTTCATGAGGGTAGTGATCGTCGGCGTCATGCCGCTTTTTCCGA
>JANLSO010000169.1:0-5662 GCA_031362405.1 Thermoleophilia bacterium | reverse complement strand
GCCGCCGCGATCTCCGCGAAACCGATGGTGTGGTCAACGATCGGCCGCACGTGACCGCTCTCGACGAGGCCGGCGATCTGCGCGAGCTGTTCGCCATTCGGGGCCACCAACATCGACACACCGCGCATCCCGTGCGCGCTCGATTCCTCCTCGGGAACCGGACCGGAGATCGATACGAGTATCGCTCCGGGCTTCATGACGGCCCAGGTCCGTGCGCGGATCTCCCCGGCCACACCGTCGAAGACGACGTCGACATCGCTGACCCGATCCTCGAAGCGCTCGGTTGTGTAGTCGATCGGCGTGTCGACACCGAGATCGACGAGCAAATCCTGGTTGCGGGTGGAGGCGGTTCCCGCGACCGTTGCGCCCTTCCAACGGGCGAGCTGGACCGCGACCGACCCGACGCCACCAGCAGCGGCGTGAACGAGCAGCTTCTGTCCGGCGGTGAGGTCGGCCAGATCGAACAGGCCCTGCCAGGCGGTCAAGGTGACCAGGGGTAGCGATGCTGCCTGAACGTGATCGATCGATGCCGGCTTTGCCGCCAGTTGATCGGCCGGGGCAACGACGTACTCGGCGTAACAGCCACCGACCTGCGGGAAGTTCACCAGGCCGAACACCTCGTCGCCGACCGCCGGCGTCGCGACACCCTCGCCCACGGCTTCGACGGTACCCGAGACGTCCCACCCGAGCACCACCGGCGGCTCGATTCCACCGCGCTTGAGAAACAAGCCTCGAGCGCTGACCTTTGCATCGACGGGATTGAGACCGGCGGCCGCAACATGCACGAGCACCTCACCCGGCCCCGGCTCGGGCCGATCGACGGTGACGAGCTCGAGATTGTCCGGTCCGCCCCATACCGTCGTGGCCATCGCTCGCATCGTCGCGCCCATGTTGAACCCCCTCGTGGTGACCGGTCCGCACGAATCTAGTGAACCCACGTGGTGCCCGCCTGCAATGTCACCAAGCGGTGCCGGGCACGATTTGTCAACACCTGCTCGTCGTGTGCCGCGGGAGGGCGTCCCGCTCGGCGGCCTGAGGTTTCGGCGGGGGGCAGCGTGGATAGACTCACAGCTCGGTCTCCACGATCTTCCGAGGTGAGCGTCAGTGCCCGATCTTGCTCCCGCAGACCTGTGCGTGACGACGGTGCGCACCCTCGCCATCGATGCGGTCCAGAAGGCCGATAGCGGCCACCCCGGCGCACCGATGGGCCTCGCGCCGGTCGGATGGACGCTCTTCGCGGGGCATCTGCGTCACTCTCCGAACAACCCCGACTGGGCGAACCGTGATCGCTTCGTCCTCAGCGCAGGGCATGCCTCGATGCTGCTCTATGCGCTGCTTCACCTCACCGGCTACGACCTGCCGATGGAGCAGATCACAGCGTTCCGGCAACTCGGATCGATGACACCCGGACACCCCGAGCGCGGCGACACACCGGGCGTCGAGATCACGACCGGGCCGCTCGGCCAGGGCCTGGCGAACTCCGTCGGGTTCGCTCTCGCCGAGCGCATGAGCGCCGCGCGTTGGAATACCGAGGCCCACACCGTCGTCGACCACCGGACCTGGTGCATCTGCTCCGACGGCGACCTGATGGAGGGGATCTCGCAAGAGGCGATCTCTCTCGCCGGGCACCTGCGGCTCGGCAAGCTCATCGCGATCTACGACGACAACAAGATCAGCCTCGACGGGCCAACGTCGCTGTCGTTCACCGAAGACGTCGCCGCGCGGTTTGTGGCGGCCGGCTGGCGTGTCCTGCACATCGCCGACGGCAACGACATCATCGAGATCGACGCCCGCCTCACGGAGGCCGGAATCTCCGACGGGCGCCCGACCGTGGTCGTCACGCGCACGAATATCGGCTTTGGATCGCCGACCAAGCACGACTCGTCGTCGGCGCACGGCTCGCCGCTGGGAGCCGACGAGGTCGCGGCCACCAAGCGCGCCTACGGGTGGCCCGAGGAGCCGGCGTTCCTCGTGCCCGAGGGCGTTGCCGCGTGGGCGGGAGAGCTGTCGCGGCGGGGCACCGAGCACGAGAATGTCTGGAACACCGAGCACGCGGCATGGGCGCAGGCGAACCCGGAGGACGCAGCGCAGTGGGCGCGGATGCTCACCGGCGAGCTTCCCGCCGGATGGCGTTCGGCGCTGCCCGAGTTCGCGCCCGGCGAGAAGATCGCGACCCGGGTGTCGTCGGGGAAGGTCATCAACGCACTCGCCTCGGCAGTCCCCGAGCTGATCCAGGGCGCCGCCGACCTGTCGGGATCGACCAACACCACGATCTCCGACTCGAGCGACGTCACCGCCGACGACTTCTCCGGACGTAACCTGCGCTTCGGTGTTCGCGAGCACGCGATGGGTGCGATCACCAACGCCCTCGCGGCGTACGGCGGCCTTCGGCCGGTGTGCTCGACGTTTCTCACCTTCAGCGACTACATGAAGAACACGATCCGCCTGGCCGGGCTGATGCGGATTCCCTCGATCCTCGTCTACACCCACGATTCGGTCGGACTCGGTGAAGACGGCCCTACCCACCAGCCCGTCGAGCATCTGGCGGGGCTGCGGGCGATCCCGAACAACGTGGTCATCCGCCCCGCAGATGCTCGCGAGACGGCCGCCGCATGGGCGGTCGCACTCGAGCGCCGCGACGGGCCAACCACGCTGGTGTTCAGCCGCCAGGGCCTCCCGACCATGGACGGCCCCGCAGATGTTGCCCATGGGGCGTACGTCGTCAGGCCGGGAAACGACTGCCTGCTGTTTGCCAGCGGCAGCGAGGTCCCCGTCGCGGTTGCCGCCGCAGAGCTTCTGGCCGCCGACGGGATCTCGGCCCAGGTGGTCAGCGTCGCGAGCATGGAACTGTTCTTCGCCGCCGACTCGGCGTACCGCGACTCCGTCGCGCCACCGACGATCACGAATCGCGTCGCCGTCGAGGCCGCCGCGTCGCTGGGCTGGCACCGCTTCGTCGGGCTCACCGGCCGGGTCGTCGCGATCGACCGCTTCGGTGAGTCGGCTCCCGGGCCGGTGGTCCTGGAGCATCTCGGCATCACACCCGGGGCGGTTGCCCAGGCGGCCCGCGACCAGCGTTAGCCGCTCGAGCTCACTTTCAACGCAACGCCGCAAGGAGACCTGATGGAACTGGCGATGATCGGCTTTGGGCGAATGGGTTCGGGGCTCACCGGCCGCCTCACGGCGGCGGGCCACCGTGTCGTGGTCATCGACCCGGCGGCCGACCCGGCGGCCGTCGCCGAGCGCGGCGCGGAGGGCCCGGCTACCCTCGAGGACATCCCCGGCACGCTCACCGGGCCGCGGATCGCATGGGTCATGGTGCCCTCGGGCGACCCCACCGAGGCGGTCGTCTCGAAGCTCTTCGACCTGCTCTCCCCCGGCGACCTGGTGATCGACGGCGGCAACTCGAACTTCAAAGACTCCAAGCGCCGCTCCGAACAGGCTGCCGCGAAGGGACTCCAGTTCATGGACATCGGCGTCAGCGGCGGGATCTGGGGTCTCACCGAGGGCTTTGGCCTGATGGCCGGCGGCAGCGACGAGTCGTTCGCGCTGATGAAGCCGGCCCTGGAGGCGCTCGCCCCGCCCGGGGGCCTCGTGCACGCGGGCCCCGCCGGCGCCGGGCACTTCACGAAGATGGTCCACAACGGCATCGAGTACGGCCTCATGCAGGCGTACGCCGAGGGCTTCGAGATCCTCGAGGCCAGCGAGTACGACCTCGATCTGCACGCGGTGGCGGATGCCTGGCGTCACGGCACGGTGATCCGCTCGTGGCTGCTCGATCTGGCCGCGTCAGCCTTGGAGCGCGACCCCCACCTCGACGGGCTGCGCGACTATGTCGAAGACTCCGGTGAGGGTCGCTGGACCGTCTTCCAGGCGATCGACACCAACGTACCGGCCCCGGTGATCACGATCTCGCTGCTCGAGCGCTTCCGGTCGCGTCAGGAGACCAGCTTCACGGCGAAGATGGTTGCCGCCCTGCGACGTGAGTTCGGTGGCCATGCGGTGAAGAAGTCATGACCGCGGCGGGGGAACCGGCCGGTTTCGACCTCGGTGCGCGTCTTTCGCGCACCCCGGCCCCCGCCGTCGTGGTCATCTTCGGGGCATCGGGTGACCTCACGCACCGCAAGCTCGTTCCGGCGCTCTACAACCTGGCCCTCCAGCAGCTCCTGCCCCCGGAGATGGCCGTCGTCGGGCTGGCCCGCTCGGCGTGGGATGACGACGAGTTTCGACAGAAGATGCTCGACGCGGTGGGCGAACACAGCCGCAGCGGAGCCGTCGACCCGGATGTGTGGAGCGACTTTGCCCGACGGCTGCACTACGTGTCGGGCAGCGCCGACGACGCCGAGACCTACGCGCGCCTGGGCGAGCGGTTGAGCCAGCTCGACGCCGATGCCGGCACCCGCGGGAACCGGCTCTTCTACCTTGCGACGGCACCCGATTTCTTCCCGGTGATCGCCGAGCACCTCGGTGCGGCCGGGCTCGCCGAAGATGACGACACGACCTTCCGACGCCTGGTCATCGAGAAGCCCTTCGGGGGGGACCTCGAGAGCGCACGCGCTCTGAACGCCCGCGTCGGGGCGGTGTTCAAAGAGCGGCAGGTCTACCGAATCGACCACTACCTCGGCAAAGAGACCGTTCAGAACCTCATGGTGCTGCGGTTCGCGAACGCGATTTTCGAACCGATCTGGAATCGGCGCTACGTCGATCATGTGCAGATCACCGTCGCCGAAGATCTCGGGGTGGGGACGCGCGGCGGTTACTACGACACGAGCGGAGCACTGCGGGACATCCTGCAAAACCACATCTTCCAGGTGCTGTCGATCGTCGCCATGGAGCCGCCGGCGCGCTTCGAGAGCCGCGACGTGCGCGACGAGAAGGTGAAGGTGCTCCGGGCAATCCCCGCGTTTGAGCGCGCAACGGTCGCCGACAACGCGGTGAGAGGCCAGTACGGGCCGGGGTTCATCGCCGGCGAGCAGGTGCCCGGATACCGCGACGAGGAGGGGGTCGACCCCACCTCGAACACCGACACCTTCGTGGCGATGAAACTCTCCATCGAGAACTGGCGCTGGGCGGGCACACCGTTCTACGTACGCACCGGTAAGCGCCTACCCCGGCGTGCGACCGAGGTGGCGATCCAGTTCAAGTGCGCCCCCCACCTCCCGTTCTCGACGCTGCCGGGAGTCGATGCGATCGCACCGAACCTTCTGACGATGCGCATCCAACCCGAAGAAGGCGCGTCGTTGGAGTTCGTGGCGAAAGTTCCCGGGCCACAGGTCGACCTGCGGACCGTCCGGATGGACTTCGCCTACGGCAACTCGTTCCTGAAGAGCTCGCCCGAGGCCTACGAGCGCCTGCTGCTCGATGCGCTGCTGGGCGACTCGACGCTGTTCGCCCGCTGGGACGAAGTCGAGCGCGCGTGGGAGATCCTGGATGAGTTGATCTCGGCATGGGAGGCCGAGCCCATTCCGTCGGCGAACTACGAATCAGGCTCGTGGGGCCCGGCCGCGGCCGATGATCTGCTCGAGCGCGACGGGCGTCAGTGGCGGCGTCTATGACGGTCTCCTCTCCCCTCGATCGTTCCGGCGGGGTCGCCGAGTGGGATGGAAATGTCCGCTCGGTTCGCGAGCTGGTCGTGCAGCTTGCCCGCCTGCGCGACCCCGGGGCC
>JANLSO010000168.1:0-18791 GCA_031362405.1 Thermoleophilia bacterium | reverse complement strand
GAACGGCGACAAAGTGACCTCATCGCGCTGCGCACCACGAGCGTCGCGCCGTCGCTGACCACCGGCCAGGCGCAGCGTCTCGGGATCCGCGAACTCGTCAGCGAGTTCATCACGCCGTACGCGTGCTGCCAACCGCGCGTTACGAACATCATGCGCGCCGCCCTGATCCTCGACGGGCAGATCATCCGTCCCGGCGAGAACTTCTCGCTGAACGAGGCGATGGGTGAGCGCACCCTCGCGCGCGGCTTTGTTCCCGCGCCGCAGATCAATGCCGGAAGACTCGAAGACGCGGTAGGAGGCGGCGTCAGTCAGATCGCGACCACGGTCTTCAACGCGGCGTTCTTCGCGGGTCTGAAGATCATCACCCACACGCCGCACGAGTTCTGGATCAGCCGCTACCCGCCGGGGCGCGAGGCCACGGTGTCGTGGGGAGGTCCCGAGCTGATCGTGAAAAACGACTGGCCCGCCGGCATCATGATGAAGGTGCGTGCGTCGAAGTCCGCACTGCGCGTGCAAATGTTCTCAACGGGCCTTGGCCGCCGCGTCACCACGCAAACCCAGGCAAACGCGATCGAGGGCGCGGCGTTCTCGACCGTCTACACCCGACGTGTGTTTCGCGGCGGCGGCGCTCGCCCCGAAGAGCGCTACACCTGGACCTACCGCGCGCCACCACCGGGCTAGCGTCACGATTCGCACGTTCGGTCACCCGTTCCGGCACAGAGGCGCAACAAGACCAGGGCGCCGTGTCACTCGCCTGGGCGGCGGCACGGCGAGCCGCGAAGCCTGAATCGGGCCCTCATCGCTCGTGCGCGGGCTCGGCACGAAGGTTGCCACCGGCGATCAGCCGACACGAGGCCACGCGCTGACAACCGGTAGGGCCGCACCGGCCCGCCGCCAGCGGGATGCACCTGAAAGTGGACGTGGGGCACGGTCCCCTTGGCATCGCCAGAGTCGCCGTTGTAGCCGAGAACCGAGCCCTTGCTCACGGAAGCGCCCTCGCGGGCTGCCGGCGCGTACCCGTCGAGGTGTGCGTAGAAGAACTCGGTACCGGCGGCATTACGCAACCAGAGGCGGTAGCCGCTGATGCCGCCGTAGGCGACGCGAAAGAGGGTTCCGTCGGCGACGGCGATAACCGGTGTTCCACGGGTCGCGAACAGATCGATGCCCTCGTGGTAACGCCCGCCCGCCCGCCCGAGGGGCGAGCCAGTCGTTGCCGAACGTGCTGGCGCCTGCCAGCGGGAAGACATGCGCCCCGCCAGGAAGGGTCGCGGCATCGCCGGCCATGGAGGTCGGTATCGACGCAGTCGCACGCGCGACGGCCGTCGCGCTCACGCACTTCTCGGACGCCAGTCGGGCAAGGCGCCTCTTTTCTGCGCGCAGCAGGGCGCCGAGCTGGCCGCGCGCGCGCAAGCGCCCGCTGCCTGCGTGACACGAGATCCCGAAGGCGCTCCCGCCCTGCGATCACCGCGATCTCACGTGTCGCCGCCCGGGAATCACCAGCACGTCGCCGGCGCAGCCCATCGGGCTCACGGCGGCGTTCGCGGATCGTCTCGATGGTGGTCTGATCGGAGCGTGCGACCCTCGCGAGTAGATCGTCGACCGCCGCCAGCCCCGAGATGCTGCCGCACGCGGATCCCATCAAGACGGTCTCGGGGCCCGTTGTGCTCTTGGGCTGCCGCGCCGGCCTGGGCGCCGTAGGTCGCGATAACCCTGGTGAACTCGGCGATCTGCGCCCGCGAGGTGTCGATTGGACGCCCGGCGCCCAGCGCTCCCGCCGGCGTCGAGGTACAGCGCCATCGTTGCGACGGCCAGGACGGCGCCAATCCTGGTCACACCCGAGACGCTGGTCCGAAAAGATGACGAACCTGTGACGACGGCGCCTGTTCGCAACTCCGTGTGCCCTTCCTCGCGTGTCGATTCATGTGCTGCCTGCCATCGTCCGGGCGCCCGGTGGGTTGGCAGGACCTGGCCCACGCGCCCAACGTCGGGAGAGCTCGATGACCGTCGCCTGGCCCCGCTTCATCATCACATTCATTCTCGCGGCACTGGGCATTGCCCTCCTGACGGGTATCCCGACCGACGTGATCCCCAACACGTGGTTTACGCGGATGACCCCCGTGCAGAGCTACAGCGTGCCGGTTCTGGTTGTGGTCTCCCTGCTCAGCGGGTTCCTCGCGGCGAGCTATCTCGGCGTGCGCGGCGGAGTCTGCGCCACGCGAAAGACCACCACGGCGGGGGCGGCGGGCGCCGCGTTCTCCTGGTTCGCGATCGGGTGTCCGGTCTGCAACAAACTGATCATCCTCGCCCTCGGGGCGTCGGGTGCACTCACCTATTTCGCCCCGATTCAGCCGTGGCTGGCGGTGCTGTCAATCGTCACGCTGATGGTCTCGCTCGGCTGGCGTTGGTGGGCCCTCACGGCGGCGTCGCGCCAGGCCATCGTCCCGCCGGCGAACGCACCGTCGTTGCCGTAGCGACAGCACGACCGTCCTTTTCGGCTGGCGGCCGCGCGCGAACCGCTGAATCTCGATCACATTCATCGGTTCTTCACAGGCCGCACCTACGCTCACGACGGGCTCGAGCGCCGGCGAGGGGATTCCTGCGTGATCGAGAGAGCGTCGGCGGGGGTGGTGTCGGCAATGTTCGTAAAGCGACGATGCGAGTAGCGGTGTTCCTCCTCGCGGCCGCCGCCGTTATCTCCGTATTCGCGGTGCCGTTGATCCTGATGGACTCCGGCGCGGGGGATGGCAGCGCGGCGGTGTCAGCCGCCAAGCGCGCCACGGCACCTGCGGTTGCTCGTCTCGAGGACGAAGCTGAGGGCAGCGGTGAGAAGCTCATGGTTGCGTGGAGCGTCCGCCCGATGGGCGGCATGCAGATGGTCGAGGTGAGCCTTCGCGTATCGTCGCCCGGTCCGAGCCGTCGGGCGGCGTTCATGGTCGACCCGGCCGCGGGGAACGTTGAGCCGCAGGACGCGCTTGCACGGCAGCTGACCACGCCGACAGGCCCGGGGGGATGAGTCAACGGTCGATCGGCCTTCGTGTAAGCCGACCATGGTGACCGGGCCTCGGGGCCCGGCGAGGCCTACGGCGTGACGATCGGCGTCGCACCGTCATTCGACGTGCTCGGTCTCACGCTGGCATGGCATGGCATCTTCACGGCGCTCGGCCTCCTTGTCGGCTACGTGTGCGCGTGGGTGCTCGCTCCTCGCCTTCGTCTGGATCGCCAGCCCCTCGAGGCGACGGTGCTGGTCGCATGCGTCGCGGGCCTCATCGGTGCCCGCCTCTGGTACCTCGTCGAGACCGACCCGGCCGGGCTGCTCACCCCGTGGGCCGGGGGCACCACGGGGTTCTCGTTCTGGGGATCCGTGCTGCTCGGTGGCCCGGCCATGGCATTGACGCTGCGCGTGCTCGGAGTCCCTGTTTTGGCGTACCTCGACCTGGTTGCCGTCGCGTTCCTCGCGGGCATGGCGGTGGGCCGGGTCGCCGACCTGCTGAACGGGGAGCACTACGGGCCGCCGACCGACCTGCCGTGGGGGGTGACGTACACCAACGCCGGCTCACACGTGCCGACGACGGGCGTGGCGTATCACTCGGGGGCGCTCTACGAGATCGTGCTCGTTGCAGGGCTTTTCGTTCTGGGCCTGGTCGTCCTGCGCGCACGCCGACGGCCGGGCAACGTGTTCTGGGCGATGCTGGGCGGGTACGCCGCTGCGCGGTTTGCGGTCTTTTTCTTCGTGCGCGACGCGGACGTCGTGGCGATCGGACTTCGGCAGGCGCAGTTGACGAGTATCGGCCTCGTACTGGCCGCGGCCGCGGGCTTTACCCTCACCCGCCGCAAAGGCGCACACGGGCCCTCGTTCCGCCCGCGGCGGTGACCGGCCGGGCCGCGGCGGCAGAACGGATGTGGGAGATCGACCTGCTCCGGACTGTGGCGCTCGTTGCAATGGCCGCCTACCACGTGGTCTACGACATCGATCTGCTCGCACCCGCCGCCGGACCCGACCCCTTTCGGGGTTTCTGGGGGGCTTTGCCGCCGGTGATCGCCTCGAGTTTCCTTGCCCTGGCGGGCCTCAGCTCGGCGATCTCGCATCGTCGTGCCGCCGCCGCGACCTCCTCACAGCGTCGGCAGCGGTACCTGCGCCGCGCCGGGATGCTCGCCGGCGCCGCACTCCTTGTAAGCGGGGCCACACTGGTCGCCGTACCCGACAGGCCTGTGCGGTTCGGGATCCTGCACCTCGTGCTGGCCGGCGCCCTGCTGGCTCCCGCGCTCCACCGAATCTCCTCTGCGGCGCTTGTGTTCCTCGCGGCCATGCTCGTCGCGGGTTCGGACGCGGTCACGCATCTGCCAGGAAGTTGGGCGCTGCTGGCATTCGGCGCCCCACCGGATGGGGTCAGGGCGGTTGACTACTGGCCCGTGATTCCGTGGCTTGCACCGTTTCTGGTGGGTATCGTCATCGGACGGTTGGCATACCCGCAGGGCCGTTCGCCCTGGCTTGCGCGAAGAATGCGTCGCCTTCCCCAACCGCCGACATGGCTGAGTGGCCCGGGGCGCAGCTCACTGACCTTCTACCTCGTCCACCAGCCGGTCATCCTCGCCGTCATGCTGGTTGCGCTGCTCGTCGCGGGCTCTACGCCGGCATGGCCGTAGAACACTCAACGGGCAAAGGCGACGAATCAGCCACCGGGTTTCTCGTCGTGGTCGCTCGGCACCCTCCAGGGGCGCGGAGCGGCCTCCGGGTGCCGGGGTGCCCCTCAGTCGGGTCCGCCGCGTGTCATCGCCCCCATCATCGCGATCATCATCAGCGTGCAGATGACCGCGACCACGATGAATCCCGCGCCGACAACGCCCGTCGCCACCAGGATGATGGCGATGGCAAGCATGGGCACGCAGCAGACGATCATCATCCAGCGGCCGTGACCGTGGCGTTTGCCTTCCCGCTCCGTTTCGGCCGTGGGCGGATCGTTGTTATCGGGCTCGATCACGACGACCTCAACGACCCTGGAACATGGCCGAGCCTGTGGTAGAGCGGGCAGTGTCCGAGCGCTCCGGTGACAAGGAGGTCGAGTCCGGCGAGCACGAGAAGCACCTCCAGCACGATGATACCCACGGCGCTCGCCGAGGTGAGCAGGACGATCCCACCGATCACGCCCGCGAGTCCCAAAAAGACCCGGCCAACGCGCTCGCGGGAGGTGAGGTTCACTACCGGGCGTTTCATCGTCTCCTCCATCGATAGTGCTTTACCGAGCGGCCCTCAGCGTTACTGCGGCACCGACATAAACACTCATCGGCGTGGCTCGGCCGGCGGCGGCGCTCCATCATCCGGCCGTTGTCCGGGTGGCCGTCGGGCTGACGGACGCCGGCAGGGGGTTGGGTTCCGCCTCGGAACGCGTTGTTCCGGGAAGGCGCAGCCGTTTCAGGGCGAGGGCGTTGACGGCGACGATGAAGCTCGATCCCGACATCGACAGGGCCGCGATTTCGGGCCGTAGGATCAGGCCGTAACGGGGTGCGAAGACGCCCGCGGCGATGGGCAACGCGAGCGCGTTGTAGCCGACCGCCCATCCGAGGTTCTGGCGCATCTTGCGGCGGGTGCCCCGCCCGATTGCCAAGGCGGTCGCGACGTCGAGCGGGTCAGAGCGCATCAGCACGACGTCGGCGGTCTCGATGGCGACGTCGGTACCGGCCCCGATGGCGATGCCAAGGTCAGCCTGGGCGAGGGCCGGCGCGTCGTTGACACCGTCTCCGACCATCGCGACCCGCCTGCCGGCGGCCTGAAATTCGGCGACCTTTGCGGCTTTGTCGCCGGGGAGCACTTCAGCGATCACGGTGTCGATGCCCAATGCCTCGCCGATGCGCTGCGCGGTGGCCTCGTTGTCTCCGGTCAGCATCACAACCTCGACGCCGGCGTCGTGGAGGGCGGCGACGGCCGCGGCCGAGCTCGGGCGCACGGCGTCGGCGATGGCCACCAGGCCCATCGCCTGCCCGTCGATGGCGACGATCACGGCGGTACGCCCGCCCGCGGCGAATTCCTGACGGCGTGCGCCGAGCGGGCCGATGTCGACGCCTTCGGCTTCCATCAGCCGCCGGTTGCCGACGACGACGCGCCTGCCCTCGACCGTCGCGGTAGCGCCGTGGCCGGGGACGTTCTCGAACCCCTCGGCTGTTGCAGCTTCCACGCCTGCGGCCTCGGCGCGATCAACGACGGCGGCGGCCAGAGGGTGTTCGGAGTTGCGTTCGACGGCGGCGGCGAGGCGCAGCAGCTCGGCTTCGGTGATCCCCTGGGTGACAACGTCGGTGACCTCTGGCTCGCCCTTTGTGAGGGTGCCGGTCTTATCGAGGATCACCACCCCGATGCTCGCGGATGCCTCGAGGGCGACGGCGCTCTTGAACAGGATGCCGCGCTTGGCGCCGAGGCCGCTCCCGACCATGATCGCCGTCGGAGTCGCAAGGCCGAGGGCGTCGGGGCAGGTCACCACCACGACGGTGATCGCGAACAGGATCGCCGCGCTCGCGGGGCGGTCACTGAAGCCCAGCCATGCGGCCAGGGTCAGGCCACCGCCGATGAGGGCGACAAGCACCAGCCAGAACGCCGCGCGATCGGCGAGGCGTTGGCCGGGGGCCTTCGAGTTCTGGGCCTCCTGCACCAACGCCACGATCTGGGCGAGGGCGGTGTCGGCCCCGACCTTGGTGGCGCGTACGCGCAGGGTGCCGTTGCGGTTGATGGTGGCGCCGATAACCGGGTCGCCCGGAGCCTTGTGGACGGGAAGGCTTTCGCCGGTGACCATCGACTCGTCGAGGTCGCTGTCACCCTCCTCGACCACCCCATCGACGGCGATCTTCGCCCCCGGGCGCACGAGAAGCAGGTCGCCGACGACGATCTCGGCCGTCGGGACCTCCACCGGGTCTCCTGCCCGCAGTACCAGGGCGTGCGGCGGGGCGAGATCGAGCAACGTGCGTATCGCCTCGTTGGCGCCGCCACGAGCGCGCATCTCGAACCAGTGTCCGAGCAGCACGAACGCGGCAAGCACCGCGATGGCTTCATAGAAGACGTCTCCGCCGCCGGAGAGGGTCACGATGACCGAGTAGATCCAGCCCGTGCCGATGGCGACCGCGACCAGAACCATCATGTCGAGGGTGTGTGCCCGCAACGCGCGCACGGCCCCTGAAAAGAAGATGGACGAGGCGTAGAACACCACCGGCAGGCTCAGTATCAGCGCCCAGACGTCTTCGCGCAGGCCGAACGGGACGCCCACCGAGACACCGAGGACGTCTCTGCCGATCGGCGACCACAGGAGAATCGGGATGGCGAAGACGGCCGCCACCAGGAACCGGTTGCGCATATCGGCGACCATGTCGCCCATCGACATGTCGCCGTGCCCGCCATGTCCCATGACTTCTTCAGGAGAACGCGGCGTCTCGGGGGCGTGACCAGCGTGGGGCCCTTCGGGTGTGAGGGCCGCGTCACAGAGGTGCGCGGGTACCGAACGGCCGGCACAGTGGTATCCGCACTCGGCCACCCAACCACTGAGGTCACTGGGCGAGGCCTCACTCGGGTCGTAGACCACGGTGGCGGTCTGGCCCACCGGGTTGACCATCACCTGCCGCACCCCCGGCCGGCGCCCGAGAGCGGCTTCAAGGCCGCCGGTCTCCGATCCACGCCAGATCGGGCGTACATCCAGGACAACCGTCTGCTCGGGTGGGCGCACCGCGTCTGCTGGGACGGCGACGCCCTCGAGAGCGTGACTCATTGTCGGGTCCCGACGTCCGACTCGTGAAGAGCGTCCGAGCGCTTCCGGAACTCCGGTTCGTCGATCTCGCCGGCGGCGAAGCGCTCACGCAGGATGTCATCCG
Organism: Thermoleophilia bacterium; assembly: GCA_031362405.1. Lineage (GTDB taxonomy): Bacteria > Actinomycetota > Thermoleophilia > Miltoncostaeales > Miltoncostaeaceae > JANLSO01. The sequence goes on along the minus strand of JANLSO010000168.1, from coordinate 10,946 downwards.
CACTGCGGCCTGGCGTCTGCTGCGACCCGCCCCTCATAAAGTAGAATACGCCCCAGAGGACCAGCCCCCAGAACGCGAGCATCCCAATGCTCATGGCAACCCACGCCCACCAGTTCCCATCGTCGTAACCCATCACCGTGTCCTCCGATTGTCATGTGTCTCCGGTGTCGAGCGCCGGATCAACTGGTCTCCTACTCGCTCTGGATCGCGTTCAGGATGTTCAGTCGCGCCGCGCGCCGCGCCGGCAGGATCGCCGCTAGCACGCCGAAGATGCCGGCGACGACCAGGAACACGATCATCGATCCCCAGGGGATCGCCAGGGCCGTGAACTCGGGGATCGCCGACACGCTGACCACCCCGAGGAAGACGCCGAGCACCACGCCGACCAACGCCCCGATCAGCGCCACAATGATCGCCTCCCAGCGGATCATTGCTCGGACGCTGCGCCGCGAGAGCCCAACGGCGCGGAGCAGCCCGATCTCCCGGGTTCGCTCGAAAACCGAGAGGGCGAGCGTCAGGATGATGCCGAAGATCGCGATGATCACGGCCATCGCCAGTAGGACGTAGAAGAGCCGCAGAAACCCGTTGATCTGGCTGGCAATGAAGTCGCTGTACTCGGCTTTTGTGCGTACGTCGAGGTTCGGGAAATTCCTCAGATCCCTTTCGGCCGCGGCCTTCGCGGCGTCGGGGGAGACACCGTCGCGCGCGCGGGCCAGGATGACCGTGTCCTGCTGGTTGGTGAAGTCGCGCTCGTACTGGGAAACGGACACAAAGAAGCTGCCGAAGGTCTCGTCGTCGAAGATGGCCGCGACGCGCAGAGAGGTGTTGCCGGTCTTTGCGAAGAGCACGGGTAGCGCCGAGCCCACGGTCAGATCGTTGTCGGCGGCGTAGTTCTTCTGCACGGCAATGGTGTCGGGCTGCGCGAGCGCCCCCATCGAGCCGGCCGTTACGTCTGCGTCGTAGACATCGTTGAATTGGGCCGGGTCGACCGCGCCGACGGGCTGGGTGTCGCCCCGCTCGTCCTTGAACTCGCCGTAGCGCCAGGCAGTGACGCCCGCCAATTCGGGTGCGTCGGCCAGCGCGGGCGCGGCGGCGACGCTGAACGGCTGCTGGTTGCCCGAGAAGATCACGACATCCGCGGTGACGCGCTTGTCGACCGCTCCGACGAACGTTTCGTTGAGCGACGCGGCAAAGACGGTCACGCCGGTGACGAGCGCCACACCGATGGTGAGCGCGGCCGCGGTCTGGGCGGTCCGCGACGGGTTGCGCATGGCGTTCTCCTGACCCAGCCGTCCCGCCAGGCCGGTCCGCGCCATCGGGGCACCGATGAACCGGGCCAGAGGCCGCGCGACGTACTGGGTCAGCATGGCGGCACCGAGGAACAGCAACACCGCGCCAAGGCCGATCAGGCTGAACCGTTGCGAGAGGCCGCTGAGCGATGCCAGCGTTCCGAAGAGCACGAGCGCCATGCCCAAGGCGGCGAGCACGATCGACACGGCCAGGCGGGCCCGCGGTGACCCAGCCACCTGGATGTCGTGCATCGCGGCGATCGGTGGCACGCGGCTGGCCTTCCATGCCGGCACCAGCGCCGAGACGAACGTAACGACCACACCGACAATCAGGCCCACGATGAGCGAGCGTGGCTCGATCTGAAGGCTGGTCGGTGGGAGGGAGGCACCGACCGCGTTGAAGCCGACCCGAAGCAGCGCGGCGAACGCGATACCAAAGATGATCCCGATGATCGACGCGGCAAAGCCGATGACCAGGGCCTCGAGCAGCACCGACCCGATCACCTGGCCTGATGAGGCGCCCACGGCCCTCAGCAGCCCGAGTTGGCGGGTGCGCTGGGCCACCGTGATCTTGAACGCGTTGAAGATGATGAAGCTGCCGACGAACAGGGCGATGGCCGCGAACGCCAGCAGGAAGTTGCGAAAGATGTCGACGAACTGCTTGAACTGGTCGCTGCTCTGCTTGGCGGCCGCCTTGCCGGTGATGGCCTCGTATCCGGCCGGCAGCGTCGCCTGGATCCTCGCGGCGAGGGCCGACTCGGCGACCCCCTGGTCACCGGTGACGCTCACGATCTGAAAGCGATCCACCGAGTCGAGGGCCGTTTGGGCTGTGGCGACGGTGAAGGCCGTGAGCGTTGCGCCTGCAAGGTTGTTCTGCTCGCCGAACGCCACGATCCCCACCAGCCGATACTCGGCCGAACCTGATGCGGTGATGATGCGGACCTGATCGCCGAGTGCGAATTTCTCCGTGTTGGCCGTCGTCTTGTCGATGACCACGTCTTTCGGGGCGCGCGGTGGCATGCCTGAGGTGATCCGCAAGGGGTTGAGATCGGGGTCGTCCGACCAGCTGAAGCCCAGCGCCGGTGGTCCCTGCACCCCGGCCGGTTCTCCGTCCGTGCCGATGATCTGAGCGATACCCGCGACGGAACCTTCGGCCGTCCGCACGCCCTCAACCGCGCGAATCTTCGGCAGGAGCGACGCCGCAACGGGCTGGCGGTCTGCCTCGGAGACCGTCTTCTCGCCCTGGATCTGCACCGCCACGCCCGCGGTTGCGGTGGCGAAGACGCCGTCGAACGCCTTGTTGATGGTGTCTCCGAGCACGAACGACCCGACGACGAAGCCGACGCCGAGGACGACGGCGAGCGAGGTCAGAAAGAGTCGGAGCTTGCTGGCCCGCAGGTTCCGCATCGCGAGCCGGGCGATCATGTCCGCGGCCCGGCCGTGAGCGTTTTCATGTGATCGAGGATCGATTCCGGCGTGGGCGTGGCCATTTCGTCGACGACCCGTCCGTCGGCCAGGAAGATCACGCGGTCGGCACGACTCGCTGCCGACGGCTCGTGGGTGACCATGACGATGGTCTGGCCGAACTCGTCGGCGGCCCTGCGCATGAACGTCAGCAGGGCACCCGACGCCTGCGAGTCGAGTTGCCCGGTCGGCTCGTCGGCAAAGACGATGTCCGGACGTGAGATCAGCGCTCGCGCCGCGGCGACGCGTTGCTGCTGGCCGCCCGACAGCTCAGATGGACGGTGCCCGAGGCGATCTTGCAGGTTGAGGGCGGCGATCACCTGGTTCATCCAGTCGCCCTCGGGCTCACGCCCCGCGATATCCAGCGGCAGACGGATGTTCTCGCGTGCGGTGAGGGTCGGCACCAGGTTGAACGCCTGGAAGATGAATCCCACGCGGTCGCGCCGGACCTTCGTGATCTGCTTCTCCGAGAGGCCGCTCAGCTCGACGTCGCCGATCCAGGTCTGCCCGGATGTCAGCTGGTCGAGGCCGGCCATACACTGCATGAGCGTCGATTTGCCCGAACCCGAGGGCCCCATGATCGCCGTGAACGCGCCGGTTGCGAACTCGACGTCGATCCCGTCGATCGCCCGCACCTCGGCGTCGCCTTCGCCGTAGACCTTCGTCGCGCCGATGGCGTGCGCGGCGAATTTTTGCTCTGTGAGCGTGGCCACTGGTTGCGTTTCCGCCATTATGATTCCGCCGTTGGGTCGAGAGGTATCGAACGCCACCGGGGTCTGGGGCAACGCGGTCGCTGGGCCATACATTCTGCGCACCCGCGCTGGGCAGCTACCCGCCCTGCGGACACCGAAACCTCGGCGGGTGGTTTGGGCAGCTCACCCGCTACGACGGGCGACGACGATGCCGGCACGCCAGCCTGGCGCACGACCGCCGGCGGGGGCGTGAATCGTGTCGATCGGTAGGCCGCTGCGCGCGATCAGCCAGCTCGTCAGCGAGTTGGAGTTCCACATCTCGCCCACGTGGCACTCGTCGCGACCCCACACCAACGTGGGGATGTGGGGAACCAGGTCGAGCACGCGTTGCGCGACGGCCTGATCATGGGTCAGTCGCCGCGGGCTCTCGACCGCCTCGCCGACGTCCGGAATGCTTCCATCAGGCCAGCGACGCACCTCGTAGCGGAAGATCCGTAGACGCCCCGCCCGACGGGCCCCGACGGGGCCCTCCGCGACGACGCCGCGCCCGCTGCCGAACGTGTCGATAACGGGGGTCATCTCGATCACGAAGCAGCCCGCGGGAACCCGTACCTGCAGCGCGGAGTGGTAGAGGTCGTACGTCTGACGTCGCTCGACACACGCCACCAACGCCTCGAAGACGCGCCCGTTGAACCGGACTGAGTGCCCTCCCGCGCCGAGTGGAAGCCAGTAGAGGTCGACTGCGGACTCTGCGGTCATTGCGGCATCCGTGCTCATAGCGCTACCCCACCAGTGGAGCCTGAAACGCACTCGTTCTCCTACCCCGCGAGTCCGGCCTCGGGTCTCAGCGCGTTTTGCACGCCGCGACAGCGGGCATACGCCGCCTGTAGGCGCCGCCCCAGGCCCCGGTGGCTCGCTGTGCCGTGCACACGCGAACGGGGCGCAAGAGGGTGATCGCAGGCAGGCGCCCATTGGCCGAAGCCGGTCCGATAGTGAGCCGACCGATCCTGGAGATGAGATGACCGTTCTGATCGCATCAGCCAGCAAGCACGGCGCGACGCAGGAGATCGCCGAGGAGATCGGGCGCGTCCTCGCCCAGGCGGGCATCGCGACCGACGTGAGGCGGATCGATGAGGTCCAATCTCTCGACCCCTACCACGCCCTCATACTCGGAAGCGCCGTCTACATGGGCCGGTGGATGGATGCGGCGGCGCAGTTCATCACTGATCATGGCCCCGCCATGATCGGCCGCCCGGTGTGGCTTTTCAGCAGCGGGCCGATCGGTGAACCGCCGCATCCGGACGAAGCGCACGCCGTACATGTAGAGGAGCTGGTCGCGGCGAGCGGCGCGCGAGAGCATCGCCTCTTCGCGGGCCGCCTGGACAAACACCTGCTGAGCTTCGGCGAGCGCGCGGTCATGGTCGCCGTGCGCGCCCCCGAGGGCGACTTCCGCGACTGGGTTCTCGTCGGTGACTGGGCCTCGGAGATCGCGGAGGCCCTTTCCGACTCATGAGTGCCCGAGCAGATGGCACGCGCCCACTCGGCCGCGACCGTCGGGGTGCCGCGCGGGGACCGGCGTGGCGCGATCGCCGCGTCGGCTTTGGTCTCGCCATCGCGGCTGTCTCCCTCTGGGGGCTGCTCGCCGCGTGGTGGATGCCGCGCGGACCGCTGACCAGCGGGCGGGCCCTGTGGTCGCTCGCGCTCAGCCTTGCCGTCGGCGCCACCGTCGGCCGGCTGATGCGCTCGCGCTGGGCGATGCTCGCCGCTCCGGCCGCCTTCGCGGTCGTCTACGAACCCGCCCGAGTCGGCACCGATGGGCCCACCGTGGACGGCATCCACGCCAGCACGTACGGGATCCTCGCCTTCGTGGTCGGGCGCGGCTTCCACATCCTGCCCTCGCTCCTTCCACTGCTCTTTGGCGCGACGATCGGCGCCGGAGTCGCCCGCAGGCTGACCCGAGCAGAGGGTGTCGCCCTTCACGGCGACCTATCGGCCTCTACCTGCGCCGCGGCGTCGCCGAGATCACCCGGGTCTCGATCGGTGGTCACGACCTGGCGATGATGATCCGCGGTCACAGCACCGAGAACCCGGTTCTTCTGTTCCTGGTCGGCGGTCCCGGGGGCTCTGCGTGAGCGCTTCGGCCGGGAGCGGATCTACCTGATCGGCCAGTCGTGGGGTTCGATTCTCGGCGTGCTCGCCATCCAGCGCCGACCCGACCTCTACCAGGCGTTCATCGGAACCGGCCAGATGGTCAGCCCTCTGGCGACGGATCGCATCTTCTACCGCGACACGCTCGCGTGGGCTCGTAGGACCGGCAGGGTTGGGCTCGCCGCGGACCTCACCGACATCGGCGCGCCGCCGTACCCGTCGGTCCTCGATTACGAGACCGCCCTCTCCTACGAGTACGAGGTCTACCCGTACGACCACACGGGCAACTCCGAGGGCGAGGGCGGTTTCTCGCAGAACTTCTTCGTCCCGGAGCACACCCTGGTAGACCAGGTCCATCTGCTCGCCGGGTTCATGGACACTTTCACCGCCCTCGACCCGCAGCTCCAGGAGATCGCCCTGAGGTTATGTCTGGTGTCTGGCACCAGACATAACCTCAGCACTTCCTCGCGTCCACGTTTCCCGCGGCGCCGAGCCCGTCCGCCTGGCGCTGCGGCCGCGACGCGTTTGGGAGAACGCCGCTTCGGGTATCAAGCCTCAGAGTAAGAGATGCGCTGCCCGAGACCCCGGTGGCTCGACATGCCCTGCATGTAGGAGACGGGGGACGAAATGTTGTTAGCCGTGGGTGATGCCTCTCTGCAGGAGAGGGCTGGGGCATCGTGGTGAGCCTGGTCGAGCTGAAAGACATCCGGCTACCCGACAGCATGACGCGGGCGATGGCACGCCACGCCGACGCCGAGCGCGAAAAGCGCGCCAAGATCATCGCCGCCGAGGGTGAGGCTCTTGCCGCGGGGCGAGCTGGCCCGGGCCTCCGACGTGATGGTGGCCCACCCGCCCTGCAGTTGCGCAACCTGCAGACGCCGGTGGAGATCTCCTTCGTCGCGGAGGCTCGCCACGTCGCCATTTATCGCCGAGCGTGACACCCACGGTGCCGGCTCGGCTTCTCGAAACGAGAGGTGTTCGCATGACCCGCAAAGCAATCGGCATCACCGCACTCATCTTCGCCCTGGTTCTCGTCGTCGCAGGGGGGCTGACGTTGGCCGGCAGTAGGTACATCGACAGCAACGTCCGCGATCAGCTCGTCAGCCAGAAAATCAGCTTCGCTCCCGCTGGGAGCCCGGGCCTGCCGGCCGACATCCAGTCGTACGGCGGCACCAGCGTAACGAACGGTTCCGAGGCCAAGGTGTTCTCCGACCAGTACATCCAGGTGCACGTGATCGAATCGATCGACGCGGCCGCCAAAACCGACCCCCGCCTCGCGGGCCTGACCACCTATTCCGAGCTCAGCAGCCTGGCGCGAACCGATCCCAAGGGTAAGGACATCAGCGGCCTTGTCGACTCGGTCTACCGGGGCCAGATGCTCCGCAGCTCGCTGCTCTCGGCATGGGGCTGGGGCACGATGGCCACGATCATGTTCTGGGTCGCCATCAGCGCGTTCGCGGTGGCCGTTTTGCTCGCCGTCACCGGCGCGGCCCTGGTTCCCGCTCTGGCCACGCGCCTTCACCTCACGCGGTTTACGCACCATAAGAGCCGCCCGGCAATCGGCTAACGCAGTCTCGGACCGAGGTGAGCGTCCCAGAACCCCTCTCTGACGCGCGCCTGGATCCCGAGGAAGACGCGACGCGGCTACTCGCCCACCTGCGCACTCAGGTGGGCGGGCTGGACGACCGCGAGGCCGCCCGCCGTCTGCACCAGTTCGGGCCGAACGAGATTCGTCGTGAGGTCGGCCCGCGGTGGTGGCATAGCCTGCTCGATCAGTTCACCCACCCGCTGGCGCTGCTCTTGTGGTTGGCGGCGGCATTGTCGCTGGCCACCGGTGTGCCCGCGCTCGCCGTCGCGATCGTCGTGGTGATCCTCCTCAACGCCGCGTTCGCGTTCGCGCAGGAACGTCAAGCCGAGCACGCCACCGACGCGCTTCGCGACCTGTTGCCCCCTCGCGTACGTGTTCGGCGTGGCGGTGACCCGGTCGAGATCGACGCGGCGGCGTTGGTCCCCGGAGACCTGCTGCTGCTCGCCGAGGGCGACCGCCTGTCGGCCGACGCGCGTCTGATCGCCGGCGCGGTCGAGGTCGACATGTCGCCGTTGACGGGCGAGTCCCAACCCGTGACGCGCAGCGCGGAACGCTCACGGCCGGCGGCCGCGCCCCTGGAGGCCGAAGACCTCGTGTTCGCCGGGACGCTGTGTACCGGTGGCGACGCCCAGGCCGTCGTCTACGGCACCGGCATGCATACGCAGCTCGGGCGGATCGCGGCGCTGTCACAGGGCGTCGTCGACGGGCCGTCGCCGCTCCAGCGGCAGGTCAACAAGGCCGCCCAACTGATCGCGCTCGTCGCGGTCGGGATCGGCGTTACCTTCTTCGTCCTCGGGTATTTGGTCGGTGGGCTCAGCCTCACCGACGCGGGCGTCTTCGCGGTCGGCCTGCTCGTGGCCAACGTTCCCGAGGGCCTGCTGCCGACGATCACGCTCGCGCTGGCAGTCGGGGTCCGGCGGATGGCCACACGCCACGCGCTGGTCAAGAAACTGACCGCGGTCGAGACACTCGGCTCGACGGACGTCATCTGCACCGACAAGACCGGCACCCTGACCGAGGGGCGGATGACCGCGACGTCGCTGTGGCAAGACGGCCACACGGTCGCGATCGGGGATGGGGTGTCGCCGGCAACCGGCCCGGTGCCCGATCTGCTGCGCACCGCGGTGTTCTGCAACAACGCCACGCTGACACGCGGCGACGACGGGATGTGGTCGCGCAGCGGTGATCCGAGCGAGAGTGCACTGCTTCTCGCTGCCGCCCAGCTGGGGGTCGATGTCGGCGCGATCCAGGGCGGACGTGATGCCCAGCGGCGCCGACTGTTCGCCTTCGACGCCCGGTTGAAGCGCATGGCGACACTCGACGTCGATCCCGACCGCCAGCCGTGGCTCCACGCCAAGGGTGCACCGCTCGAGTTGCTCGAGCGGTGCACCACGCTGCGCGCCGCCGACGGCAGTGAGCGGCCGCTCGATCCCGGCGCCGTCGCCGTCGTGCGTGTCGCCTTCGAGGCCTACGCCGCCGCGGGTTTGAGGGTGCTCGGCTTTGGGATGCGCCCAGCACCCGACATCTCCGAGCAGCGCGCTGACGACCGTGAGGCCGCCGAGTCGGGGCTGTGCTTCCTCGGGCTCATCGCGATGCGCGACCCGCTGCGTACTCAGGTGCCCGCCGCCGTCGGCGACTGCAAACGCGCGGGAATCCGGATCATCGTGATCACCGGTGACGACGGCCTGACCGCCGGCGCGGTCGCACGGGAGGCCGGCATCGTCGGCGAGCACCCTCAGATCCTGACCGGCCCGCAGCTCGATTCACTGAGCGACGACCGTCTGGACGAGGCCCTGCGCGACTCACCGGAGCTGATCATCGCGCGCAGCTCCCCGGAGGCGAAGCTACGGATCGTCGACGCCCTGCGCGCTGCCGGGCACACCGTTGCGATGACCGGCGACGGGGTCAACGACGCGCCGGCGCTGCGCCGCGCCGACATCGGCATCGCCATGGGCGCCTCGGGCACCGACGTGGCCCGCGAGGCCGCGGTCATGGTGCTCGAAGACGACGACTTCGCGTCGATCGTCGCGGCGGTCAAAGAGGGCCGCACGGTCTACGACAACATCCGAAAATTCGTCACCTACATCTTCGCCCACGCCACTCCCGAGATGGTGCCATTTCTGCTTTTCGCCATGTCCGGCGGCAACATCCCGCTGCCGCTCACTGCCCTGCAGATCCTCGCCATCGACCTGGGCACCGAGACGCTGCCGGCGCTCGCACTCGGACGCGAGCCCGCGGAGCCCGGGCTGATGGACCAACCACCGCGCTCGCGCAAGAGTGGGCTCCTGACCGGCGCCATGCTGATCCGGGCGTGGTTGTGGCTGGGGCTCCTCGAAGCGGCTCTGGTGGCCGGCGGCTTCTTCTTCGTGCTGACGCGCGGCGGATGGTCGTTTGGCGATCCCACCGGCACGGGAGCACCCCTGCATGACGTCTATCTGACGGCGACGACGATGTCGTTCGCGGGCATCACCGCGTGCCAGGTGGGCACCGCGTTCGCGTCGCGCACGAACCGGGCCTCGTTGCGCGAGATCGGCGTGTTCTCGAACCCGCTGCTCATCGCCGGAATCGCCTTCGAGCTGGTCTTCGCCGCCGCGGTCATCTACCTGCCCCCGCTGCAGGGCATCTTCCACACCGCCGCGCTCGGCCTGACCGAGCTTGCCGTGTTGGCGACCTTCCCCGTGATCGTCTGGGGCAGCGACGAACTGCGACGCCTGTGGATACGACGTCGCGACCCCATCGCGTTTCGCCCGGCCTCGCATCGGGTATCCGCCCTTTGATACCGCACTGCCCCAGACCCCGGTAGCTCGGCATATTTTGCACGCGAGGCACGGGGTTGAGGTGCGATACGGATCGCCACAGGTGTTGGGCCGTCACAGATGAGTAGCGCCGCGCCGACAACCGCGATTGCGTGCCCCGGGTCCTTGCCGTCGAACGTGCGTGATGCATGGACCGAACTCGAGGCATCGACCACGAACGGCGATGTCGCGTTCGATCCTGATGCGCTCGAGCACCTACCCAGCCCTGTGGCGCGGTGGTTGCGCCACGCGATCGCGCCTGGCACGCCCCTGCGACGTGCAGTTCGCTTCACCATGCGTGGCGAGATCCGCATCGGCACATGGAAGTCGTTTACCGCGCATCAGATTCTCTCCCCGGATGGCTTCATCTGGGCCGCGACCGCGGGTCGCTTCCCGATGCGGATCAGCGGTAGCGACCGTTACACCAATGGGACCGGCGAAATGCGTTGGCGGATGTTCGGCGTCGTGCCCGTCATGACCGCCTCGGGACCTGACACGACCCGCAGCTCCGCAGGCCGCCATGCAAGCGAGGCTGTTGCGTTGGTACCCGGCGCTGCGTTCGGGCCCGATGTCGTCTGGAGCGGCATCGACGACGACCGCGCGATCGCCACGATCGCCATCGGCGCCTTCACACACGACGTCACCATCGACGTCGACGAATACGGAGCGCTGCGCACCGTGACGCTGCCCCGGTGGGGCAGCCCCGACAAGAATGCCCACCAGATTCACACGTTCGGAGTGATGTGTGAGGCCGAGACCACCTTCGGTGGCTACACGGTTCCCTCGACGATGCGCGCCGGATGGTGGCTCGGCACCGAACGATGGGCGCAGGGCGAGTTCTTTCGCTGCCGGATCGAACACGCCGAGTTCTTCTGATCAACGGAAGGAAACCATGAGGTCGAGCCGAGTGATTGCACTCGTGTGCGGGTGCCTGCTGCTGCTGCCGGGGATCGCGATGCTGCTGGGCGGT
>JANLSO010000138.1:0-6018 GCA_031362405.1 Thermoleophilia bacterium | reverse complement strand
GATCACCGAGTTTGACCCGCCGCGGCGACTTCGCAACACGTGGTATCTGGGATTCACGCCGGCCGAAGCGACAAATGACGAGGTGCGGTTCGACGCGCATGGGGGCGCTAAAACTCTCGTGCCGGTGATCGCCTCCGGTGGAGCGGGAACCCTCGAGCACTTCGCTGACGCCGTCACCCGGGGCCACGCCGACGCCGTGCTCGCCGCATCGGTCTTCCACGATGGCGTCTATTCGATCTCCGAAGTGAAGGACGCCATGGCCCGCGCGGGAGTAGAGGTTCGCCGGTGAGAATCATCCGTACCGAGAACGCCCCAGCCCCCGTCGCGGGCGCTCCTTATAGCCAGGCCATCGTCGCCGGGCCGGGTGAGATGGTCTTCGCATCGGGGCAGGTTCCCGTCGATTCCGCTACCGGAGCGTTGGTCGACGGCGGTATCACCGAGCAGACCGGCCAGGTTCTTACCAACGTCGCCGCGGTCCTCGAGGCCGCGGGCGCCGAGATGAGCAACGTGGTCAAGTGCACGGTGTTCCTCACCGATATGGCCGACTTCGCCGCCATGAACGCCGTCTACGCCGAGCGCTTCGGTAACCACGCTCCCGCCCGCTCGACGATTGGCGTCGCCGCGCTCCCCCTCGGCGCCCGAGTGGAAATCGAAGCCATCGCCGTGATCCAAACTCGCTGAGGCCGATGCAGAGCTCGGTTACGAGGCAGGTGAATGTCAACATCTGGTGCCGGGCACCGTTTGTTGACTGCGCGAAGCGGGGGATGCCGCGTCACTCACTGCCGTCGGGCTGCGGCTTCGAAGAGCGGAATGACGCCGGCCCAACCGCGCTCGTTACCGTCACGCCGATTCTTCGACTCGCCATCCAGTCGTTCAAAGCCGGTCTGGATCACCGTCACGAGGGTTTGAGCGCCCCCATGTGCGTCGAACCGCACCTCGACATTTGTCGCTTCGGCCGGCGTGAAGCCCAGATACCACGTGTGGCGAAGTCGCCGCGGCGGGTCAAACTCGGTGATCGTGCCCCAGTCGTGCTCGGTCCCATCCCGAGCTCGCTCAAAAATGCGCCCACCCACGTGAGACTCGAGAACCACCTCCAGCGCGCCCTCTCGCGTGAACGAGTGCGCGCGCAGGGGCCACCACAATCCGAATCGGTCCGTCCACAAGGTGAACGCCGCCTCGGGAGTGCCGCTGACGATCACGGAGCGCTCAACCATGAGCGCCTCGTCAGGCATCGTCGATCGGTGGTGCGACGTTGTCGGCGACCAGCGCGAAGCGGCGCAGCGCGTCATCCCAGAGCTCGTCGAGGTAGCCGGTAAGGGACGAAACGCCATTCTCCTGCAACGTGTAGATCCGGCGCGTGCCAATGGCGACGTCCGCAATCAGGCCCGCCTCTTTGAGGACCCGCAGATGCCGAGACACGGCGGGCCGGCTGACCGGCAGCAGTTCGGCAAGCTCACCGACCGGCCGCGGTCGTTCGCGCAGAAGGTCGATGATCGCCAGCCTCTGGACGTCGCCCAGGGCCTGAAATGCTTGGGCGACGCCATGTCGTTGCGTCATCCGCGCTCCGCACGTTGTTTGAGGGCGACCGCGAACTCATCGAACGCGGGCTGTAGGTCGGGGATCGACCTGGTGATGAGCGGTGACATGAGCCCGGCGTAGTCCTCGTGCATCGTGAACGCCACCCGGCCGTCGGACTCTGGAGTGAGCGTGAATGTGCGCGTTCCCGTGAACAGCCCGAGCGGCATTCCGCCTTTCCAGACCAGCCGCGTGTCTGGGACGAACTCGGTCACCTTGACCGCAAAGACGCGACCGAGGCTGATCGTCGGGCGCACGGTGATCCTCTCGCCGTCGGCGATGCGGCCCTCGATTGCCTGGACCGTGGGGTTCCACGCGGGGTAGCCGGGTGCGTCGGTGAGCAATGCCCAGACCGTTGCCGGCTGCGCAGCGATCGACGCATGAACCTCGAACCGCTTCATCGCGTGGCCCGCATCCGGTTGTTGCGCGCCTTGTGTTCGACCTCCGCCAGGCCGAGCACCTCTAGCACCGGGGGCACGTAGTTGGCGAATCGTCCCCGCAAACCCTTCTTCAGCCCGTACCAGCCGCCCACGGGGTTCTCTTCAGAACGCGCCCAGGCCTCGACCGTGCCATCGGCCGCCGGCTTTTGCTCATCGGCGCTTCCGAGGCGCATCCAGTCGCCATGCGTCGTGAGCATCGCGTGCAGGTCGTCAATGCAGCGCAGGTGATAGCGGAGCTGCGTCTTTCCGACAGTGCAGACAAGAGCCGGTGGATCGGCCTCTTCGTCGCGGTGCATCTGGAAGCCACCCTGCCCGCTCGGGGTGGTGAGCTCCCAGGGGTGATCATGGGATCCATCGCCGATCATCGTCATCGCGCCTCCCGTGTCGCGTGCTCCCCGGACGGGCGCGAGCGTAACGCGACGGTTACCGAAGCGCAACGACCCCGAACGCGTCGATCAGGTGCCGACGTAGGCCGCGAGGTGCTCGCCGGTGAGGGTGGAGTGGGCGGCGACGAGGTCGGCGGGCGTGCCCTCGAAGACGACCCGGCCGCCGTCGTGGCCGACGCCAAGGCCGAGTTCGATGATCCAGTCGGCGTTCGCCATGACCGCCTGGTGATGCGCGATGACGATGACCGAAGTGCCGGAGTCGACGAGCCGGTCGAGCAGGCCGAGTAACTGTTCGACGTCGGCGAGGTGCAGGCCCGTGGTCGGCTCGTCGAGGACGTAGACGCCGCCCTTGCTGGCCATCTGGGTGGCCAGCTTCAGCCGCTGCCGCTCGCCACCGGACAGCGTCGTGAGCGGCTGGCCAAGGCTGAGGTAGCCCAGCCCGACGTCGCGAAGCCGGCCGAGGATGGCATGCGCAGTGGTCGTGCGTGCCTCGCCGGAGCCCAAAAGCGCCTCGGCCTCGCCGACCGGCATCGCGAGCACTTCGCTGATGTTCTTCCCGCCGAATGTGTAGTCGAGAACCTCCGCCTGAAACCGCTTCCCCTCGCACTCCTCGCACACCGTCGCGACGCCGGCCATCATCGCCAGGTCGGTGTAGACGACGCCGGCGCCGTTGCAGTTGGAGCAGGCGCCCTCGGAGTTGGCACTGAACAGCGCCGGTTTCACGCCGTTGGCCTTGGCGAAGGCCGTGCGAATCGGGTCGAGCAGTCCGGTGTACGTCGCCGGGTTGCTCCGCCGCGAGCCGCGGATCGGGGTCTGGTCGACCGTCACCACGCTGTCTCGCCCAGACACCGAGCCGTGGATCAACGAGCTCTTCCCGGAGCCCGCCACCCCGGTGATGACAGCGAGCACGCCGAGCGGGATGTCGACGTCGATGTCGCGCAGGTTGTGGGTGGGGGCGCCACGCACCTCCAGCACCCCCGACGGCGCGCGCACCGACGGCTTCAGGGCGGCGCGGTCGTTCAGGTGCCGCCCGGTGAACGTGTCGCTGGCCCGTAACCCCGCGACGGTCCCCTCGAACATCACCTCGCCGCCCTCGCTCCCGGCCTTCGGGCCGAGGTCGGCGATCGTGATCGTCTCGGGCGTGTGCTCGACGACGAGCACCGTGTTGCCCCTGTCACGCAGCTGCGGCAGCAGGCCGTTCATTCGCTCGATGTCGTGCGGGTGCAGCCCGGTCGTCGGCTCGTCGAAGACGTAGGTGACGTCGGTGAGCGACGACCCGAGGTGCCGGATCATCTTGGTCCGCTGGGACTCGCCGCCCGACAGTGTCCCCGACGACCGGTCGAGGCTGAGGTAGCCCAAACCGATCTCCTCGAACGAGTCGAGCGTGTGCTGCAGCTTTGCCAGCAGCGGCGCGACCGACGGCTCGTCGAGACCGCGCACCCACTCGGCCAGGATCGCTGATCTGCATCGCGCAGGCATCCCCGATGTTGATCCCGTTGACCCTCGACGACCTGGCCGCCTGGCTGAGTCGGGTGCGACCGCAGTCGGGACACGTCGTGAACGTGACCACCCGCTCCACGAACGCACGGATGTGGGGCTGCATCGCGTCGACGTCCTCCGACAGCATCGACTTCTGGATCTTCGGGATCACACCCTCGTAGGTCAGGTTGATGCCGTCGACCGTGATCTTGGTCGGCTCCTTGTAGAGGAGGTCGTTGAGCGACTTGGTGTCGTCGTACAGCTGAGACAGATCGAAGTCGGTGACCGAGCCCAGGCCCTCGCAGCGCGAGCACATTCCGCCGAGGATGCGGAAGCTTCGCTTCTGCTTCGTCGTGCGGCCACCGCGCTCGATGGTGACCGCGCCGGCGCCCGAGACGGAGGCAACGTTGAATGAGAACGCCTGGGGCGAGCCGATGTGCGGCGTGCCGAGCCGGCTGAAGACGATTCGCAGCAACGCGTTGGCGTCGGTGGCGGTGCCGACCGTCGAGCGAGTGTTCGTACCCATCCGCTCCTGGTCGACGAGGATCGCCGGCGTCAGCCCGTCGAGCACATCGACCTCTGGCCGCGCCAACGTCGGCATGAAGCCCGGCACGAAGGTGCTGTAGGTCTCGTTGATCCGCTGCGACTCCCGCGGCGATGGTGCCGAACACCAGCGAACTCTTGCCCGAGCCGGAGACGCCGGTGAACACCGTCAGCCGACGCTTCGGGAGCTCGAGATGGATGTCCTTGAGGTTGTTCACGCGCGCGCCCTGCACGCGGATCAGATCGTGGCTGTCGGCAACGTGCCGCTCAGGAGGCGGCGCGCGTGTCCTTCTCCCCTCATTCATCGTGTTCCCCGTCGGTGCGGGTCGTGGCGGTGATCGCCGGACTGCTCAGCGCAGCTCCTGGATGCGGATCATGTTGCCCGCAGGGTCGCGGACGGCGCAGTCGCGAACGCCGTACGGCTGGTCGGTCGGCTCCTGGACGACCTCGATGCCGCTTGCCCGCAGCCGCTCAAAGGTGCTGTCGAGGTCGGCGGTGGCCAGGTTGATGCCCGCGTAGGTGCCCTTGGCCATCATCTCGACGATGGTGCGGCGCTCGTCATCGGTGATGCCGGGGTCGACGGCCGGCGGATGCAGGACGATGGATGTGTCGGGCTGGTCGCCGGGGCCGACCGTGATCCACCGCATCCCCTTGTACCCGACGTCATCGCGGACCTCGAAGCCGAGGGTGTCGCGATAGAAGGCCAGGGAGACGTCCGGGTCGTCGTGCGGGAGGAAGCTGGAGTGAATGGTGATGTTCATGACGGTCACGCTAGCTGCGGCTCGGGGGTCTGCGCTTCTCGATTCCTGATCGGTCTGGCCACCTGTTTCGCGACGCACGACGGCATCCCCGCCGTGGCGTGCCCCTCGTGGCGCCGGTAGGCGCTGGGGGGCACGCCGACCAACTCGGTGAAGCGCGTGCTGAACGTGCCCAGCGACGAGCAGCCGACCGCAAAACAGGCCTCGGTGACGCTGAGGTCGCCGCGACGCAGCAGCGCCATCGCGCGCTCGATGCGCCGCGTCATCAAATACGCGTAGGGCGTCTCGCCGTAGGCGCGCCGGAACTCGCGACTGAGGTGTCCGGCCGACACGCTCACGCCGCGGGCAAGCGCCTCGACGTTCAGCGGCTGCGCGTACTCCCGGTCGATTCGGTCCCGGACGCGGCGGAGCCGCGCGAGGTCGCGCAGGTCCTGCGCCGCGGCGGAGCTACTGGTCACCTACGAGATCGTGCCACGTCGCGCCGAAGGTGGCGAGTGAGGAGAGATGTCAACGTCTGGTGCCCGTCACCAGATGTTGACATCGACTGGAGAAGACTCATCGACTCGTCGGCAATCAGCTCCTGCAAACGCTGGCCGGCGGGGGTTGCAAAGAGCGCTGCCACAAGGACGAGGGCGAGCGTTCAGGCAGGCGGGTCCAAGAAAACGTAGGCGAGGTATCCGTCGAGGCTGAGCTGTGTGAGTAGCGACGGTCATCCGCTACTCCATCCAGGTACGGCGTTCTCGGAGCATGTCGATGGCGATGCGGTCGATGTAGGCGGGGAACTCGGGGACCGGCCGGCCGGCGTTTGCGGGCTGCTCGACCCAGAGCCGCAGGTCG